>CAUHFD010000150.1 GCA_959605275.1 uncultured Eubacteriales bacterium | reverse complement strand
CGAACAGATGCGCACAACTGGCAGTCATCAAGGCTTTAGAGATGACGAATGATGGACATAACTGGATAGCGGATATAGACCTTGCAAAGTTCTTCGATATTGTAGACCATGACAAACTGATGACCATCTTTGGTCGCACTATCAAAGATGGGGGATGTAATCTCCATCGTGAGGAAGCTCCTTGTCGGCGGGCTCATGATTGGTGATGAGCATCGGAATCCCACATGGAGACAATATATCACCGCTCCTTGCGAATATCATGCCCAATGAGCTGGATAAGGGGTTGAAAGATGGAGGACTCAACTTTGTACGGTATGCTGACGACTGTATCATAATGGTTGGAAGCGACCTTCTCGCACAATCCTTTTTGCTCGTATAATATGCTTATTTTCCCGGCTCTATTTGGTTACCCCAACTTTTATTATAGAGTCTGTAACAGCAAAAAACGGGCAGATTTTCATTTAGAAAATCTGCCCGTTTTTTGCGTTAAATAAATTTTTTATACATTCCAAAATGCATATACTCATTGTATGATTGATTCAGCAAAGGTTTTTCCACAAATCGACAGCGCGTATTTATGGAGTTTTCCACTTTTTCCACAGAGTTTTGCACAATCGAATTTTAGCTTTCCACCCTTTCCACAGACTTTTCCACAGTATATTCACAAAAAAGATTTTACAATTTGTATAACAAGATTTTATACTGTCCAAAATAAGTAATGTTTTCAGAGATGTTTACAGAACACTGATTATTTTACCACATAACACTGTTTCGGCAGAAAGAAAAAGCAAACGATATAAAAAACGGACGAAAGGAATTTGGCGCTGAGTAATCAACAAACCGCCAAAACTGTATGATTATGTTAAAAGGCGTTAACAAGCAAATTATCGAAATCACCGATACCGGCAACTTGTACATTCAAAAAGCAATTCTTTTTGTGGATCCCGAAAAGCGAGAATATGACAACGATTTTCTCATCCATCAGGGAAAAAAATATATAAAGGACATGAGTCCGGACTGCAACCCGCCGCAAGCGCTGAAAAAACTGAAGACGAGAAAAATCATTCCCACCTTAATAAAACTAAGCGCCGGCATCGCCATCGGAGCAACTGCCGCCAGTTTGCTGATCCGATAACTGCTGAGGCACTATTTTGAAAACCGCGGCATAAAATGAATGATACCGTATATGAATGGTATCGGCTGAAACCTCAAATACAAAACAGTAATCGGTTTGAAGGGAATAAACAGAGCCATGGACGAGACTGCTTTCAATAGTTTGCCGGTTGAAATACAGGAGCAGGTCAATATCATTGACCAGTCAAAAGCCAATATTATTCTTATCATTGCAGCAACCATTCTATCTTATTACACAACTGACCTTCAAAAACAACAGCTTATCTGCACCGTGAAAGACGGAGAAGAGTGTGATTGCCTACCAAAGGTATTGCCTATTCGAATGATTTCCAGTATTATGATTATTTCTGCCTTACTGTATTTTACAAACCTGACAGGCAACATTTTAGAACAGCCGCAGGATGACCCAAAACAGTGCAGAAAAAACAAGCTCAACCATCTGTCAAATGAATTGGTGCTGGCAGCTGCCATAATACGTTTTACCCTATTGCTGGAAGATGATACACAATTAGAGGACTGATGTTCCTGCCGGTGAACGCCAAAAAGCAGAGGCTTTCTCACTTTTATTTTGTGAGAAAGCCTCTGCTTTTAAAAATAAATGATTTGCTTTATCTGAATATCACTGAGAGCGCAGTGTAACCCCAATACGATCTAGGGAAGCCAGTACTTGATCCACGATCGGCTGTACTTCTTCCATTGCCAATGTCCGCTCGTCAGAGGAGAATGACAAGCGAACCGTGACGCTTTTTGTGCTGCCGGATTCGTAAATATCGATAACCTGAACCTCTTTTAATTCTGCCGCATTTAATTCTTTCCAACTCTTTGAAATATCATGATAGGTAATCCCGTTTTTCACACTGAGTGAAAGGTCAATATCAATAGACGGGAACTTGGAGGGTTCCTCATAAGCAATCGGCGCAACCGCCACTCCGCTCATGGACTCTAAATCAAACTCGATACATACAATTGCCGCGTTCTTATCAATTTTAGCAACATTCTGCGGATGCAAGGTGCAGAGTGTACCCACCGCCGTACCTGCACACACAATCCGTGATGTATTCTTAGGATGCTGCCACTTGTGCACAATCTCTGTTTTTTCAAAGGTCACCTCACTATGCTTAATCTCCGCAAACAGACAACGGATCATATCCACTGCCGAAAAATACAATTCTTTTTCGGTACGCTGTTTATCAAACAAAGTGATTCCTAAACGGCGCTTTTCTTTACAATAGCCGTTATCCTCAAAGCCATCCACAACACGCCCGATTTCAAAAATGCCAAATGCATCCCGATAACTGCGGTTATCGTAAACAAAGGAAAGCAAAGTCGGAAGCATCGAATTGCGGATGGTTCCGTTTTCGGGCGTAGCAATATTCAAAATACGAACATTATCCTCTACCTCAATCCCCAGCCGCTTATATTTTTTGCCATCGCACCAAATATAAGAATGTACCTCATGCAATCCATATTTCTGCACTAAGATGTCTTTCAAAGCATTTTCCTCGGTACGCGCTACCGTGCTTTTCACCGGATGCAGCTTGCTGCGTGTCGTTGAAATCGCAAAGTTATCATAACCGTAAATCCGGGTAATTTCTTCGATGATGTCTGCTTTTATCGTAACATCCTTTGTTGCACGCCACGACGGCACCTCTACTGTAAAGTTACCGTCAGCATAGGTTACACCGAATCCCAGCGAACGCAGAGTCTGGCAAATCTGTTCTTCTCCGATGTCAATTCCGGTATATCGATCCACATAAGCCTTGTCAAAGGAGAGCGAAATAACCGGATATTTTTGTACATATACATCAGTCAGGCAAGAGGCAATCTTTGCTTCCGGATCAATTTGCTGTACCAACCGTACAAATCGTTTGACTGCAATCAGGGTAAGCTCCGGATCCAAAATCTTCTCATACCGCATACTTGCATCGGTACGCAATCCCAAAGCCGAAGAGGATTTTCGCACACTGACGCCGTCAAAATTAGCCGATTCCAATACAACCGAGGTTGTATTGTCCACGATTTCGGAATCCAGTCCGCCCATGATTCCGGCAATGGCTACCGGCTGCTTCTCATCCCAAATCATCAGCATATTCGGCTCAATTTTACGCTCTACACCATCTAATGTAGTGAAGTCCATTTCAGCGTCGGGGGTGTTCACCACTATATGATGAATCTTGTGCGCGTCAAACGCATGGGTAGGCTGTCCCAATTCCAACATAATATAGTTGGTCAAATCCGCCAGCAGATTAATCGAGCGCATTCCGCAATAATACAATCTGATCCGGACGTTAACCGGACTGACCGTCCTGGTGATATTATCCATTTTCAAGCAGGAATAGCGGTAAACCAAATCTTCCCGCTTTACCGATACCCGCACCGATTCATTACCCTCGTAGCAGATATCCGCCAAATCCAGCGGTTTTAAAGATTTTCCGGTCAGCGCCGCAAATTCGCGGGCAATTCCATAATGTCCCCACAAATCAGGACGGTTGGTTAATGATTTATTGTCTACTTCAAAAATGACATCCTCTATTTCGTAAAGCGACTTCAAATCCGCACCATTCGGCAATGAAGAATCCAATGTCATCAGTCCCGAATGATCGTCGCTGATTCCAAGCTCTTTCTCAGAACAGCACATACCCTCCGAATCATAACCGGCAATCTTGCATTTTCCGATTTCGCCTCCGGGGACTCTGCCTCCCGCAGTCGCAAAAGCGACCTTCTGTCCTGCTGCGACATTCGGCGCACCGCAAACACAATCACAAATCCTTGTGCCGATATCTACTTTTAACAAGTGCAGCTTTTTGGAATCGGGATGATTTTCCACCGATAAAATCTCACCGACTACTACCCCTGAAATGTCTCTGCCCTTGTAAATAATATCCTCCACCTCAGCAGTGGAAAGGGTAAAACGATGAATGAGTTCCTCTATATTACAACCGCTCAGATCAACATATTCCTTGATCCAATTCATTGATACAAACATTGATATGACCATTCCTTTCTGAAAACTTTATCTCTTACTCTGAAATAAAGTTATTTATCAACAAACTGTGAAAGAGATTTCAGATTTCCGCTGTTAAACATCCGGATATCTTTCACGCCATACCGCATCATTGCCAATCTTGTTAACCCGAGTCCAAAGGCAAATCCGGTATACTTTTCAGAATCAATTCCGCCGTATTCCAACACGTTCGGATGAATCATACCGCAGGGGCAAAGCTCCAACCACCCCGAATTTTTACAGGACGGACACCCCTCACCGCCGCAGATCAAGCACTGAATATCCAACTCAAACCCGGGCTCTACAAAGGGGAAAAAGCCGGGACGCAGCCGTACGGTAACCTCCTGTCCGAAAACCTCAGACAGCATCGTCTTCATAAAATAAATCAAGTTGGAGATCGAAATATCTTCGTCAATCATGATGCCCTCCATCTGGAAAAAGGTATTTTCATGACAAGCATCGGTTGATTCATTCCGGAAACATCTGCCTGGAAACACCGCGCGAAGCGGCGCGCCGTATTTACGCATAATCGCATTTTGGGCAGCAGATGTATGGGTTTTCAGCAACTGACCGCTGCTCAGATAATAGGTATCCTGCATATCCCGCGCCGGATGATGCTTCGGAATATTCAGTGCCTCAAAGCAATGATAGTCGTCAACGATCTCATCATAATTTTCAATCGTAAAGCCCATGCTCTCAAAAATACTTTCCACTTCACGCTGAATCAGCGTAATCGGATGGTAAGATCCATATACTGTATTGCCGGGCAAAGAGTCGTCATAAGATTCCTGGCTTTCGATCAAAGCCTCCTCTTCCTCTCGCTGAATTTGAAGAGTACGCTCCTGAACCTTTGCCTCCACATACTGCTTCAACTCATTAATCAGCTTGCCTGCCTCTTTTTTCTGTTCTCCGGTTGCATTTTTGAGTGCAGCCATCAAACCGGATACATGCCCTTTCTTTCCCAAAAACTCTACTTTCAGCTGTTCTGCCTCAATGGAGGACTTTATTTTGTTTATCTTTTCTTCAAACTGTTGTTTCAGTTCTGCCGTTTTTTCCAGCATTGCCAAAAACCTCCTCAAAAATAAAAATACCTCGTCCGTAAAGGGACGAGGTTACTCGCGGTACCACCCAAATTCGGAATTTGTCATTCCGCACTTTGTTCCGTCTTAATGCGACAGCCACATTTCGCTTACTGCAAACTGCTTTTCGCGAAAAACTCCAACGCTGAAATTCACAAATCCGTTTCTGAGAATGCTTCCAGCCGATGGCAGTCTCTTTCTGGGAGAAAACATGAACTTGCTACTGACACGTCTTCATCGTCTTGTTATATTTTTTTCATTTTAACATTGAATATTAAATTTGTCAAGCGCTATTCAACGCGACCATTTCAAATTGCCTACCCGCACCGGTTCATATTGATATTCGCATCCCAAAGCATCCCGCCAAGACGACGCATCTGCGCTGCCTTTGTTTTCCTGCGTTGCATCGGTGATAAACAAAAACATCATATACCCAATGAAGACTGTCAAAACAATGGAAACCGGATTAACATATTGACTGATTCCGAGTTTCCAAAATGTTCCGCAAAAGAGCGGCGGAATACTGGATACTGCTCCCAAAAGCACTGCTGCAAATCCGGTAATCAGCAAAGAATAATCCCGTTTTTTACCGTCTATCCCAGCCGTAAATTTTGCATAATACAGTAAAAATAATACTGAAGCGGCACAAAACAAAAAGTCGAACAAATATTCAGAGATGCTTGCAATCGTGGTATGCTGAATAAAATTACTCATCAAATTTAAAATAGACCACAGCACAGCAACTGCCAGCAAACTATGATTTTGCAGCTTGTCCTCTGCGCCGGCAAACATCAAATATCCATGATACAAAAAAGCCCCTCCGGCCGCAATACAAAAAAGCATGGTAAGCAATTCCAATATTTTAGCGTCACCCGTGTTTGCGGACCATCCCAAAATCTGTGCAAAGCCGGATAACATCATAACTGCGCCCAATACCAAACATACGATTGCTGCCGGCTTCAAATTCATTTCATGATATGGAAATGAGATTTGAAATTTGCGATGTACAGTCTGCCAGACGGCATATGCGAGGAACAGTATCATAATAACCGCCAGCAGCAGCATACTCCAACTATTCTTGCTGAAAAATCCGGTCGCGTAATCAATGGCAACATTTAACTGAATAATACGGACAATCACTACAGCCAACAATGACACTGCGGAAACCGGAAGCAGATATTTCGTTTGTAACCATTGTTGTATTCTTTCTTTCAAACCATCCATCTTCATCATCCTTGCCTTTCTGAGCTTTTATGCAGTTTCGAACAAACGGAGTGCCGCATTCCATTCAGCGTTCACGTCTTTCCCAACCACAAAAAGCCGGCGCGTGAGAGAAATGCGGTGCATTTCTCTCACCTTAACTTTCTTTCTCGTCTTTGCCTTTTTATATGCTCAAACAGCAAAACGAATTCGCTTATCTCTGATCAATCGGCAGATATTCATGCTGTTTTGCAACTGCTTTATAGGCGGGACGGATAATCCGTTTTCCATTAATGATTTCTTCCATCCGATGTGCCGACCAGCCTGCCATACGAGATACGGCAAACAACGGCGTAAACAACTCTTGCGGCAAGCCCAACATCTTATATACCAAGCCGGAATAAAGGTCAACGTTTGCACAGAGCACCTTGCTGTCATTTTTCTTCTCTGCGTAAACGATCGGTGCCAGGCGTTCTACCGCCTCAAGCAGTTTAAATTCCCGTTCATATTCGGTATCATGCGCCAATTTCATGGCATTTCTCTTTAAAATAACAGCCCGCGGATCTGACAAAGTATAAACCGCGTGACCGATCCCGTAAATCAAACCGGATCTATCACCTGCCTGTTTATCCATTATTTTACGAAGAAATGCAGCAACCTCGTCATCATCTTCCCAGTTATGTACACCCTTCTCAATGTACTCCAACATTTCCATTACCTTAATGTTGGCTCCGCCATGCCGCGGACCTTTCAAAGATCCGATTGCAGCCGAATAAGCAGAATAAGCATCAGTTCCTGAGGAAGTCAGAACCCGGCAGGCAAAAGTGGAATTGTTACCGCCGCCATGCTCCGCATGAAGCATCAGGCACATGTCAAGCAGACGTGCCTCCTCAGGCGTATATCCGCGATCAGGACGCAAAGTGGACAAAATACTTTCCGCTGCGCTCTCTTCCATGTTTAACGGATGCATAAACATGCTTTCATTGTCATAATATCTTCTCTTTACCTGAAACGAATTGACCATGATCGTCGGCAGGCAGGAAAT
>CAUHFD010000149.1 GCA_959605275.1 uncultured Eubacteriales bacterium | reverse complement strand
CGTCCTTTCTTCTTTTCCCAATGTGTAACACATCATTGACAAACCTACATTTTTTTAAAAAAATTTTGTTTTTTTAATAGCGATCAAAAAACCTTGGCAACTGCAAAAAAATCAGCTTATCTTTCTTATATTAATTGCACTACTGCTGTATAAATATCTCCGGCGCTTTCAATTTTTACATCCGCATCTTTTAGCTCTCCGGGATTAAAGCCATACGTACAGCCAATCGCTTTCAGATGGTTTTTATGTCCTGCTTCGACGTCAAAAATACGATCCCCAACCATAACCGCTTTATCAGGCTTCTCTTTGTCAAGCAGCAACGCCAAAGTTTGAACCTTCGTCATATTTGGCTGCAAATCCTGGATAAAATCAATATATGGCATTAACCCTAATGCATCCAGCACCATCGTTATGTATCGACGGGAGGAATTAGAACAAATCGCAGTATAATAGCCATTTTCTTTCAACTTTTTTAAACTGTCCAATACGCCGTCATAGGGTTTTCCTTTATTATATATAAATTCCAGTTCATACTTTGCCACTGCATCCAAATAAGAACGTGCCTCTTCATCGGTCACATCACCTGCTAATTTTCGTACATAATCGCTCGCACGTTCTCCAAAAGTTGAAATAATCTGTTCTGGTGTGATATTGTGAATCCCGCGCTCTGCCAATGCCTTTAAATGCGCAGGCACCGAGTATAGATCAGTCCTGTTCAATGTTCCGTCTAAATCAAACACTGCAAGCTTTTTCAGCATCATCATTTGCCCCTTCGTAAAATATCTTTTTATTCCGGATTTTTCTCTGCACACTGAATATATTGAAGCCGTTTATCATACAATCGTTTAAAAATATAAAAACTGGCTACTAAAGAAACTACTTCGGCAATCGGGAAAGCGTACCATACATAGTCCAGACCTACTTTAGATAACAACCATGCTACCGGCAGGATCACAACCAATTGCCGCAAAACCGAGATAAACAGACTCTTCGCGCCCATACCGATCGCTTGAAACAGCGTCGAAAACATAATGCCCAATGCCGCGAAAACAAAGCACAAGCTGATGATTCGCAATGCAGGTATCCCGATTTTCAACATCTCTTCCGAAGCATTAAATATCTGCAGCAACGGTCCCGGTATCAGCCAAAACATTATGGTACCTGCCAGCATAATGGCGAAAGCGATCATGCTTCCGATTTTCAGCGCATCCAACAAACGCTTTTTATTCCGCGCGCCGAAGTTATATCCCATAATCGGCAGCACCCCGTGTGTGAGTCCGAAAACCGGCATAAATACAAAGGATTGTAGCTTATAGTACACCCCTAAAACAGCCGTTGCCGTATCCGAAAATCCTTTGAGTATACTATTTAAGCCCATAATCAACAAAGAACCGATCGACTGCATGATAATAGAAGGAATGCCAACCGCATAAATATCCTTGATCGTACGCCAACTTAGCCGAAATCCTTTAAATGTTATATGAACCGCATGTTCTCGCGTAAACACAACAACAATAGCAAATACCATCGAAATGATTTGTCCCATTACTGTAGCAATTGCCGCGCCGGTAACCCCCATAGCCGGTAAGCCAAACCATCCGAATATAAAAATCGGGTCAAAAATAATATTAATAATCGCTCCGCTCAACTGAAACAGCATCGGGAATATCATATTTCCGGTTGCCTGCAACGTTTTTTCTAAATTAATTTCAATAAATACGCCGAACGAGCAAATAGTAACAATGTGCAGGTAATCAATACTCATTTCAGCGATTGCCGCATTATTGGTAAACAGGGGCATTAACAATCTGGAAAACACAATGCCGAAAACAGCAAAAATAACCCAGTTTAAAATCCCCAACAAAATCCCATGAGTAGCAGCAGAGTTTGCCGCTTTAAAATCCTGTTCTCCCAACCTTCGGGATACCAATGAATTTAAACCGATTCCGGTTCCCACCCCAAATGCAATCAATAACATTTGTATCGGAAACGCAATTGATACTGCCGTCAGCTCTGCATCCCCGGCGCTGATTTGCGACACAAACACGCTGTCTACGACATTGTACAAAGCCTGCACCAACATCGAAAACATAGCCGGCAATGACATTGACATAATCAATTTGAGCATTGGCGCATGCCCCATTTTGTTTTCTTGTGATTGTTTTTGATTCACTGCTTCCATATAAATTCCTTTCTGCTGTTATCATAATGATAAAATATCAAAATCTTTTTCATTTTTCCCCAAAGTTGATTTTATCAGCTCTCTCGAATCATTGAGTTGCTTTTTCGGCATTGAAATATCATGATAAACATTCTGCCAGTTCTGCCCATTCCTCAAGGCATTGTGCATGAAACTGTTTCTTTTCTTCCAAAGCCGCGCACTTTTCATTCATCCGCTGATAGTCCTGATACACCTCAGGTAAGGTCAGTTCCTGCTCCAGAGCAGCAATTTCCTGCTCAGAAGATTCAATCAAACGTTCCAGTTCCTTTACACGCTGACGGATTTTCGCTTCTTCACTCCGCTGCTGCTTACTTCGATAATTTCCTTTAGATGTCTTTTCAGTCTCTGAAGATTTGGAGGAAACGACAGAACGCTCCGTCTCCTGCATTTTTTGAAATTCTAAATACTCGTCAAATCTGCCTTGGAAAAACCGGATTGAGTCCTGTTTCATATCCATAATCCGGGTTGGAATTTTATTGAGCAAATAACGGTCATGAGAAACCAAAATCAGTGTGCCGGTATATTCAGTCAGTGCCTTTTCCAACACCTCTTTTGTGTATATATCAAGATGGTTGGTAGGCTCGTCCATAATCAATACATTCGGATGCTCCAGCATTAAAATTGCCAGACTTAATTTTACCCGCTCTCCACCGCTGACCACACCGACTTTTTTATATACGTTTTCTCCCGTTAACAACACTGCCCCTAAAGCTGATCGCACCGCGGTTTCATTCATCGACGGATAGCGCTGCCACAATTCTTCCAGAACGGTATTTTCCGGATTCAGCATTGCTGTCTCCTGCTCAAAAAAGGAGCGTTTCACATTTCCGCCCCACACTACCCTGCCATGCCGATATGGGATCTTATTTTGAATTGCCTTTAAAAAAGTGGATTTTCCGATACCGTTCGTGCCGATCACTGCAAGCTTGTCCCCTCGCTCCACCTGCAGAGTAATCCCATGAGCCAACTCCTGATAAGTTTCTCCCGAACCGACCGACAAATCCATATCGGTTACACATAATACATCTTTAACCGGTTCCTGCGTGTAGTTAAAATGAATGATCGGTGTTTTATTATATACAAACGGCTTTTCTATGATTTCCATCCGCTCCAAAGCAGCACGCCGGCTCTGTGCGCTCTTAGTTGTGCTTGCCCGGACAATATTTTTATCAATAAATTCCTGCATTTTAGCGATTTCCCGCTGTTGTTCTTCATATTCCTTTAGCTGTCGCTCATAATTTGCCTGCTTGATAACCACAAATTTGGAATAGCTGCCTTTATAGCAATGAAGCCGATGATTTTCAATTTCCCATGTTTTATCAGTACAGCGATCCAAAAAATACCGGTCATGTGATACAATCAGCAGTGCACCTTTATAACCAGAAAGATAGTCCTCCAGCCATGCCAATGTCTGAAAATCCAAATGATTGGTAGGCTCATCCAAAATCAACAAATCCGGTTGTTCCAGCAAAAGTTTTGCCATAGCTAGACGCGTTTTTTCTCCACCGCTTAAAGTACTGATAACGGTATCCATTGATTTATCTCCAAACCCCATACCGTTTAAAACCGTTTTGATTTTAACATCAATCAGATAACCGTCTTTCTGCTCAAAAAAAGCAGACTTTTCGGAATATTCCGTCGACAATGCCTGATATTCGGCTGAATCATGCGCAATCGTGTTTGCGGCAAAAAGCGCTTCGATTTCTTTGGTTCTCCGATGAATATCCAGTAAGGATTGAAAAACCGACTTCATTTCTTCGATAATCGTGCTGCTTTTGCTCAACCCGCTGTTTTGATGCAAGATGCCGATCGTCTTTCGGTTGGAAACCGCAATCGTACCGCTATCCGCAAATTCTTCTCGGCAAATCAGCCGAAGCAAAGTCGTTTTTCCTGCTCCGTTTGGACCAATCAGACCGATTCTGTCGGTATCTTCTATTTTTGCATTGATGTGTTCAAATAAAACATTGCCGTTATAGATTTTATTGACTTCGTCCAATGAAACAATCACCGTTTCCGCCTCCTTTACATATTGCTCAATGAACAATAGAAGTATTTGATTTGTTCAGCAGGCATTACATATAACTAATATTAAAATCTAATGAAATACTTTCATTCTTTCCGTTCTGAATTGCGCCAGAAAGCGTTATCCTCCTTGCTGGGCGTCAGCCCAGCGGTGTCGTCTGCCTTTTCTGACACAATTCATCCTCGGAAATCGATGAAAGCTTTCAATTAGATTTTAGTATAAAAGCGAGATGTTCTCCGCCTCTCAAGGCGGCGAGTTCCACTCGATTTTTCCGGTGGCGGTACAATCCACTACCGGAGCGTTGAATGACAGGGCTTTGCCCCTTATTGAAAAAGCCCGCCGATTTGCACAAATCCGAATCGGAATCAGTGCAAGGCGAGCCTTCTTGTTACTACGAATTCAGCATAACCAAAGATATTATAACAGTTGTACGGTGAAAAAACAACCGCTTTTTGTGATAAAGATTTTAGGATACGTCGATTACATTTAGAAAAAATTACCCAAATGAAAAGCTGTTAACAGCAAAGATCTTCATACCGTCTTTCAGCGTATTCCCAATTGACCAGATGAAACCATGCCTCGATATAATCCTTACGCTTGTTTTGATACTTCAAGTAATAAGCATGTTCCCATACGTCAATCGTCAAAATCGGATGGCAATGGTAAGTCAGGGGAGTGTTTTGATTCGGTGTCGTTACAATCTTCAGGTTTTGATTGTTGTCACACACCAGCCATGCATACCCGGATCCGAATTGATTTAATGCCGCCTCGGTAAACTTTTCCCGGAAAGATTCAAAACTGCCAAAACATTCCTGCATCCGATTGCCCAACCTGCCACAAGGCGCCGAGAGTTTGCAATTACCCATACCGGCAAAATACAAGGTATGATTGTAAACACCCCCTCCGTTGTCCCGCACCGCCTGTTGGATTTCAAAAGGCAGAGAACGGCAGCATAGTAGCAGTTTTTCCAGGGTATAGCAAAAATATTGCGGATAACTGTTCAATGCGGCGTTCAATTTATCCACATATGTTTTAAAATGTCGGTCATGATGAATTTTAACCGTTTCGGTGTCAATATAAGGCTCCAGTGCGTCATAAGTATAGGGCAATGGCGGAAGTTCAAAATCTTTACAGCATTCCGGCATATTATCATATCCTTTCCTATTATTCCGTATTAATAAAGGATATGATTGTTACCGCTTGTACTATTCAATATTTCAGTAACTTTAAACAGTCAAATGAGTCGTATCTATCAGTTTGTCGGCTTCATTCTCGGAGGGCAATTCAAATTTGGCGTCCAGCCGCTTGCGCAAATCATCTTCAATAATATATACTCTGCCCTCGGCATTTTGCAGCGCAAGATTACGAAGCCTTAGCCGCTCTAAACGAACACTCTCCTCACAAAACAGATAATATAAACGCACCGGAATGTTATATTCAGAAAAAAACGCCTGAACCGCGCCTCGTTCCGCGGCTGTCCAACTGCCGAAATCCAAAACAACATCTACTCCCGCCGCCGCAACAACCTGCCTGGCAATACCGCTTAGATATAAAGAGCAGCGTTTTACTGTGGCATCATGCTTATCCCCCAAGCAAGAATCAAACAACGACAGCATTAGTTCATCACAGGACAAAACAACCGCATTACGACTCTTTTGCAGATAAGCCGCATATGTCGTCTTTCCGACCGCAATTTTACCGCATAAAAGAATCACTTCTGCCATTACTCTGCCCGCCTTACCTGAGAAGAATTTAAACGAATCAGCTTTTCTGTCGCCATCACGATCAGCGGCACAAAAACAAGTTGAATTGCAATTCCCGGCAAGCCGCTTAAGAAAGAGACAAACACAGTAGTAACCGCAGGAGCTTCTGCCGGAAAGATAAATCCCGCAGCCAACAGCACTGCCGCATACACCAATCTTCCTACCAACATAGATATAACAAGGCTGACATAAACAGCGGCAATATTATTCCACTTCCATTTCCGGAACAACCAAACAAAAAATCCGCCGGTTCCACCGTAAGCTGCCAATTCAAAAACCATAAACACTGTCATCGGCATCGGCGGCATGCCGGTGATCAAAAAGCTCAAAATCGGCGTCACCACGCCAACACCGATTCCCCATACACTTCCTAGTAAAAGTCCCGCTATTAACACTCCAATATGCATGGGAAGCAATATTTTCCCCGCTTGCTGACCAAACAAATGAAAAATTTGAGGCAATATGAGATTTAAGGCAATCAGCAAACCGCTGATCACTACTTTTTTTGTTTTTGATATCATCATGTCCGTTCCTCTCCAAACATCGCTGCAAATTTGTATCTCTTCCCGCTTTCTGGCAAATGACAAAGCCGTCAGCATAACAGAAACACACTTTCTTTATACTGACGCCTTGTATTTTTTATACTAAAATCTAATGGAAAGCTTTAATCAATTAGATTTTAGTATTATTCAGACAGACTGATTCTCCTCCGTAGATTTGAAATTCTGCCTTGTTTTTTATTTGTGCAAACAGTGATTTTAAACAATATGATTTTGCACCTTTGCCGCAGTCAATGTGTTGCGCATCAAGGTTGCAATCGTCATCGGTCCGACACCGCCGGGCACAGGAGTGATATAACCGGCAACTTCTTTTGCCGAATCAAAATCCACATCCCCGCAGAGCTTTCCGTTCTCATCACGATCCATTCCCACGTCAATGACGACGGCGCCCTCTTTGATCATATCTCCGGTAATAAATTTCGCCTTTCCGATGGCGACCACCAGAATATCCGCATTGCGGCAAATTTCTTTTAAATTTCTGGTCTTGGAATGGCAAATCGTGATCGTGCCACTTTCATGCAGCAACAGCATTGCCATCGGTTTTCCCACAATGTTACTTCTGCCCACCACGACACAGCTTTTGCCTGCAATTTCCACACCGGTAGAATGAATCAAATCCATACACCCGGATGGCGTACAGGGCAGAAAATCATAATCTCCGATCATGATTTTTCCCACGTTAACCGCATGGAAAGCATCCACATCCTTTTCGGGAGCAATGGCGGCGATTACTTTATGCTCATCAATCTGCGCAGGTAAGGGAAGTTGTACCAAAATGCCGTTAATATGCGGATTTTCATTCAATTCCCGCACCAAACGGAGCAGCTCGTTTTCGGTTGTTTGCGCAGGCAGCGCATACTCTTCTGAATGAAATCCAACCGCCGCGCAAGCCTTCTTTTTGTTGTTTACATATACCCGG
>CAUHFD010000148.1 GCA_959605275.1 uncultured Eubacteriales bacterium | reverse complement strand
ACATGTCACTCCTATTCGCTACCTTTTTATTTCTTTTTTGTCACACATCATTGTAACACCTACAGTGTAGGTTTGTCGGGGATTAATTCGGTACTTGATAAAGCACGGTGAATTTGATATAATATTAATATTTACTGAACAAATCCCGAATTGATCAGTAAGTATTCATCAGCAAACAATATAAAATTAGTTGAAAGAGTTGATTTTAAGTGCCGATCCGGATTCCGGTGACATTGCCCGCTGCTGCCACTTTAGAAAGTGAAAATATATTTGTAATGGACGAACAACGTGCATCCCATCAGGATATTCGTCCTTTAAAAATTGTATTACTGAATCTGATGCCAAAGAAAATAGAGACAGAAACCCAGATTTTAAGACTGTTAAGTAATACACCTTTACAGGTTGATATTGAGCTTCTGCAAGCGGCTACTCACGTATCCAAAAATACGTCGGAGGAGCATTTACTTACTTTCTACAAAACCTTTTCGGATATCAAAGATCAAAAGTTCGACGGCATGATTATCACCGGGGCGCCGATAGAATTGATGGATTATCAAGATGTAGACTATTGGCAGGAACTGTGCGAAATTATGGAATGGACCAAAACAAACGTCTTTTCTACCCTGCATATTTGTTGGGGAGCGCAGGCTGGATTATACTATCATTACGGTATTCCAAAATATGCACTCAATCAGAAAATGTTTGGTGTATTTCCTCATAAAGTATTGCAGCATAATCATCAACTGGTACGAGGATTTGATGATGTCTTTTATGTTCCCCATTCCAGACATACCGAAGTACGAAAAGAAGATATTTTACGATGCGATCAATTGGAAATTTTAACAGAATCCGAAATTTCCGGCGTACATATCGTAGCCTCTAAGGACGGCAGGCAGTTTTTTGTTACCGGTCACTCTGAATATGATTTATATACACTGGCGAATGAATATTTCAGGGACGTTAAAAAGAAAATGAAAATTCAGCTTCCGTATCATTATTTTCCTGATGATAATCCGGAAAAACTACCGAATTTTATTTGGAAAAGCCATGCTAACTTAATGTTTTCCAACTGGCTGAACTATTTTGTGTATCAACAAACGCCTTATAACCTTGAAACACTGTAACAATAAGATCCGCTTACTAAAAAAGCAAGCGGATCTTATTGTTTTATACAGGCGACCAGAAGCCAAATACAAACAAACAATAAAGAAAAATGAAATCGCTCCAATACACAAAGATAGCATCCGACAAAGAAAAGCGGTATTAGTATCATCAATGATATTACTTTTCCCAGCACATACGCTTTTCGAATACCAAAAAATTTTTCATTTATGATTTTTAAAATCATACCGCCGTCCAAGCTTTGAATCGGCAGTAAATTAAAAATCCCGAGAATCAGATGGCTGACTGCAAATAAACTGACTTTATTCACCGTCTGCAAACTGTAAGATAAAATCAAAAAGACCAAAAAGTTCGTGCAGCTTCCCATTAACAGTTGAAATATTTCTTTTCCGGGTGTAATTGCTTTACCAGAACGTACCATTTTAATTCCTGTTATCTCAAATGACAGTTCTTCCGGTAAATCTCCGACTAACACAAAAGCGATAATATGCCCCAGTTCATGAATGAATGCTGCCAAAACACCCCACAGCAAGACTCCGCTGCGATCAATTAAGCAAAATAACGTTAGCATCCAGAAAAATAAAAAGGTAAATCGGATTTTTACTCCTTTTATTACAAACTCCATTAGGAATCATCTCTGTTTTCTGTTGACTTAAAATCTATAATCCAAGATGGGTCAAAAACAATGCCGTCTTTTTCCATCTGGAAATGGAGATGATTTCCGGTAGACATTCCGGTGCTTCCTACTTTGGCAATCACTTCTCCTTCCCTGATTTGCGTTCCTTCTTTTGTAACAATGGCACTGCAATGCATATATTTGCTGTACAGTCCGTTTCCGTGCGACAAGGTGATATATTTGCCTGCGGAAGAATCTTCCCCAACTTTGATTACTTTCCCGTTGATTGCCGCCAAAATCGGAGTCTGATAATCTGCCGCAATATCAATGCCTTTATGGAAATCCAGCTGTCCGGTAATCGGATGATAGCGATAACCAAACCCTGAACTTATTTTTCCGCATACCGGCACGGTGATCGTAGAGCTGTATATAAACGGCGCAAAGGTTGCATAATCAGGCGGAGACATAATTTTGTTGTACGGACCAAATGGGTTGGGTTCACCTCCGGCGGCGCTCTGCACATTGCTGACGCTGTTATCTTTCGATTTTGTGATCGTGTCCACCGCTTTATTCCAAACCGATATAAAATCATTCCACCAATCATTGCTGTTTTCCGTATATTGTTGATAGTTCGAATGAAGTTCATTCACTTTCGGCGCAGCAAACAAATTTAAGACAAGCAAAATAATCGCCAACAGCACACAGATGATTGCCTGAAACGTAATCACCTCGCTGATTATATGTTTTTTCTTTCCTTCTTGTGTCAAATTATGGCTTCGCTTCCTTATTTCGCGATTCTCATATCTGAAATCATCCATATTGTTCTACGTTCCTTTCCGTGTTCTGTCAAAGCTGTCCGTCTTTCAGGAATGCGGTGCATTCCCTATTGATTTCCGGCAAACCGGCAGCTTTAAACGGTTTTGGCGTTAGCCAAAATTTCGGCATGATTGTTGCCGAAAAGCGAAAAGCTGTCCGTCTTTCAGGAATGCACCGCATTCCTGAAAGACAAAAAGCCCTCATACTAATGTAAGAAATCTCCCTTACATTAATATGAGGACAACGTCTTTTTTATTCTATTTCGTCAGCAGCATCCGGTCATTATCCAGAGCCTTATGACTTTTTTGCTTAAACAAATCCATCACCGACTCTATCGTCATATTGTGTCGTTCCTCTCCGCTGATATCCAACACGATTCTTCCCTCGTCCATCATAATGGTACGATTGCCGCAGCTTAGAGCGGATTGAATGTTGTGGGTAATCATCAACGTGGTAATATGCTCCCGGTTGACAATGCTGTTTGTCAGTGAAATGACCTTTTCGGCAGTCGCCGGATCCAATGCGGCAGTATGCTCATCCAGCAGCAGCAGCTTCGGCGTAGATAAAGTTGCCATTAATAAAGTGACCGCTTGCCGCTGTCCACCGGACAGTAACCCCATCTTGCTTTTCATCCTGTCTTCCAATCCAAGATTCAATTCGCTTAACTTTTCTCGAAACAAATCACGCTGTGCTTTGCTGATACCGATTCCTGCAGACTTTTTTTGACCTCTGCCATATGCCAGCGCCATATTTTCTTCAATCGTCATATTGGGCGCTGTTCCTTTCAGAGGATCCTGAAAAAGTCTGCCGATGTTTCTTGCACGTTTGTGCTCCTGCAAAAAAGTGATATCGGTTCCATCCAGCAAAACTCTCCCTTTATCCACAAGGAACGAGCCTGCAATTGCATTTAAAAGTGTAGATTTACCTGCGCCGTTTCCTCCGATGACAGTGGTGAAATCTCCGTCATTCAAGTGCAGATTGATGTCATCTAACGCTGTCTTTTCGTTTAAGGTGCCTTTGTTAAATATTTTGGTTATTTGAATGAGATCCAACATACTTTCCATTGCCTTCCTCTCCCGAACAGCATATATTCGTAATATCTATTTTTTTCGCCAAATGTTTTTGACGAAAATACTTGATCTTTTGTACAATCACCGGATAAGATATGGAAAGAATCATGATAATCGCAGACATCAGCTTGATGTCCGACGCCGAGATACCGATTTCCATAACCAGCGCAAAGATAATGCGGTATAGAATAGAACCCACCACAACCGCAATCAAATTCTGCACTAAATGCTTTCTTCCGACCACTACTTCACCAATAACCAAAGAAGCTAATCCCATAATAACGATACCGGTTCCCATTCCGATATCAGCCGAATGCTGATATTGCGCTAAAGTTGCACCGCTCAATGCTACAATACCGTTCGCCAAAGCAAGCGCAATCATCTTCATAACATCCACATTAACGGAAGAAGAACGCACCATATCCTCATTATCTCCTGTTGCACGAATGGCAAGACCAATATGGGTTTTAAAGAAAAGTATAATCAGAACAGAAACCAGAACTATTAAAAACAAGCTGATGAGAAAATATGCCAATTTCTTTCCGATCAAATTTTCCAAAGGAGTAAAAATTGTATTCATCCGCATCAAAGATAAGTTCGGCGTTTTTTTCATGACCCAGAGGTTGATGGAATAGAGTCCCGTCATGGTCAGAATACCTGCAAGGATGGGATTGATTTTTAATTTTGTCTGCAAGAACGCGGTTACCAAGCCGGCGCACATTCCTGCCAGAATCGCCATCAATACGCCAAGCAGCGGTTTGCCATTGATCGTAAAAATGGCAGAAGTTGCAGCGCCCAGCGTAAAGCTGCTGTCTACCGTCAAATCAGCAACATCCAGGACCCGATATGAAATAAACAGCCCGATCGCCATTAATCCGTATATTAATCCCAGCGTGGTCGCGTTCTGTAAAATATCCCCGAAATTTCCCATCATCCTCCGGCCTTTCTGTTCTCTGTTTGTTTATTCGAAAAATTCCGCTTTGCCGGCAATATCAGCCGGAATGGTAACACCGATTTTACCGGCGATTGTCTTATTGATATAAGTTTTTGTATCCTTTAGAATCACAACCGGAATATCAGCTACTTTTTTGCCCTCATAGATTTGCTTGATAATAGCAGCTGTTTCTTTTCCTAAGTCAACATAATCAATTCCCTCGGTAGCAAATCCGCCGTCCGCAACCATGGAGTCTGCCGAAACATAAAACGGAACTTTCTTTTCCACGCAAACTTCGGAGAGCACATCCATTGCCGATGCGATCGTGTTATCGATCGGAGCGAACATGGCGTCTACCTTGCCGGCTAAAGAGATTCCTGCCTGCTGTACTTCCGACAAATTGGTCACTGCAATTTCCTCGTATTTCAAGCCTTTCGAAGTAACATATGATTTTGCTTTTTCAATAACAACCTTAGAGTTTGCTTCGCTGGAGCTGTAAATGAAACCGATCGTTTTGATGTCAGGCGTAATTTTTAAAGCTAAATCTAAGATTTTTTCAGCATCCACATAATCCGAAGTTCCGGTCGCATTAGCATTTGGATTTTCTAAATCGTTCAGCAAACCGGCGGATACCGGATCGGTTACCGCTGAAAAGACAACCGGGATATCTTCTGTGGCGTTTACTGCTGCCTGTGCAGACGGAGTAGCAATTGCAACGATTAAGTCCTTTTTATCAGAAGCAAATTTCTGGCAAATCGTATTCAGATTATTCTGATCACCGCTTGCATTTTTATAGTCAATTTCCACTTTGTCACCGATACCAAGTGATGTCAGTTCTTCTACCATTGTTTCACGAATCGTATTTAAGGAAGTGTGTTCCACAATCTGTACGATTCCGATTTGAAACTTGCCGGTATCCTCTTTTTGATTGCCGCATCCGGCAAATAACGTTACAGTCATCAATGCAGTTAATATAATAGAAATGATCTTTTTCATTTTTCATTTTCCTTTCTGAAAGCAGATTTTTTCTGCGATGTAATTGCATATATCAATTTTGATTCATTCATAACCGTAATGACCATCGCCAATATTTCTCTCTTGCTTTATCAAAGTCATTGTTACGAAATTTTCCGCTTTTGTGAGCAGCAAACAGTTTCATAGCAACATACTCCTCTCTTGATATTCCGTCGGAACACGATGAAGGAAAGCATTTATACACAAACAAAAAACGCCTGTCCTTAAACAAGGACAGGCGTAAATTTCCTGCGGTACCACCTTGATTGCCGTAATATAAAAATCACAGCCACCTCATCGAAATGCCAACACATTTCTTGCCCTGTAACGTAGGCACACGTCATCGGATACTAAGCCGCAGCTTTTCACCGTGCCCTCCGAGGTCCATTTGTCCGATCCGTTTTCTGCCGGGATTCCAGCCTCCCCGACTCTCTGTAAGTTCGTAACCGGTTTTATCTCCTCATCATCGGTTTAATATTATTAAACCACATTATATTTTATTTGTCAATACCCTATTACAAAAATATTTCGAACAACACTAAGTCATTTACAATCAGCAATAGGTGCGAAAGAATGCGTTTTTCTTGATATATACGACTTATTGCAATAGGATTTTCTCTTCTTTTGCAATATCTTCTTCAAAGGTATAGCGGACTGAAATTTCATAACTGCTTTTTCCTTCCGCCTTTTCCAATTCTTTGGATATGATTTTCACATTTTGTAATTCCTTTGTTTCATATTCTTCTATTTGCCCAAGCAGAATTTTCTCTGCTTCCTGCATGGTATATTCTCTGTTGACTGATTGAAACTCTTTATACTCAAGCGTATACCATCCCAGCGGAAACTGCTTTTTAAATAGGACGAGCGGATCATAAGTCTGAGATCGTTCAAAAGTTCCTTCCATGTGAAAAGCCACAAACATCGGCACTTTAAGCCCAAACAAATCCAAATAATGTCTTTTTTTAATCTGTCCCGTATATTGTTTGTCGGTAAATTTAAGCGGTTGAGAAAAATTTTTTGTCTGGTAGGTTTCGGCGATTACTTTACCGCGTGAAGAATAAAAATGCGTTTGCTGAAATTGGTCTTCTTCAATACCGCTTACCAACAAATCTCCTGCGGATACGATATCTCCCGGTTTCACGATCTTCTGACCGCTGTAAATTTCCATGTATTTGATGACACCGTCTTTTTTTGCCACCAAATTACCGGGCGTATCCTTCCCTTCCATATCAGGTATTTTTGTGCTTTCACATAATTCAATCACTACTTTCGTTTTATTGTGATTTACCGTAATCCATGCGATGTTGGGTAATTGCAGTTCCATTTCCCGCTGTATCTGTTTGAAATTAATGTTGTGAAGATATGCACCGGTATGTAGTCCCAAGCTTTTTGCCAAATCCTCTACCTGTTGAGTTCGGATGGTTTGGTTTCCTACCACATCGATCTGCCATACAAAATTTTGCATAAACAACAAAAAGGCAGCGAAAAAACATATTCCGATCAGCAGTCCAAATCTTTTGCGATATCGATGTACTAAAAACGGAAATCCTTTTTTATCGGCTATTCTTAGCCGCACACCTGCTTTTTTTGCGATTTTTGCCAGCTTTCTGTAATCCTTTACCGTGGTAACTCCGTAAAAAATCTGATCTTGTTTATATACGCCCCACAGGCTGTATCCGTTTTGAGCAGCCAAATTGATAAACCGCTCAAAATATCCGCCGTATGCCCGGAAGCGCAGTGTTCCTTTCATATATCGCATGAATTCAACAGTAAACACAAATATGTCCGTCCTTTTCGATTAATTTAAGGATGTACGGATTCCATACCGAAATTAAATAATAAATTCGATCCGTTCTAGATTTCCCTCAATGATAATATTATCGGTATTTAAGCATTTTAAGGTCAGCTGATTCCCCCAAAAACTGATTTCCATCGTTTTCGTACCTACTCGAATCACATTA
>CAUHFD010000147.1 GCA_959605275.1 uncultured Eubacteriales bacterium | reverse complement strand
CGTCAGGACAGCCTGCCTCGGATAAAGAGAGTTGTTCGCCTCCAGCCAATTCAATACGGGTTCCAAACTGACTGTCCGATGTTTTTGTCAGCATTTCCACCTTTGCCACTGCCGAAACAGACGCCAGTGCCTCTCCACGAAAGCCGAGGGTACCGATACTGTCCAGATCATACTCATAACGCACCTTGCTGGTTGCATGACGTAAAAAGGCTGTCGGGACATCTTCATAGGCAATGCCGCAGCCATTATCGGTAATTCGAATATATTTAATTCCGCCGTTTTTAATTTCTACCGTTACCGCAGTTGCTCCGGCATCAATGGAATTTTCTATCAGTTCTTTTACAATAGAAGCCGGACGTTCGATTACTTCACCTGCTGCAATCAACTCGGCTACATGTTTCTCCAGAACATTAATTTTCGGCATAGGGTCTCCTTTTCTTTCTATATATGCAAATTACAAAAGACTTTTTAACTCATACAAAATATTCAGTGCTTCTATCGGCGTCAATGTGTTCAGATCTACTCGTTTCAGCTTTTCGGTCACAGCATGATTAGAAGCTGAAACAAAATTCATCTGCACATTCTCTTCCGGCTCTTTGACCTTTTCCATCTGCTGCCGCTGAACCTGTTTTTCCCCGTCCAGTTCACTGAGAATCTCTTTGGCACGCTTGACAACCACATTCGGTACGCCCGCCAGCTTCGCCACTTCAATACCGTAGCTCTCGTCAGCGCCGCCTCGAATTATTTTTCTCAGGAAGGTGATATCATCGCCCCGCTTTTTCACTGCCACATTATAATTTTTAACGCCCTTTTTCTGCTCTTCCATTACCGTCAGTTCATGATAATGTGTCGCAAACAATGTTTTGCACCCCAGCCTTTTCTGATCTAAAATATACTCAATGACAGCGCGGGCAATGCTCATCCCATCAAAGGTCGATGTTCCCCGTCCGATCTCATCCAAAATCACCAAGCTGTTTCGGGTTGCCTGCGTTAAAATCTGCGCCACTTCATTCATTTCTACCATAAAAGTAGACTGTCCTGATGTCAGATCATCTGATGCACCGACTCGGGTGAATATTTTATCCACAATACTGATAGTCGCAGAACGGGCAGGAACAAAACTTCCGATTTGTGCCATCAAGGTAATAATTGCCACCTGCCGCATATAGGTGGATTTTCCCGCCATGTTCGGACCGGTAATGATCAGCAACTTATTTTCATTCAAATCCAGTTTGGTATCATTGGGTACAAAGGGCACCGTTTTCAACATCTGCTCCACCACCGGATGCCGTCCGTCCACGATCTCGATCCCGCCGTCTAAAGTAACGGTCGGGCAAACATAATTGTTCATCACTGCAACATTAGCCAAGGAGCAAAGCACATCTATCTGCGCAATACAGCTTGCCGTATCCTGAATCACGCTTAAACGAGAGGCAACAAACCGTCGTACCTCATCATAAATATCCGCCTCTAATGCCAGTATTTTCTCATTGGCATATAAAACCTTGCCTTCCAGCTCTTTCAGTTCCTCGGTAATATACCGTTCGCAGTTGGCCAATGTCTGTTTTCGAATATATCGATCCGGAACCAAATCCAAAAAGGATTTGGTGACTTCTATGTAATAGCCGAAAACCCGGTTATAACTTACTTTCAAATTCTTGATACCGGTTTCGTTTTTTTCTTTTTCTTCAATCTGAGTAATATATCCTTTAGCATTCACACAAATATCCCGGATTTCATCCAGCTCGGTGTTGAAGCCTTTGCGGATGTATCCCCCGTCCTTCATCATAACCGGCGGATCATCTACAATCGCCGATTCAATCAAGTTGCGGATCTCCTGCATAGTGTCAATACCGTCATGCAGTTCTTTCAACAGCGAGGACTGAAAATTTCCGCTGATTTCTTTGATCTTGGGCAGCGCCGCTATCGTATAGGAAAGCGCCTTTAGTTCTCTGGGGTTCACCGAACCGTAAATAACTTTCGTCATCAATCGCTGCAAATCATAAACATCGGACAACTGTTCAGTCAGTTCATCCCGCCAAATACTTTGTTCGGTCAGCTCGGTAACCGCATTCTGCCGTTTTGTAATAACTGCAAGATTGACCAGCGGCTGCTCTACATATTTGCGAATCAGTCGCTTTCCCATTGCGGTTTTGGTTTTGTCAAGCACCCACAGCAAAGAACCGCGCTTTTCTTTATTCCGCATGGTTTCGGTCAACTCTAGATTTCTTCTTGCCGTCATATCCACCGTCATATACTGACTGTCCTGATATACCGAGTAACGAATCAGCCGCTGTGCACCGTCCATCTGCGTTTCCTTGACATAGGACAACAGCCCGATCAGGCTGTAAACGGCAAGCGGCTTATCGGACAGTCCCATTGCGTCCAAAGAGGGTTCGCCGAATTGTGCAGGAATCATCTGCCCGGCGGATGTCAAATCATATTTGTTCTCTTCCAATAGCTCTGCAACACATCTTAATTTATCTTTAATAAAAGCTGTCGCTTTTTGCAGCGGCACAAAAGCGCTGTTATATAAAATTTCGGAAGGAGAAAATTTTGACAGCTCATTAATCACTTCAACATCTGATTCTGTTGTTTTTACTTCGGTCAAAAACACATCGCCGGTGGAAATGTCGGCAAAGCTGACACCAAACCCATCTTCCCCGACATAAACACTGGCGATAAAATTATTTTTTGTTTCGTCCAACATCGTTCCTTCGGTTAGAGTGCCCGGCGTAATCACCCGGATAACATCGCGCTTTACTAAGCCCTTTGCCGTAGCAGGATTTTCCATTTGCTCGCAAATAGCTACTTTATAGCCCTTTTCAATCAGGCGATTGATATAAGTTTCGCAGCTGTGATGCGGAATACCGCACATCGGCGCCCGTTCTTCCAAACCGCAGTCCTTGCCGGTCAGCGTAAGTTCCAGCTCTTTTGACACCAAAATAGCATCATCAAAAAACATTTCATAAAAATCTCCCAGCCGGAAAAACAAAATCTGATCTTTATGCTGTTCTTTGATATTCATATATTGCTGCATCATCTGTGACAAACCAGCCAAAACAATCCCCCCAAAAACGATTTGTTACCCTTTCTTTAGTGGCAGCCGGAACAGCTGGAACAACTGCCGGAACAGCCTGATTCCTGCTTGCTTGGACAAGTTTCCGGATCAGCGCCGTTGACACTGTGCATTAAAATGGTGCTGACCTGATTCATTAAATCATCCATTGCGTTTTTTGCATCATTATAGGCCGCCATGTTTTCATTTGTCAGAATTTTATTGTAAATTTCTTTTAATTCACTGTCGAGCTTGCGCATCTCATCTTCATCATGCTTCTGATTGTCGTTGATCTGGTTATTGATCGCTATTCTCTTCAGATTAAATTGTCCGATCAAATCCTGTAATTGCTCATCTTCATCGTTATTTTTCTTAGCAGCATTCAAATTTGCATAAATTTCCGATTTCTGAATTTCTTTACCCATTTCTCTTGCCATTTTAATGATATCCACTTTTTTTATCCTCCGATTTATTTTATTTATATATACACTAAGTATATTCTTTTGTTATTATACGTCAAGTTCTCCTACAACTGCCCATCGCAGTGCTTTTGTAATCCGCACTTGCACAAAACTACCTATCAACTGCTTGTCCCCTTGAAAATCGACAATCACGCTCTGCTCTGTTCGTCCGGTCAGATAACCGTCTCCGCTCTTTCCTTCGCCCTCAACCAATACTCGCCATGTCGTTCCGACAAGCCTGTCATATATTTCCTGACCGATGACTTCCTGCGCCGACAACAATTCCCGAAAGCGGCGGGATTTTTCCTGCTCCGGCGTCAGATCCTCCATAGCAGCAGCCTTGGTGCCGACCCGCTTGGAATAAATAAAAGTATATAGGAAATGATAACGTACCTCACGAATGAGATCCAACGTCGCCTGAAAATCCTCTTCGGTTTCGTTCGGGAACCCGACGATAATGTCACTGGTAAACGAGATATCCGGAATTTTCTTCCTGGCATATGCAATCAGTTTTCGATAATCCTCCACATGATAATGCCGATTCATCAAATCAAGGATTCTGTCGCTTCCGCTTTGTACCGGCAAATGCAGATGTTTACATACTTTTTCACACTCTGCAATGGTATCAATCAATTCGGGAGTTGCATCCTTCGGATGAGAGGTCATGAAACGGAGAATAAAATCTCCTTCTAAATCATTTAACATTCGCAACAGTTTGGAAAAGTTGATGTCCTCCTCTAATCCCTTTCCATATGAATTGACATTCTGTCCGAGCAAGGTGATTTCTTTATATCCATCCGCAATCAGTTGCTTTGCCTCCGCGATGATATCGTCGGAATGCCGGCTTCGCTCCCTGCCGCGAACATACGGCACAACGCAATACGTGCAAAAATTATTGCAGCCGTACATAATCGGCAGCCATGCTTTGATTCCGTCCGTCCGAACGACCGGAATATCCTCGGCAATCACGCCGTCGCTGTTTTCAATATCAAACACCCGTTTATGATCGGTAAGCGTCTGATACAGCAACTCCGGCAATTTATGCAGCACATGAGTACCGAATACCAAGTCCACATAAGGATAGCTTTTCCGGATCTTTTCCGCAATATGCGGCTGTTGCGTCATACAACCGCACAGACCGATAATCATATCTTTCCTGGCGCGCTTACAGTGGACCAGCTGTCCAACATTTCCGAACACTTTATCTTCTGCATTCTCCCGCACGGCACAGGTATTATAGATCACCAAATCAGCATCCTGGGGCGTATCGCAAAAGCCATATCCCATCACTGCCAGCATGCCCTTAATTTTTTCGCCGTCATTGACATTTTGCTGGCACCCGTAGGTGTGCAGATGTGCCATCGGCATACGATCGGGATACCGTTTGGACAAAATCTCGGACACCCTGCGGCTATATTCGCGCTGTTCCTGCTTTTCACTATCTGAAACAAATATTTCTTTCCGCTCGCTCAAAAAAACAATCCTCCGCCATCTAAAACTGCTGTACTATCATAAAAAGTCAAAAATCACTATTAAAGTATATTATAGCAGTTTTCCGCTTTATATTCAAGCGTTCCGAGAAAATATTACCGCCAATCATTTCACAAAAATTTGTATTGCAGATTCTTCCTGCTGCCCCTGATATCTATTAATATATCTATAAAGCGTGTTGATAAAATCGACAACGCTCGGTCATCAAATTCTTGCTTTGATGAAATTTATGATTATGTCTCTTCACTACGTTACGTGAAATGTTTGCATAATAACAATTTGTTCACATATAAATATTTGATTTTTCATAAAATACGGATACAATAATAAATGTTAGCACTCGAACACTATGAGTGCTAACATTTAACACAACTATATTACAGGAGGAATCTAATATGAATATCAAACCTTTAGCAGACCGCGTAGTCATTAAAATGGTGGAAGCGGAAGAAACAACCAAAAGCGGCATTATCTTGGCAGGTAGCGCCAAAGAAAAGCCCCAGGTTGCAGAAGTTGTAGCAGTCGGACCGGGCGGTATTGTCGACGGAAAAGAAATTAAAATGGAGCTTACAGTCGGCAACAAAGTACTGATCAGCAAATATGCCGGTACTGAGGTAAAGATTGACGGTGTTGACTATACCATTCTTCGTCAGGCAGATGTATTAGCTATTGTAGAATAACGATATCATCCATAAACTATATCTTAATTATTTCATTTGAAGAGGAGATTATATCATGGCAAAACAAATTATTTATGGCGAAGAGGCCAGAAAAGCATTACAATCCGGTATTGATCAGCTTGCGGATACCGTAAAAATCACAATGGGACCGAAAGGCAGAAATGTTGTTTTGGATAAGAAATTCGGCGCTCCGTTGATTACCAATGACGGCGTTACCATTGCAAAGGAAATCGAATTAGAAGATGCTTTTGAAAACATGGGCGCTCAACTGGTAAAAGAAGTAGCTACCAAAACCAACGATGCTGCCGGTGACGGCACAACCACCGCTACTTTGCTTGCACAGGCTCTGGTTCGTGAAGGTATGAAAAACGTTGCTGCCGGTGCAAATCCAATGGTAGTAAAAAAAGGTATTAATAAAGCAGTCGATGCTGCTGTTGACGCAATTATCAAAAATTCCAAAATGGTTTCCGGTTCTGCTGATATTGCCAGAGTCGCAACCGTTTCCTCCGGAGATGAAACAGTAGGTCAGTTAATTGCCGAGGCGATGGAAAAGGTTTCTGCAGACGGCGTTATCACCATCGAGGAATCCAAAACTGCTGAAACTTACAGCGAAGTAGTAGAAGGTATGCAGTTTGACCGCGGATACATCACTCCTTATATGGTAACCGATACCGATAAGATGGAAGCGATTATTGATGACGCTTATCTGTTAATCACTGATAAGAAAATTTCTGTTATCCAGGATATTCTTCCTTTATTGGAGCAAATCGTACAATCCGGTAAAAAATTGGTTATCATCGCAGAGGATATCGAAGGGGAAGCTCTCTCCACTTTGATTGTTAATAAACTGCGCGGCACCTTTACTTGTGTTGCTGTCAAAGCTCCCGGTTTCGGTGACAGAAGAAAAGAAATGCTCCAGGATATCGCTATTTTGACCGGCGGTCAGGTAATCAGCGATGAGCTGGGATTAGATTTGAAAGAGACCACAATCGAACAGCTCGGTCGTGCAAAACAGGTAAAAGTTCAGAAAGAGAACACCATCATTGTGGACGGCGCAGGTGATAAAAACGAGATTAAAAACAGAATTTCTCAAATCAGAACGCAGATTGAAACAACCACCTCTGACTTTGACCGTGAGAAATTGCAGGAACGCCTTGCTAAGTTGAGCGGCGGCGTTGCAGTCATCAAAGTCGGTGCTGCTACCGAAGTAGAAATGAAAGAGAAAAAGCTCCGCATTGAAGATGCTTTATCTGCAACCAAAGCGGCTGTTGAAGAAGGTATCGTAGCAGGCGGCGGCACTGCTCCGCTGGATGCTTACAATGATGTAAAAGCATTGGCGGACAGCTTAAGCGGCGATGAAAAGACCGGTGCATATATCGTACTCAAAGCATTGGAAGAACCGATCCGTCAGATTGCTAAAAATGCCGGCGTAGAAGGCTCTGTTATCATTGATAAGATTCGCTGCGCAGGCAAAGTCGGCTATGGCTATGATGCTTATACAGAAACCTATGTAGATATGATTTCTGCCGGTATCGTTGACCCGACCAAGGTTACTCGCTCTGCTTTACAAAACGCTGCATCTGTTGCAGCAATGGTGCTGACCACCGAAAGTCTTGTAGCAGACAAGAAAGAAGAAAATCCTGCTCCGGCAATGCCGGCTGCCGGCGGAATGGGCGGCATGTATTAATCTCACACCGCTCAGTCCAATCTGCTGTAAGAATTTCATCCAAAAAAGATTGAAACCTGCTGAAAAAATATTTTTCAGCAGGTTTTTTCTAAATTTGGCAAGTATTTTTTCTTTTGAAATGGGGCTGTATTTTTCATGATTTTTCGAGAAAAATAATCACGAC
>CAUHFD010000146.1 GCA_959605275.1 uncultured Eubacteriales bacterium | reverse complement strand
AGCTGTATCTCGTTTGTTGTTTAACTGTTTTATACCGTCGCACAATATTGCGCCGCTTCGGTAGCCGCTACTGCACCGTCTGCGGCTGCGGTCACAAGCTGTCTGACCTTTTTGGTACGGGTATCGCCGGCAACAAAGACACCTGCTACATTGGTTTTGCAATCTTCGCCTGCCACGATATATCCGGAATTATCCAAACGTATGATGTTGGCAAACATTTGGTTTTGGGGTTCGGCGCCGATTGCAACAAATACGCCGCTAACCTCCAGCTTTTGATTATGATAAATGGCATTGTTTCGAATAATCACACCGTTTACCGCGCTGTCACCGATAATTTCTTCCACCGTATGATTGTAAATAATTTCAATGTTGCTGCGTGATTTGACCGCAGTGACATTGACTTTGTTGGCTCGAAACTCATTGCTGCGAAGAATCAAATATACTTTTCGGCAGTTGTTGGCTAAATACAGCGCGTCCTGCAATGCCGTATTTCCGCCGCCCACAACGCATACATCCTGATTGCGGAAAAAAGCACCATCACAGGTTGCGCAATAGGATACTCCTTTACCTGCAAATTTTTCTTCTCCGGGACAGTTCAGGTGGCGATGTTTTGCTCCATTGGCTATAATGACGGTTTTTGCCTGATAGTCTTTTTGGGAGGTAACTACTGTTTTGACAGCAGGCCGCAAATCTAATCCTTTTATGGTCTCATATACGACTTTAACGCCGAGTGAGATTACTTGATTATACAGGTTTTCAATGAATTCAAATCCGGAAATTTTTAAAATGCCGGGATAGTTTTCGACATCCGGCGTATTGATAATCTGACCGCCGTGTATATTCTTTTCGATTACAAGTACCGATAATCCGGAACGCACACCGTATATCGCGGCTGATAATCCGGCCGTACCGGCACCCAAAATAATCATATCATACATTGTACTCATCATTCCTTCCGGGAAAGCGTCTGTTTTACAGGAAGCTGTTTGTCCTTATTTTAAGTAGAAAAAGCTTTTCTATTCTTGCTTTCTTTATTTTACAATCAGAAAAGTTTTTTGTCAAATATTTGGCTCTGACGTATCGTCGATGGAATCTTCCGAAAGTAGGTCGTCTGTTGACGGCAAAATCAAATCAGTCTGTTGCTGGTTAAGCGCGGTAATATTTTTCAGTTTCCGCTGAATCTGCCGAGTTCTGACGCCGACCAGTTTGTCTAATTCGTTATTTGCTTGTTCTAAACGCTGCTGTGTTGCCATCAGCACTTCTCCGAATTTGTCAAATTCGGTTTTGACCGCTCCAAGAACATTCCATACTTCTCCGCTGCGTTTTTGGATCGCAAAGGTTTTGAATCCCATTTGCAGGCTGTTGAGCAATGCCGCCATTGTGCTTGGACCGGCTACATTGATTTTGAAATCGCGCTGTAAAGATTCTACCATACCGCGGTTGACAATTTCGGCATACAGTCCTTCAAAAGGGAGAAACATAATTGCAAAATCGGTAGTGTTGGGGGAATCAATGTATTTTTCACTGATATCTTTGGCGAAGCCGCGAATTCGTGTTTTCAATTGTTTTACAGATTCATCGATCTGCTCCTTAGAGCCGGTTTCATAAGCATCTACCAAATTGGCATAAACATCGCTCGGGAATTTGGAGTCAATCGGCAAATAAATGTGGTTATCATCTTCAGTAGGAAGCTTAATTGCAAATTCTACCGGATTTTTGCTGCCTTTTTTTGTTACCACATTTACGTCATATTGTTCCGGAGCAAGAATTTCTTCCAGTATCGCGCCAAGTTGGATTTCGCCCAAAATACCACGGGTTTTTACGTTGGATAAAACCTTTTTCAGATCGCCGACTCCCGATGCAAGCGTCTGCATTTCGCCCAAACCTTTGTATACTTGCTCTAAACGTTCGTTGACCAGACGGAAGGATTGCGTCATTCTGTCTTCCAATGTTTTTTGCAGCTTCTCGTCTACGATTTTTCGCATTTCATCTAATTTTTGATTATTGTCATTCTGGATATAGGTTAGCTTTGTTTCAACCGTTTGGCGAATGTTCTCTAATTTTTTTTCATTCTCCATCGAGAATGTTTTTAGCCTTTCTTCGGTGGAGGTGCTCATCTGATTCAGCTGGCGGGAAATGCCGCTGTGAATCGAGTCCAAACGTTCTACCGTGTTTTTCCCGACTTCTTCAATTTTTTTACTTTGAGCGGCTCCTGCAAGCTGCTGATTGTCTGAAAGAATGCTGCCCAAGGATTTTACAGAGCTCTGCGTGGTTTCGGACAACTCCTGACGCAATCTGCTTTGACTGTTTTCGGTATCCTTTTTTAGACGGTCAAACTCTGCAATCATCTGCGCAGCATCGTTATTATTTTTTGATTTTCCCTGTATGAGCAAAATAATTAAATTTATGATAAGTAGTATAATCACTGCAATCAGCAAGTATAATTCCATGATGAATCAATAATCCTTTCTTTTTACAATCCGTGCCGGCTTTTGCCGGATAAATCAAAAGTGGAAAAGTGTTGTTTTACTTACATTTCAATACCTTCCCGCGCTACAATGCCTTGATCCATCGGATGTTTGACTTTTTTTATTTCGGATACATAGTCGGCCATTTTCAACAATTCTTCTGCCGGATTTCTGCCGGTCATGACAATTTCTAAATTTTCCGGTTTGTGCTGCAAATAGTCAAGAACCATTTCTCGATCAATCAGGTGCATGTCATATGTCCCGACCAACTCGTCCATGATAAGCAGGCATTTATCGGATGTGCACAGGGATACAGCGTAACGGAACATTTCGTTGTGCGCTTGGATCAATTTTGATTTTTCCTGGTCTGTCAAATTCCATGTAAACTTATGAACAAGGTTTTCTCCTCTGATAACCTTAAGGTTTTTAAAAGTTTTTAAAGCGGAAATTTCACCGGTTTCCTGCCATTTCAGAAATTGCAGAAATATGACCTGATAATCTCTGCCTAAAGCGCGAATGGACAATCCGATCGCAGCGGTGGTTTTGCCTTTACCATCTCCGCAATAAATATGAATCAAGCCCTGCTTTGACATTTGCATCATCAATCCTTTCACAGCTATTATCATATTCATTATATCATGGATTTCTGGACTTTACAATTGATTATTTTTTAGGGGATGATTGACTTTGCTTCAGTATATCCTATATAATAGACTTGAAAGCCGACCGAAAGGGGAATGATAGAAATGCGCCTGTTCTAAAAAACTTATTTTCATATCATTACACGAAAGGAATATTTGTCATTGTGACAAATTCAGATAATAATATGCATGATATAAAGCAAGAAGAATGGACCAAAGCGGTACTGATTTGCGTGGATTTAGGAGAATATGATCCGGATCAATCTCTGCTTGAACTGGAAGAATTGGCAAAAACTGCGCAAGCGGAAGTACAGGCAAAAGTGATTCAACGCCGAGAAACATATGATAAGGCAACTTGTATCGGTTCGGGTAGGTTGGAAGAAATTACTGCATTTTGCAAGGAGAATGAAACAGAATTACTGATATTTGATAACGAGTTGACAGCCACACAAACCCGCAATATTGAAGAAATTACGCAGATCAGAGTGATAGACAGAACAACCTTAATACTGGATATTTTTGCGATGCGTGCCCGTTCCAAAGAAGGTCGGCTGCAAGTGGAACTGGCACAGCAAAAATACAGGTTGCCGCGATTGGCTGGCATGGGGACGGTGCTGTCACGTTTAGGAGGAGGAATCGGAACCAGAGGTCCCGGCGAAACGAGATTGGAATCGGATAAACGGCATATCCGCCGCAGAATACAGACTTTAGAAGATGAACTGGCAGAGGTGGAAAAACAACGCAGCTTACGCAGACAGCGCCGAAAGAAGGACAATGTTATTTCGGTGGCAATTGTCGGATATACTAACGCAGGAAAGTCTACGCTGTTAAACGCGTTGACGGATGCCGGTGTGTTGGCAGAGGATAAGCTTTTTGCGACGCTGGATCCTACCGCACGCGGGTTGACTTTGCCGGATGACCGTACTGTTTTGCTGATTGATACCGTCGGATTGATTCGGCGGCTGCCCCATCACTTGGTTGAGGCATTTCAATCCACTTTAGAAGAGGCATCTAACGCTGACTTGATTCTGCATGTTTGTGACGCTTCCAATAATGATATCATGGAACAGATTGAAGTGACCGAGCAGTTGCTGGGAGAATTGGGATGCGGTGATATTCCGGTGATCAAGGTGTTTAATAAGTGCGATTGTTTATTGGAATATCCGAATTTTTCGGCAGAGGAGAACAGTGTAGCTATCAGTGCCAAAACAGGTTACGGCTTTGATGTGTTGCTTCAAAAAATTGCAGAAACATTACCAAGTCAACTGAAACGGCGGAAACTATTATTTCCTTATGATAAGGGAAATTTGGTTGCACAGATTCGGGATACCGGAAAAGTCTATACAGAGGAGTTTACCGAACAAGGCATTGCGGTGGATGGACTCATTGTTCCGGAATTATTTCATACTGTACAAGAGTATATTGTCCAGTAAAAACATCAAATAAAAAAACAACAGGCTGCATATGTTGGATAGCGTATGCAGCCTGTTGCGTGTTTTGTGAGACACACACCAGTACGGATCAAAATTCATATAATATAACCAGGAAACATGAGATGAAGTTTGTGCCATGAAATGAAAGGAGTTGATCTGTCTGAAAAGGGATCATATTTTAAACAGGAGCACGGCGGATATTGCTGATTTCGGTCCATATCCGTTGGCTATCAATATTGATAGAGTGACAAACGCAAATAGAAACTACCGGTTTGCATTATGGACAGGAGAACATTTACAGGTGACATTGATGAGTATCAAGGTCGGCGGAGATATTGGTTTGGAAATGCATCCTCACTTAGATCAGTTTATCAGAGTGGAAAGCGGTCATGGGTTTGTAAAAATGGGGGACAGAGAAAATAATTTAACATATCGGCAAAATATTAATGGTGATTATGCGGTTGTTGTTCCGGCTGGTACATGGCATAACATTGTTAACATTGGAAACACACCGCTGAAATTATATTCCATTTATGCGCCGCCGCAGCACCCGTTTGGAACCATTCAGGAAACAAAAGAAATTGCCGAAATGTCAGAAGGACACTATCATTAAAATGTAGCAGTCTATTTTGCTCCGGTATTCTTCACTTAAATATATCTTTATAGTTCCAGAGAGATGCCCTTTGAATGAAACAAAACCAGCTCCGATGAAAAATCGGAGCTGGTTTTGTTCATTAACTTTCTTATTTATACGTTCCCTTTTTTGCACATGATGTAAATTTTGAAGAATAATGATGTTATTTATGATTATTAAAATAGGAAGAAAAGGGGCGAGAGCCGCCCACCCTTGAAAATATTATTTTAGCGTATGCTCTTCAAATTCAATATCTTCGGCTAATAAAATTAATTCATCTGTATTGCCTTTATCTATAAAGTTAGAAACACCGATAACATATTTATTATCATACATCCAATATAATACACTTCCTAAAAGAACATAATATTTGTTTTCATGCGTAATTATGGTAGTTATGTCATTACCGCTATAACTTTTAATCAAAGCATCCAGCTCTCGTGCATTATTTATTGGTTTGCTTGTTAGTTTTGCAGATGTATGCCAGGTGATAGAGTATAGATATTTATTGTCTTTTCCAAAACATGACCACCTTAAAAGGTTTCCTCCCCCTTCTGCTGTTGATATTTCCGTATTAATTATTTCAGTTTTTCCAGCTCGACTTTTTGGAAGATTGATGATATGCGGAGTTATGTATATTCTCTCATTGGCTATTACATCAAATCCTTTTTGACGTAAGTCTATTGTTTTCAAGTACTCAGGTATTTCGTCATTGGTGTTGAAAAATTTTTCCGCATAACTGATATAAACTGTTTCACCACGTTCATTTTGCGAAACATAAGGATTCTTTGCTACAGATGATACAGAACTGTTCCCAGATATCACTGTCTTATATTCTGAAGTTACAGTCAATTCACTGTTACTTATTGAATTGTACAATCCCAGTGATGTTTCAGAATCAGAGTTTTGTTCTGTGGAATTGCAGCACGTGAACAAAAGCAACAATAAAAATACAGCAAGTATGCTAGTCAGTTGTTTCAAAGATATTACCCCTTTTTATAGTTTTACGGCAATTTACTTAACAAACTGTTTTTACAAGTAGTATGATATATTTGCTCTTCAATGGGTTAAGGTAAATCAACAATTTTGCCATAGGCTTTGGTGTCCTCTTTTAGCTGTTCTATTTCCAGTCTTAGTTCATCATAGTTTTCTATATAAATTATTGTATCAAGATTTGTTATGTTATAAACCCATTTATCTAACCATGTTCCTAAAAAGATTTTTTTATTTTCTTCATATACATCTATTTCATAACCTAAGCCAACTGTGCTAACAAACGGTTTAGATGAAAATTCCAGTTTTTTTATAATGGAAATCCATCGTTTGATTATTTTCTCATTTTCCAAAGCATATGCTGTTCCTCTACCTTGGACATATTCCACCATAATTATTTTGTTTATTTTATCTGCTTGAATTGAGTCAACTGTTTGTTTAAAATTGTTATAATTTTCCGTCAATTGTTCCGAAGTAACGTTTTCCGTAGAAGATATATTTTCGGGAAAGGTGGAGGTAATTTTCTCTACGGAATCGGAGCGAAACAGATCTCTGATTTCATCTAAGCTTTTGGGTTCGGGTTCTAAATGAGCTGTAGTTCTACCAGTCAATTCTTTTATTTCTTTTAAGCGGTATATATTAAGGTCACCACTTTCTGTAATTTCCACCGCTTCATATAAGTTGGCGTCAGGATAATAATCTAGCTTTCCACTTTCAATCAAATTCGGTATTCCGGTTAAAAACAAATAAGTGTTTCCGGGTTTGACGAAATCCTTATAGAGAATATTCACCCGATCTTCTACCTCTTGTCCGACACCGTAATCTCCCTTTAAGTTTTCCGATACAATTGCATTAAAAATGATTTGTTTTCTATTAGCTTGAACAGAATTATCCTCTGATTCTGCTTCAACATCGATTACTTTAGCAATAAAAACATGTTCTGCTTCCTTACACATTTCATCTATTCCGTAATAATAAAGGTATCTTCCATTATTTATCTTACAACCGACTAACCCCATTGTTAACAAACAAAGCAAGATAAGACATTTTTTCATAATATTACCTTCTTTTTAATTCGATTGATGAAACAGTTTTCTGATTTCATCTAAACTTTTTGGTTCAGGCACTAAACAACTGGGAGTTTTGGCAATTAATTCTTTTATTTCTTTTAAACGATATATATTAATATCACCGCTTTCTGTAATTTCCACTGCTTCATACAAGTTGGCTTTAGGATAATATGCAAAGTGACTTATCGTATCCGGAATTCCGGTTAAGAACAAATAGGTTTTTCCGGGTTTGACGAAATCCTTATAGAGAATATCTACCTTATCTTCTATCTCTTGTCCGACACTGTAATCTCCCTTTAAGTTTTCCGATACAATTGCGT
>CAUHFD010000145.1 GCA_959605275.1 uncultured Eubacteriales bacterium | reverse complement strand
GTTATTAAGTTACAGATCAGACACATTCCCAATTATTATGAACAAAACAGATTCAGTGCAGATATACACACGGCATACAGAATAATAAATCGTACATTTTTTGATAACATTAACTATTAATCAAACTTTTCTTTAATCAAATTTTATCACATTATTTTTTTTTTTATCAAGTATTTCATGTTGCATATACATTATAAATTGTTGCATCTATATGACAAAATCTCCCATTTTAATCTTGACGCATCCGCAATAAATGCTATATAATATCAATAGAGAGTTATATGAAATCAAAAACAAATTAGTTATTTTGCTATTTGGGAGTAGTTACATATGATATATACTGAATTAAACTTGCTACATAATTCCCTAGAGCATCTCCCCAATCCGTATATTTATCTGGCGCAGCTGGGATGGGAAAAATGCAACCCCGGTTATTCTTATTTCAATTGTCGTGATCTTTATCTGATCCATTTTATTTACAAGGGACGAGGTATGCTCAAAATTGATGATACTACCTATGAGTTACAGGAAAAAGATGCCTTCTATATTCCACCGAACGTATCAGCCACCTACACCGCTGACAGTGAAGATCCTTGGCATTACTATTATTTTGCTTTCAATGGATCATTTGCGCCCGAACTGATTCATCGCACTGTATTTCGTGACAGCTACTGTACTACAATGTCTGATAATACATTGATGCAGTTGATCACTGATGCCAATGCTCATATCAATCGCAGTCGAGCTGCAGATATTGGCGGAATAGAACAGCTGTTTCGTTTGTTGTCAATATTGCTTCGAGCCGATGATCAGAGTAAGTATACCATCAGTCCGCAACATCAATATATATCGCAAATACAGCGATATATCCAGCTGCATTTTGCAGAAACACTGCGAATTTCACAACTTGCCGATCAATTCAATATCAATCGCAGTCATCTTTATCGCATGTTTAAGAACTGCATCGGAATGGGGCCGGAACAGTATTTGATTGATTTTCGAATGAAGCAGGCAAAACGCCTGCTCGATAACGGCAAAATGTCCATTGCGGAGGTAGCTCAAACAGTGGGATATAATAACTACACTAATTTTTATACCAACTTCCAAAAGCACACCGGTATTACTCCCCGGGAATATCAACGACAGCAGCAGGCACGTAATATTTCGGTAGAAGAAACCGATTAAAAGTCTGCTGTTTCCAGCTTGCTTCGCTAGTTGCTTAAAACTAAAGCTTTTTTTACTAGACACCACCGGATTTACCGGTGGTGTCTAGTATTTGGTATGGTATTATCGATATAACCCAAAGCGATGCAATCGACTATTGAGATACGCTTTATAAATATATAATGATGAATCCCGTCTTTAATGACTGATTTTGACGGAATCATAAATGTTTTTGAACTAATTTGACTGAACTTGCTTGATAAAGGTAAGTTTTTTTGATATAATCAGTAAAAACACTAAATACCAGTCAAAATCATCCATCTACATGGAGGTGCTTGTACAAATGTTAACAGAAAAAAGGCATTCGCTCATTTTATCGATGCTTGAAGAAAAAGGAACGCTCAGTGTTACAGAGTTGGTTGAGCAGCTGAATACATCTGAATCAACAATACGCCGTGATCTTGTAACGCTGGATCGTGGAGGATGGCTCAAAAAGGTTCACGGTGGAGCTATCAAACTGGACTCAGGCGTTATCATGACAGAACCAAATGTGACCGATAAAAAAAGACTTTTCTCCGCCGAAAAAGAAAGGATTGCAAAATATGCGGCAGGGCTTATTCGCAAAGACGACTTTGTTTTCATCGATGCGGGAACTACTACCGAAAAAATGATCAAATTCATCACCGAAAAAAATGCCGTATTTGTAACCAATGCTTTTAACCACGCAAAGCTTCTTGCCAAGCATGGCTGTAAAGTCTTTCTTGCCGGCGGAGAGGTCAAGGAAACAACCGAGGCAGTCGTTGGTGTTTCTTGCGTGGAAATGCTGAAAAACTATAATTTTACCAAATGTTTTCTCGGCACCAACGGTATATCGAATGAAAGCGGATTTACCACGCATAATATAGATGAAGCAAGTGTAAAACGCACAGCAGCCCAACGAGGATATGTCACGTACATTCTTGCTGATCACAGTAAGTTCGATAAAACAGCTGCTGTTAGCTTTGCTGACATCTCAAGAGCTTGTATCATAACCGATCATATCAAAAATGAAAGTTACCGTTCACTAACGATCATCAAGGAGGTTTCAAAATGATTTACACTCTGACACTTAATCCTGCCATCGATTATGTTGCCCATGTGGATGAATTGACAATCGGAAGCATCGGACGCAGCCACGACGAGAGCGTATTTTTTGGCGGCAAAGGCATCAATGTTTCAACAATCCTTCATGAACATGGCATTCCTTCTGTGGCGATGGGCTTTATTGCCGGGTTTACGGGTATTGCCATTGAAGAGGGGCTAAGCAAAAAAGGGATCAAGAGTGATTTCGTCCACCTTAAAAACGGATTTTCCCGCATTAACATTAAAATCCGTTCCAAAACAGAAACTGACATCAACGGCGAAGGACCGCATATTGAGGACTGTGATTTAAAGCGTTTATTTGCAAAGATGGAGGTCATGCAAGACGGTGACACCTTGGTTTTGGCAGGCAGTATTCCATCATCATTACCGCAGAACATGTATGAAATGATCATGAGTTCTCAGTCCGGTAAGGATATCCGCTTTGTGGTAGATGCCACCGGAGAGTTGCTGATGAAAACCCTTGCTTATCATCCGTTTCTCATAAAGCCCAACAATGATGAACTCGGAGAGATATTCTCGGTAAAAATAAGTTCCCCAAACGAGGCGGTAAAATACGCTGCAAAAATGCAGGAAAAAGGCGCTCGTAATGTACTGGTTTCCATGGGCAGCGACGGAGCAGTGCTTCTTGACGAGAACGGTCAAAAACATTATATGCCCGCATACCCAGGCAAAGTGGTAAACACCGTAGGCGCCGGAGACTCAATGGTAGCTGGTTTTATCGCCGGCTATGAGCAAACAGGCGACTTTGCTTATGCCTTAAAGCTCGGCTCTGCCTCCGGCAGTGCAACCGCCTTCAGCGAGGGACTTGCCAACATGGAATCTATAAAAATAATTTTAAATAAATTTTAAGATAAGAGGATCAAATCATGCGTATTTCGGATCTGTTAAATCAAGACAGCATTGTCCTCGGAGCGAGGTTTCAAAATAAAACGGAGGCGATCAACACTCTGATCAGCCTTCATGAAAAAGCGGGAAACATCGCCGACAAAGAAAAATATCACGAAGAAATCCTTGCAAGAGAGGCGCAAGGCAGTACTGCGATTGGTGACGGTATTGCCATTCCGCACGCCAAATCAGATGCAGTGAAAAAACCGGGGCTTGCGGCTGTTACCGTGCCGGACGGCGTTGATTACGAGGCACTGGACGGCAAGCCCTCCAACCTTCTCTTTATGATCGCCGCACCCGATGACGGAGATTTCCATCTTGAAGTTCTCTCTAGGCTTATGGTACTTCTGATGGATGAAGACTTCCGTGCAAAGCTGCTTGCGACAAAGGATAAAGCGGCATTCATAGCCGAGATTGACCGCGCAGAAAAAGAGAAATACCCAGACGAAGCTGCTAAAAACAGCGAACCAGTCAAGAGCAAATACCGCGTGCTCGCGGTCACCGCATGTCCCACCGGAATTGCTCACACTTATATGGCGGCTGAGGCGCTCGAAAAAGCCGGTAAAAAACTGGGTTATCCGCTGAAAGCGGAGACAAACGGTTCCGGTGGCGCAAAAAATGTGCTGACTGCCGCGGAGATTGAATCGGCTGACGGTATTATCATTGCCGCCGATAAAAGCGTGGAAATGGGACGCTTTGACGGCAAAAAATTGATAAGTGTAAAAGTGTCTGACGGCATTAAAAAGCCGGAAGAGCTGATAAATCGGGTTCTTTCCGACGATGCTCCTGTATATCATCATTCCGGCGAAAAAACAGCTGCGAACGCCGACAACGGTGAGAGCTTCGGTCGTAAAATATACAAGCATCTGATGAACGGCGTTTCTCATATGCTTCCGTTCGTTGTGGGCGGCGGTATTTTTATCGCCCTCGCCTTCCTCATTGACACCATCGCCGGTGCACCACAGGACGCCAACTTCGGCACTGCCACCGCAGGAGCCGCATTCTTCAAAACCATCGGCGGTATTGCCTTTAACTTTATGATTCCGATTCTTGCCGGATATATCGGTATGTCTATTGCCGACCGTCCCGGACTTCTGGTAGGCTTTGCGGGTGGCTACCTTGCCACAACAGGTGCAACTTTTGCAAATGTCGCGGGCGACGTCCCCTCCGGCTTCCTCGGAGCGTTATTTGCGGGCTTTGTAGGCGGCTATCTCATGCTTGGTCTGCGCAAGCTCTGCGACAAGCTTCCGAAATCGCTTGAGGGTATTAAACCCGTGCTTATTTACCCGCTTGTTGGACTTGGTATGATCGCTGTTGTTATGTGCGCGATCAACCCATTCATGGGGATGATCAATACAGGCCTTACCAATCTGCTTGAATCCATGGGAGATGTGAATAAAGTGCTTCTCGGTATCGTGCTTGGCGCTATGATGTCCATCGATATGGGTGGTCCGTTCAACAAAGCGGCGTATGTGTTTGGCACGGCGGCGATCACATCCGGAAATTATGATATCATGGCTGCTGTTATGGTAGGCGGTATGGTTCCTCCGATTGCCATTGCGCTTGCAACCATCTTCTTTAAAAACAGGTTCACAAATGATGAAAGAAAGAACGGTCCGGTTAACTTTATTATGGGCGCAGGTTTTATCACTGAAGGTGCCATTCCCTATGCAGCAAGTGACCCGCTGAGAGTTATCCCGGCTTGTATGATCGGCTCGGGCATTGCCGGCGGACTATCCATGCTGTTTCGCTGTACGCTTATGGCTCCTCACGGCGGCATCTTTGTGTTTGCTGTTGTCGAAAACTGGCCAATGTATCTGGTATCTCTTGTGGTTGGCTCTGTTGTCAGTATGCTGCTGCTGGGCCTCTTCAAGAAAAAAATTAAAGAATAAAGGGGAATTCAAAATGGTATCCAAAAAACTTACCGTCACCAACGCACAAGGCTTTCATATGCGCCCTGCCATGACTTTCACCACGGCAATGGGCAAATTCCCTTGCGCGGTGTCTATTGTAACGGACACCTCTACCACCGACGGCAAAAGCCTGATGAACATTATTGCTGCCTGCATCAAATGCGGCACGGAAATCGAAATCATCTGCGACGGCGAGCAAGAACAAGCGGCACTCGACAAGGCTGTGGAGTTGGTTGAAAGCGGCTTCGACGAATAATTTTTGACAAGAAAGCAGCCGACCGCAATCGGGCAGTTGGGCTGCTTTCCACTTACGGAGGTGTTAATATGCTAAGCGGAATCGGTGTTTCCAAAGGTTACGGAATCGGCAAAATTGTGATTGCCACCGAAGCCGAGATCAATTTTACCCCAAAAGACAATTGTGATCCTGCTGTCGAGCGCGAGCGCTTCTCCAAGGCTTTGAATACTTTCATTGAAAAAAATACGGCGTTGGCCCAGAATGTTACTGAAACCATCGGTGAAAAAGAGGGTGAGATCATCCTTGGACACATTATGATGATGAAAGATCCGTATATGTACTCTGAAATCGAAAAAAATATCGATGCAGGAAATTGTGCAGAAACAGCTTTTGCCGATGTCTGTGATACCTTTATCGCTATGTTTTCCTCGGTCGATGATGAATTTACCAAGCAAAGAGCGGTAGACATCAAAGATATTAAGACGGAGATACTCAGTATTCTCACATAGAAACAGTGGATCTTTCTCGCCTTGAAAAGGGTACGGTGTTGGTAGCAAAAGAACTGACGCCCTCTATGACCGCCTGCATCAATAAAGAAAATGTAGTGGGGCTTATTACCGAGATCGGATCGAAAACCTCTCATGCGGCAATTTTAGCACGGGCGATGGAAATTCCCGCTGTGCTCAGTGTCCCGAATGCGGCAGAAATACTGAAAAAAAACGATCTGGTCATCGTGAATGGTATTACGGGCGAGATCATCACCGACCCTACTGATCAGGAAATCGCTCTATATATGCAAAAGCGTCTGGACTACATTGCCGAGCGTGAAACACTCTCTCGCTTTGTAGGGTTGCCCACCAAAACCGCTGACGGTGTAAAGGTAGATCTGTTCGGCAATATCGGCACACCGGAGGATGCAGAACGTGTAACAGAGCACGACGGCGAAGGCATCGGACTTTTCAGAACAGAATTTCTCTTTATGGACAGGAACTCAGCTCCCAGCGAAAACGAGCAGTTTGAGGCATACAAAAAAGCCCTGCTTGTTATGAAGGGCAATCAGGTCATTATTCGCACGCTGGACATCGGCGGAGACAAAGATATTCCATATATGGGGCTTGAAAAAGAAGAAAATCCTTTTCTTGGTTTCCGTGCAGTGAGATATTGCCTAAAGCATAACGAGCTTTTCCTTTCCCAGCTAAGGGCACTTGTGCGTGCCAGCAGCTACGGTAATCTTGCCATTATGATTCCTCTTATCACAGGGGTAGAAGAATACAGAAAAGTCAAAGAGATTGTGACAGGCATCATGCGGGAATTTGACAAACAGGATATTTCGTATGATAAAAACCTAAAGCTCGGTGTTATGGTGGAAACACCCGCCGCAGCGATTTGTGCAGATATCCTTGCAAAAGAAGTAGATTTCTTCAGCATCGGCACAAACGATCTCACCGGTTACACCTTAGCTGTGGACCGTGGTAACGCCAATGTGGAATATCTCTACTCTGGCTTCGCTCCGGCAGTGTTGCGCTTGATTCGCAATATCATCACCGAGGCGAAAAAAGCGGGCATCCCGGTGGGTATGTGCGGTGAGGCAGCAGCCGACCCAATGCTGATACCGTTACTTATATCTTTCGGTCTTGACGAATTCAGCGTTACGCCTACTTCGATTTTGGCAACTCGCCGAGAGATTGCACGCTGGACAAAAGCGGAAGCGGATAAAGTAGCTGAGCGAATTATGTCCCTTGATACAGAACAAAAAGTGGCAAGCGAGCTTACAAAGCTAACTGCAAAATAAGAGATATATAAAGAAAAACCTCGTAAGTGCGTACCTACGAGGTTTGTGGTTGCGGAGGATGGATTTGAACCACCGACCTTCGGGTTATGAGCCCGACGAGCTACCCCTGCTCCACTCCGCGATATTATTGTAACCACGTTGTGATTACTGTTTATATATAATATCACAATCTGATATAAAAAGCAAGTGCTTTTTTAAAAAAATCTAAATATTCATAAATTTTTCACGGTATTATACGTCTCAAACGACTTTATTTTGGAAAGAGAGCAATAAAACAAAAAGCATTCCTATTGTTCTTGTCTCTAAAGTCTTTCTTTCAATCTATTTTTGCGCACACTGTTTTAAAATATTATGTAAAACACAGAATAATGTCCGAATGTAGTTTTGTCAATGATGTGAGACTGAGAAATCGAAAAAATGATTGATGAC
>CAUHFD010000144.1 GCA_959605275.1 uncultured Eubacteriales bacterium | reverse complement strand
TCCCTATGTACTTTGCTGTAATGATCTTGATATTGATTTTTTGCTTTGTGATACCATTGCCGCAGATTTAAATTTGCCTGAAAATTCCAAAGAACGCATCAAAGCCGGCATTAATTTTGTGCTGCGTCGCAATCTTCGCTCGGGGCATACCTGTTTGCCGACGGACAAGCTGTTGGAGCAGGCGACTTCTCTGCTAAAATTGCCGGATCGTCTTTTGTCAGAAGCAATTGAAGAGGAAATTAACGACAAAGAGCTTTACTGTCTCAAAAAAAACAAAGACTATGTTTATTTGGCAAATCTTTACCTTGCAGAACAGTATATTGCGGAGCGAATTACGCTCATGACTCGTGTTCGCTTTGATAACAGCACGGATATTGAGGAGAAGATCCAAAAGATCGAGGCGGAAACCGGGATAGAATATGCGCAGCTGCAAAAACAAGCAATTCGGCAATCGGATGAAAATGACATCTTAATTTTAACCGGCGGACCGGGAACCGGAAAAACGACCACCCTTAACGCCATTATCACCATTTTAGAAGAAAGCGGAAAAACGGTCAGCATCGCAGCGCCTACCGGACGGGCGGCAAAGCGAATATCGGAGGTTACCGGCAGAGAGGCGAAAACGATTCACCGATTATTGGAGGTGGATCGCAGTGACAGCAATCAGCTGAAATTTGTGCACGATGGCGATAATCCACTTGACAGTGATGCTGTAGTGGTAGACGAAATGTCAATGGTGGATACCCTGTTGTTTGAAAGCTTGCTGCGTGCGCTCAAGCCAAATTGCAAGCTGATTTTGGTTGGTGATTCAGATCAGCTGCCTTCTGTCGGAGCAGGAAATATTCTTCGCGATTTGATTGATTGCGGATGCATCCCGACGGTACAGCTCAAAGAGATTTTCAGACAGGCGGCGGAAAGTTTGATTGTGACGAATGCGCATAAGATTGTTGCCGGGACTTTACCTGATTTAACGGTGAAAAACAATGATTTCTTTTTTCTGCCATGCGGAAGCTATTCTGCGGCGCAGGAGCTGGTAGTGGATTTGGTTGCACGAAGATTGCCCAATAGTTATGGGTTTTCTCCGTCTGAAAACATTCAGGTGCTTTGTCCCTCACGAAAGGGGGGCTTAGGCACGGGAGAACTGAATAAATCCCTGCAGGAGGTTTTGAATCCGGAAGACGGGTACAAGACCCAGTTTACAAACGGAATGTATATCTTTCGGGAAGGCGATAAAGTAATGCAGATTCGGAACAACTATGATATTGAATGGACCAAAGACACCGAAAGGGGATTGGGAATTTTTAACGGAGATATCGGCATCATTAAAATGATTGATCGAGGCAGTCAAACGTTGATGATTAATTTTGACGGACGGATTGCCGCATATTCTTTCGATATGGCAGACGAGCTGGAGCTTGCTTATGCGGTTACGGTGCACAAAAGCCAGGGAAGCGAATTTGACGCGGTTGTTCTCCCTATATTAGGCGGATTTGATAAGCTGTATTATCGTAACCTGCTTTATACAGCGGTAACACGGGCAAAAAAATTGTTGATTATCGTCGGCTCCGGACAGCGTGTCGCTTATATGGTACAAAACAACCGCAAAATGCTGCGTTATACAGGACTGAAATATTTGCTTCAGGAGTATTACCGGTCTATTAATGTGCTGGAATCGTAGTGCATGCGACAAGAAAAGAAGATGGTAAGTTTGAAAGAAATGCGGTGCATTTCTTTCAAACTCCGCTCTTGTATGGCGCGAATAAGAGGTGACAGTCTTTTACAATCAAAGTGTATTGTAAAAGACAATCAGTCCGAACAGAATCTCAGAAAGGAATGGTCACAAGAATGAATCCTTTCAAAAAACTGATTGATTTTATTTTCCCGAAAAGATGTATTTTCTGCAATACACCGATTTATTCGGGAAAGCCTTATTGCGAACAGTGCATTCCGCTGATTCCGTTTGCGGAGGATATATGTCCTGTATGCGCTAAAAATCCTTGTATTTGCAGCCGAAGAGAGGCTACGTTTTCCGCAGTAACTGCGGTGTTCTTTTATGAGCTTGGTGCTGAAAATGCCATCCGGCAGCTTAAATTCCACGAGCGGATCAGTTATGCTCCGCCGTTGGCTCAATATCTTTACTATAAGCTTTTGCAATGTGATTTTTATTCGGAAATTGATTGTATCATACCGGTTCCCATGACGAAAAAGGCAGAATACGAGCGAGGGTACAATCAATCTGTATTGCTTGCAAAGGAGCTGACAAAGAAAAGCGGTATACCAACACATATAGGAGTCTTAGCGAAGAAAAAGGACACAAAAAAGCAACATGATTTAGGACAAAAAGAACGTCAGGAAAATTTAAAAGGCGCTTTTCAGGTGGTCAATCCACAGATAGTTGCCGGAAAAACGGTTTTGCTGTGTGATGATGTATACACGACCGGCGCTACTTTTGATGAATGTGCGCGCACATTGCTTTCCTGCGGTGTTAAAAAAGTATTTTGCATAGCGGTTGCTACAACGCGAAAGGCAAATTTATCTTAATTTTCTTTTTGTTTTTTATTCGTTTTTGTCACCATGCGGCATCATTGCCGCATATTTTATTACAAGGGGATTTGTATAATCATACTTGTTTTAAAGTAGGTGAAAAACGGTGAAGAAGAGAACAGATAATTACAGTGGTTTACAGAAAGAAAACAGCATCCGATATGTTGTAAAAGGAATGGATCTTTCGTCCAATCAAGGAAAGGTGGATTTTTCCCGCATAAAGGACTGTGGAATTTCATTCGTTATCATTCGATGCGGTTACGGCAGAGATGTAGAGTCGCAGGATGATTTGTATTTTGAAAGAAATGTATCGGAATGTGAAAAGTATCAGATACCTTGGGGAAGTTATTTTTACAGCTATGCTGTTAATATGACGGAGGCAGAGGACGAATTACGGCATGTTCTGCGCTTACTAAGCGGTAAAAAGCCTTTGTATCCTGTTTTTATTGATATGGAGGACGCCGACGAATACAAGAAGAAAAAGGATGTCAGCGACCATCTGTGCGCGGACATCTGCGCATTTTTATGCGGCGGATTGGAGAAAGCCGGATACTGCGTCGGGATATGTGCGAATCTATATTGGCTGACCTATCAGATCAACAATCCGAATTTAGCAAAATTTGATAAATGGCTGGTACAGTGGGCAGAGGAGCCCACTTATGTAAAACCATTTCAAATCTGGCAGTACAGCAGCCGGGGGAAAACAGACGGCGTGGCAGGATGGGTCAATTTGGATTTTTGCTATAAAAATTATCCTGATTTGATCAGGCAAGCGGGATTAAATGGTTATAAAAAGAGCATTCCCTTTTCTGAAAACTTCACTTTTTCTTTTAAGGTGGGAGATGTGGTTCGAATCAGGAGGCGGGCACGCAGTAACGGAAAGAGAATATCTCATGCGATGCAGAAAGGCAGGTATGTTATTAACTCTTTAAAGGATGATATGGCAAGACTGGATCAACTGGGAATCAATACAGATTTTTACATAACCGATTTATTGCCGACCACGGAAAAACAAGGCGTAAATTTTCGGTGGTATACCGTGAAGCCGGGGGAAACTTTGAATCAAATTGCATTGGAGCAGATGGGTAGCAGATTACGCCTGTTTCGATTGTCGAGATATAACGGATTAAGATGTAGGAGCGTTCTGATGCCGGGACAGCAATTAAAAATCCCCAGACAATAAATACAGCCGATGACTTTTACGGTCATCGGCTATATGATTTTACAAGATAAAAAATTTCGGCATGCCGTTTTCATCCTTGACTTGTGGGACATCTCCCTGGATCAGCGGAAGCAAATAATTTACCGCTTTTTCTCGGCAGGAAGGGTCATCCAAGTTAAGCATAGTATCGGGTACCATTGCGGCTTTGTTGGCGATTTGACTGATTGGATAGCTGTCAATTTCAATTCGATAAGGATGATCTGACAATCGGCGGAAGATCATCATTTCTCCGGAAACACCATCTAAAGCTCGTTTGACAGCAGCTCTTCCGATCTGTTCTGCCTCGTCTAAATCTGTCTGAGATGCCAAGTGTGCGGCACAGCGCTGCATTAGATTGACTTCAATGGAGCGCACCTTGCAGCCGATTTTTGCATTGACCAATTGTTCCAGATATTTTCCGACGCCTGATAAATACCGATGACCAAATATGTCGGTTGAGCCGCTTTTGGTATCTTCTCCGATATAGTTGCCGTGTTGATCCCGAATTCCTTCACTGACTACGGCAACAATGTTATTGGTTGTTTGAAACAGGGTGTTTATTTGCTCGAGAAATGCATTTTCATCAAACGCAACTTCGGGTAAAGCAATAATATCCGGTTTACTGCCGCCAAGCAGTTTCGGCAAGGCAGCCGCTAATGTCAGCCATCCGCTGTCACGTCCCATGATTTCCATAATCGTAACGCTTTTTACGGCATAAATAGAGGTATCTCGAATAATTTCGTCGACGGTTACTGCAAGGTATTTTGCGGCGCTGCCGAATCCGGGCGTGTGATCGGTCATGACCAGATCATTGTCAATTGTTTTCGGCACGCCGATCACTTTGACATCCTTTTGGATTCGGCAAAAATATCTGTTTAGCTTATCCACAGTATCCATGGAATCGTTGCCGCCGATATAGAAAAAATAACCGATGTTGTATTTATCAAAAACAGCTTCTATTTTTTGATAGCTTTCCGGATCCGAATCTATTTCAGCAAGCTTGTGACGGCAGGATCCCAATGCCATTGCCGGTGTGATCTTCAGCAGATGCAGTAATTCTTCATTTGCCATCATATCCATTTCTTGAATATGATCGGCAAGAACACCGCTGATGCCGTTAACAGCACCGTAAACCTTGCCGATTTTTTTCGATGCGATTCCTTCTGCCAAAACACCTGCCAGGGATGCATTGATGGCGGCACTGGGACCGCCTGATTGACCGACTAAAAGATTTTTTAATACCATAATAAATAAAAACGCTCCAATACTTCTTTGAATTCATGCAATTTATATCAGTATAACATGATTTTTTTGCTTCTGCAACCTATAACTTTGCTTTGGCAAACATAAGTAAATGAAAATATCTTCGTTTGTACTTGAATATATTCTTGATTAGAAGTATAATAATAAATTAGGAAATTATGGTTATTCATCAAATGAAGATAGAAAACGGGGTAAAATGTATGTTGACAAAAGCAGAAGTTTTTTTTGAATCCATTCAGGATAAAAAAGTCACATTTATCGGGATGGGAGTCAGTCATTTTGATTGCATTAAACTGTTTATGCAGAAAAATATTCGAGTGACAGTGGCGGATAAACGCACAGCTGAACAATTGGGAGAACGGTATCAGGAACTTTTAAAGCTGGGTGTCCGTTTTGAGTTAGGGGAGCATTATCTGGATAATCTCTGCGATGCCGATATCATTTTTCGTACCCCCGGCATGAACTTTTTTTCTCCGGTTCTGTCAAAAGCAAGAGAGCTTGGAAAGGTTGTAACTTCCGAAATGGAAGTGTTTTTTGACTTATGTCCCTGCAAACTGTACGGGGTTACCGGTTCTGACGGAAAGACAACAACCACCACTTTGATCAGCGAGTTTTTAAAAGCACAGGGAAAAACGGTACATCTCGGCGGAAATATTGGCAGAGCGCTTTTACCGATTATCGAGTCCATTGATGAACACGATGCGGCAGTAGTGGAATTATCCAGCTTTCAGCTGATTTCCATGCGCAAATCTCCTGATGTGGCAGTGGTTACCAATGTCGCGCCGAACCACCTGGACGTACACAAGGATATGGACGAGTACATTGCCGCAAAGAAAAATATTCTGCTGCATCAAAATGCGTTTTCTAAAACGGTATTAAATATGGATAACGATATTACCAATCAGATGTCTGAATTAGTACGTGGAAAACTGTATCAGTTCAGCCGCCGCAGTATACCGGATAACGGTGCATATTTGTCCGAAAACGGCAGTATTATCATGGTCAACAATGGGGAACAAACCGAAGTTATGAAAGCGTCCGATATTCGTCTTCCCGGCATTCACAACGTGGAAAACTATCTGACCGCGATTTCAGCGGTTTATGATGACGTGGATCGCAACAATATCGTAAAAGTCGCTCGCGAATTTGGGGGTGTTGCGCACAGAATCGAATTTGTCAGAGAGGTAGACGGCGTAAAATATTACAATGACTCCATTGCTACCAGTCCCACCAGAACCATTGCGGGACTTAATTCTTTCGGGCAAAAGCTGGTGGTGATTGCCGGCGGATATGACAAAAAAATCCCTTTTGAGCCGCTTGCTCCGAAGTTGATTGAAAAATGCAAGCTGTTGATATTGATGGGATTGACCGCTGATAAAATAGAAAAAGCGGTAACGGAATGTGACGGATATAATCCGGAAGAGCTTAAAATTTTGCATGTATCCACTATGGAGGAAGCCGTTCGAGCGGCAAAAGATAACACGGTGCAAGGGGATATTGTTACGCTGTCCCCGGCATGTGCAAGTTTTGATCAGTATCCGAATTTTGAAGCAAGAGGAAATCATTATAAAGGATTGGTGAATACACTTTGAGTGAACAGATCAATTTTTCGACCGGAGAAATCTTAAAGCGCCTGAGCTTATCGGCGGGTGTGTCTGGGATGGAGGGCAGTGCTTGCCAAACTGCCGCTGAATTGTTAAGCAAATACAGTGAAAATGTCGTTTGCGACAGCTTCGGCAATGTGTATGCGAACATTGCCGAGCCGAAAAACGGCGCGCCGGTGATTATGCTGGACGCCCATATTGATGAGGTCGGATTGGTCGTGACCGATATTGATGATGACGGATTTTTGAAGGTTGCCAAATGCGGAGGAGTTGACCGCCGATTGCTGTTGGCTCAGCAGGTGATCGTCCACGGAAAAGAAAGCTTGACCGGTATTATCACTTCAAAGCCTCCGCATCTCGAGTCGGATGAGGAACGCAAAAAAGTGCCGGATTTTGATGATATTTCAATTGATATCGGAATGGATAAAGCCTCTGCAAAGCAGCTTGTTGCTCCGGGAGACCGGATTACCTTTTACAGCGAATACCGCCCATTATTAAACAACAGGGTAAGCGTAAAAGCGGTTGATGACCGAGGCGGAGTGGCAGCAATATTGTATGCGCTGGAGCTTTTAAAAGATAGAGAGTTGAATTGCGGATTATCGGTGTTGTTCAGTTCTCAGGAGGAACTTGGCTTGCGGGGCGCAACCATCGGAAGTTATTCGCTTGAGCCGGATATTTCGGTGTCGGTGGATGTCAGCTTTGGCTATACTTCGGATGCACCGGAGCATAAATGCGGCAAGATGGGAGAAGGTCCGATGATTGGCATTGCTCCCACTTTGGATCAGGAAATCAGCAGTGAGCTGATTCAAACCGCATCAGACAACAACATTGCGTATCAGCTTGAGGTAATGGGAGAAGAAACTTCTACCAATGCCGATGCAATCGGGATGATGCGGGGCGGTATTAAGACGGGGCTTGTATCCATACCGATACGTTACATGCACACGCCG
>CAUHFD010000143.1 GCA_959605275.1 uncultured Eubacteriales bacterium | reverse complement strand
CAATTTTCCAGAAAATGACCAATTCGCCGCATCCGTCTATACGTGCTGCTTCAAGAACGCTATCATTGACATTGGTATCCATAAACTGTTTCATAAGATACAATCCCAGCGAACTTGAAAAAGCCGGGACAATCAAAGCGGCATAGCTGTCGATCCAACCTAATTTTGAAATAATCAAAAATGTTGGAATTGCTGTAACAGCCGTTGTAAACATTAATGACATTTCAATAACCGAGAAAATAATTTTAGAACCTTTAAATCGATGTTTTGCCAGAGGATAAGCACACATGGAAGAAAGAATAACATGTCCGATAGTCCCCAGAACAGCAATCAATATTGTGTTAAACACATATCGAGAAAAAGGAATTGAAGCATTAGACATAACTAAGAATAGGTCCGAAAAATTTTCCATAGTGGGATTAGCGGGGAAAAAGCGCGGGGGGAATATCCATAATTCATCCAACGGTTTCAGTGAACTACTAACGGCATATACCATAGGCAAAGCCATACACAAACCCAACACCGCCAAGAACAGAAAAATAAGGATATCTCCACCAACCGAACGACTCAATCTCTTTTTATTTAGAACGTCCATCCATACCACTCCCTACTATCAAGATGCATTTAAGTACCGACTCTGCGCAACACCCGCTTTATTAGGATGTTGCTGGCAAACATCATCATGAACAGCACAGTTGCAATAGCTGATGCATAACCCATTTCAAAACGTATGGATCCGTAGTCTTCCAAATGATGCATAATCGTGTGTACTGCGTACTCATTACTTGGAAATCCCACCAATCCGGTTACAACGCTTCCTACGCCAAAGGAAGCAGTGATATTCATAACAGCACCGAACAAAAGCTGTGGTTTCATTAAAGGAAGTGTGATGAACCACAATTCCTGCCAACGGTTTCGTATGCCGTCGATTGCACCTGCCTCATAATATTGTCTATCAATGCCTTGCAAGCCCGCGATAAAAGAAAGAAAGCTGTTTCCTAAAGACATCCAAAGCGTTACTATCATGACCATAGGCATCATATAGTCGGTATCAGTAAAAAACTGAATAGGAGTAGTAATGATACCCCAGTTTTTAAGAAGACCATTTACAAAACCGTAGGAGTCTCCCGAAAACAGCATCGTCCAGATCAAATAAACATTACCTGAAATGGACGGCGCATAAAACACTAATGTAACCAGAGCACGCAACCTAGGAGTCAGTTCGTTAATCAGGTATGCCACCAACAAACTAAGCAGATAACTCACAGGGCCTGTAACGATAGCCAACAAGAGCGTATTTTTTATGGCAAGCAGAAAAATATCGTCTTCCGTTAAAAGCTTGACGTAATTTTTTAACCCAATCAAAGTAGGGGCTTCTAATATATTAAAATGTGTAAACGAAAGAAAATCAGACAATAGGACCGGTAAAACAGTAAAGATTGAAAACAAAAACAAATACGGGAACATCATTGCATAACTCACGATGGGTTTGGTTTGCCCCATAGCTTTTTTTTGTTTTGCATATTGCTTTCTCATATAAATACTCCTACACAGCTTTGCAATTACGACGTTATACCAAATTCTAGCCGTTTTCCTTCTAATTCTTTATCGATTAACTTGGCGTATTTTCGAATCTGCTCTACCGGATTTTTCGAACTATTCACAACCGCTAAAAAAGCAAAATTATAATATCGTGAGGTCATGTAGCCGCCCGGAACCTCAGGTACGCCCTTAGCAAAAGAGCGTTGTTCGGTAATGGCTCTTAATTCGTCATTACTCCACGGCAATTGTTCAAAGGCCTTTAAATTAGCTGTTGAATACCGCGCCGATTTTCCCAAAATAGCCTCTATTCTCCTTGAAAAGCTTAATTGTGCCTCTGTGTCTGACCACCAACAAATGAATGTCCATGCGTTTTCTGCGTTGCGACATCCACTCATCATAACGGTAGCCGTGCCGGTTCCGGTAACAGTTTTATTAGATACATTTCCATTAATTGTTTCCGGGACCGCACAGAAAGTCCATTGTCCTTTTATTTCCGGCGCAAATACATTTATGTGGTTAAATAATGTGTAATCGGCTATTAGTATCGGCATCTCTCCGGTTCGGAAACGATTCACCGCATCATAAGTCAATTGCATTTGGTATTCGGTAAATAATTTTGTGTACTCCTCAAACACCTTTACAGCGCGCGGTTCATCAAAATTTACCCTAATGCCGTCATCTTCGTATACGCTTATATCGTTTTGAAACAGCATCATGCTAAAGGTGTTAAAATCATGAGGCAGACCTGCTTCCATGTTTTTCTTTTTTAATTCCGACACCACATCTTTAAATTCATTCCAGTTTTTTGGAATTTCCAAGCCCAAGGAATCCATTACATCAAGTCGCACAAACATCATTGGAAATGAATAGGTATCTGGCAAAGCAAACACTTTATTTCTAAAACAATAGGGGACCACAGCGGCTTGATCAAAACGTTGAATAACATCGTCAAAATTCTTAAATCCTGATAGATCCTTTACGGCATTTCGCATACCATAATTCATGGGTAAGGTGTTTTCAACTTGAATTGCTACATCCGGTCCTACCCCCGCCAACGCAGAAGGAAGTAATGTCCCGTTAGAAACTAATTGTACATCAACATCAATTTTATACGTAGGTGTGAAGGAATCGTTTACCATTTGCTGCAACACCTGCATTTGATCACGACCACCGATTCCACTGCTTCCCACCCAAACTACTATGCGGTCGTCAGAGTCGTTACTCTGTATAGCATTATAGTCATTGGTAAAACTATATAGGAATGTATTTACCACATGTAACAGTTGTGACCAGACTCCCTTTTCAGCGCAGGGCAGGTCTTTAGCTTGCGAAGCAATAGCAAACCAATCCAAGGCAAGGCTTTGCTTCTGTATCTCTAATACCCAGGAAGCAAAAGACCCGATGTCGGTTTTAAAAGCATCCAAAAACGAAGCAATATTGCTCGGCTTTGTAACCATGCGCTCAAGATCTACCACTACTTGAGTGATGCTTGAAACATGATTGGAACCGGCATGCTCACTGGAGAGGATTTCATTACGCAGTGACTGTAAGATTTCCAACTGTTCATTCATTGTTTCCAATGTTTCAGGGATCTGTTTTTCGAAATGGTAATCTCGATATTTATCCGGAACGGTTCCGGTGATCATAACAATCTCTCGATATACATCATTTAAACAATTAACAGATTCCTCGGCTTGCCGTATCAGGTTTGCCATATCGCCTAAAGTTACCTCCAAACGAATGTTATATTTCTTTCCTTTTTCAAAGAAAAACTGATACGGCGTTTGATCGCCCAATGTCATTACTTGCCATTTTTTGCCGTACGGAAAAACTATATGATTTGCTTCATCAAAAGGAATTTCTCCGTTAATATAGAGGCTTCGGCTGACATAAGGTAGTGAAGTGCTATCCTGCTTATATTTTAGTGATAGCGTGTACAATCCGGTTTGCTCGGGTGTGAGTTCCCACTCAATCCATTGACCATCGGCTGACCACTGTGTTCCGCCGATTTGGTTAAGAACAATTTGTTTTGATGAATATGGTTGCATTGCCGTAGAATTGTGATCATAATTGGAGACAAGAATTTGATCTGATTTTAAAGTGGCATCTTCCGCTTGTATTAATTGAATAGCGGTTGCCTCCGGCTTAGATTTTATGCCAGAATAATATTCTTTATAAGAAGGAGTCGTTTGAATATATCCCAAACGCAAGGAACTCACTAAATAAGGCTCCCTGGCGGAAACCACTGTAAATTCGTGTATCCCTTTGGTTAAATACAATAGCAAAGGCTCATTGTAAAATCCTTTTGAATCAGTTAATGGCGTTACTGCCCATGTGAATTTTTCTTCTTGCGCGGGTGATAACTGATTGCCGATTTTATCGGTGCGCACGTCAAAATCAGCATTAGACCATACTCGGGAAATTTCCATAGTAGCAGCTTCTTGAAATGGCAACGAGCCGTCAACATATATGGCACGCTCCACTTTTGTTTGTTTTCCCGGAACCGTAGCGCCTTCTATACTAAATGTATACAGGCCTGTTTCCGGAACTTCCATATGATACAGGACCTTACTTCCTTCCGCCGTGTATAGGTACTTTCCGATTTTAGACAGGTATTCCGTTTTAATATACGCTTCGCCCTCAGTTACTTTGCCCTCTACCGCATCAACAGATATGGTTATCTTCGGTTTAGAGGCATGCTGGTACAATGTTATGTATTCATCGTATGAATCTATATTCCACAAAGCATCCTCATGATTAGTCGAGGTAGTTACGACCTCACTTGTAGGGTCACCCGTAACAGAAAACACCTTTTGACAAAACGAGGCTGAATATGTAAACAGTACTACAGAGACATAAGCCACTATAAAAAAACGAGATAGCCGCTTCAACGTCCACACCTCACTTTTAATCAGTAATTCCTTCTAAGAAATCCACTTGTGTGACATCAGCATCGGATATGCGCAGTGTCATAATCTTACGACTTTCGATAGTAAACGTTTTTGTAATCTTTTTCAACTTACTGGTGATAGTAAATTGAGTTTCAAGTCCTGCCGTTTCGTAACAACGAACAATCAGATCACCTGATGCGTCCTCAGCAAATTTACAAGTTTCAATAATCACATTGTCGACATCTACCTGTAAGAAACTGTCCGTTTGACCGGCATTACCTTTATGATAACTTTCAGAAACAACATACGGCCTTTGATTAAAACTTTTTGCTAATTTCACAACTTCGCTTTGTTCTGCCTCGCCGTTATGAGGATAAATCGCATATTCAAAACGTTGTAAACCTTCATCAGTATATCTGAGATCGGCATTTTCTCTGCCAAAGAAATGATCAGCATATAGAGCATTACGCACGCAAGTTAGACGTAAATCGTTTCCCTTGCACGAATATGAATATTTTCCGTTGTTCAGGATAGCAATACCATGGCGGCTACCATCAGTCTGCGTTGCGGTTACATCCGCCCACTTCAATGCCGGTTCTTCTTCCCCATTGACTGGACGCTTAATATATCCATAAGGAATTTCATAGGTGGAAATAGCATCCTCTCCGATAATTGGGAAAGAAACTTTCAACATAGTATGAGGTTCCTGCCACACAACTTTGCACTTAACCTGAAGATATTTCTGACTTTCTGCCAAATAGAAATCCTGTACAAAAATCGACTTTTCATAGGAATATCTTATACGTACTGCAGAACGCAAGGCACCCTTCTCAATCCACTCAATGCCATCTACCTTCATATAGCCTTTGAAATCGTCATAAATAAACCGCCCATGACCCCATGTATCATTCTTATCATCGTCAATGACGATAGGTAGCGCCGCGTTTTTACTTATACATTCACAGCCTGATTTTTTATCAAGCAATGAAGAAATTACACCATTTTGAGCATCAAATTCCACACGGATATATTCGTTTTCCATACTGAAAGCATCCTCTTGGATTTGAACTGAGTACTGATTAACGCATGGTGCCTGCTTCACCTGTTGGTTTGGATTCAGCCAGTAAACGGCATATCCCATAGAGGGAACATTTGCCAAAAACAAAGTATCCAGATGATCCCCACAATCCGAGCGAGAACCACGTACGATCTGACTGGAGACTACATTCCCATTGGAATCTTTTACTTCGTGATAGCAACGCAATGCACGAACAGGAATATGTACATTCCAAGAAAGAGGATTAAACACCACTACCGGGACAGGGAATCCATGACCTGACAAGTGACGCACTTCGGAACAAACCGGATCAGAAACTCCGTCAATCCATGTATCGATAGAGCGTGCTATACGGATGCAGGCGCGGTTTTGAACCGTATTCGCTATATACATGGCATGCCCCATAGACATTTCTGCATCCTGATATGCTTCCATAATACAGCAACCACAGAGTATATCGTGGAATTGGTTGAAGCATACAGATTTCCACGCTTCGGCAATTTTTTCAGAAGCAGGTGATTTATCAAACACAGACGCGACAACCGTATCCCACCATTCCGCAGTCAATAAGCTATTCTCAGCTTGTCTGTTCAGCATCTTAATTTGAGACATAGCCGAATAGCAACCACTGGCATGGTGTTGCAGCTCATCTTTCCAAATTTTCAGGGCATCTGTCCCCTGTTCTTTTAAAACTTCAAAGAAACTGTCCGGTGAAGAAAAGGAAATTTGATTCTGCTTCATACGAATGTGATTTTTTATGTATTCAATATCAAAACGGGTCGGACCGCCGCCATGGTTACCTACACCGTAAAACAGCATAGAATCGGTTTGGTTAATTTCTGACAATTCATCGGTAGCTTTGATTTCCTTTTCAATCCACTCAGAACCGGTTCCGCAATACGCATTTGGAATATGGAAGGTAGGAATTTGTGTGCCATCAACACCCTCCCAGATAAAACAACCCTGGGGAATTTCACCGTTTTCCGCACTCGAAGGACGCATCATGACATAACCGTTCATACCAGCTTGTTTCAGCAACTGTGGCAAATTTCCGTTGTGTCCAAAGGTGTCCACATTATATCCCGTGCAACAGATCTTGCCGAATTTTCCGTAATAATACAACTGACTATATAACGCTTGCCTCGCAAAGCTTTCGCCGCTGGGCATGTTGCAGTCCGGCTGCACCCACCATCCATTCACCGGCACCCAACGTCCTTCTTTTACACGTTGACATATTTCGGCGAACATTTCAGGATCAATATCTTCAACCCATGCATAATAAGCAGCAGATGAACAGGTGAATATGAAATCATCATATTCATTCATACGATCCAAAGCCGAGCGGAAGGTTTGCATAACTTCATTGCATCCCTCCTGCCATCTCCATAACCATACAGGATCTAAGTGTGCATTACCAATTAAATGTGTTCTAAACAAAATCTCAACTCCTAAATTTATTGTTTGACAAGAACTCGATAAATGATATAATAACGTTAGAGGAAGTGTTACTATGAACATAGGCCAACATTATAAACGAGAGAAATTTTTACCCGGTACAATTCCCATCATTATAGAAGAACATTCACATGTAGGTGATATAGAACTCCATTGGCACGATTTCTATGAATTTGAACTAATTGTGGATGGAGTCGGTGAAACGACCATAAACGGAAAAACATATCCGCTAAAAAAAGGCTCTTTCTACTTTTTAAAACCCTCTGACTATCACAAATTGACTGCGTTCAAACCTTTGTGTATATTAAACATCATGCTATCTGATTTTTTCATTGAGCAAACAGAATTGCCAACAAAATACAAAGTCGGGAATTATTGTATCACAAACGATACCGATTACAATTTCTTAGTTACCTCTATACACTACTTGAAAACGCCCCATACAATTTTGCACAACAAGTTTGCACTCAATTTGATAGAATGTTTTTATATCATCCTGTTGCGAGAAATCGAAAATGAAAATCTGGTAACTGAGGTAAACCAAAGTAGCCATGTTCAACGGGCAATTCTACATATCCACAGTCATCTGCGCGAAGAAATCTCGCTGAATAGTGTTGCTGCATTTTTGCATTTAAATCCCAATTATTTCAGCCAAATATTTCACAAGGAAACCGGAAAGACCTTTCAACGTTACCTGTCAGACACACGCATAGACTATGCTAAAAATTTGTTAAGGAAC
>CAUHFD010000142.1 GCA_959605275.1 uncultured Eubacteriales bacterium | reverse complement strand
GCGGATTGTCGAGGTCGAAACCGATGCACATGTCCTCGGTTTCTCCATTAAAAAGGGCTGTAACTTATAGTTTTTCGACAGACTGAAGGGATTTGTTCATAAATGAACAAATCCCTTGTTTCCTATGATCTATTTGATGATCGCTGAACAATTCATAAACAACAGCAAAGTATTTTGCCGTTGTTTATGAATTGGCAAAGTGCAAGGCTTTTTATTGATTTTTACGAAAACCTTGCACTTTGGATTGCGATTTTATTCTGAAATCGTAATCTGTGTTCGCATCAAGAAATGTCTGAACCGGGAAAGCCTTGAATTTTCGTGGCTTTCCCGGTTTGTACGACGGTAGTCGTTAGAATAAATCAAATTTTTGATTTATTCAGCAGACATTATTTATCGTTTAGAAAAAATCCAGTTTAGAAGATAAGTGGTAGCAATAATAATACCAATGACAATAAATACTCCCAGCCAACCTTCTAATGCCTTCGGAAGTACAGCCAGCATAGCATCGAAATCAAATTTCATTTTCATTTCATTCCTTTCTGAATTTGTTTCGTTACACCTACATCAGAACCAAAACAAAGGAGGCGCTCAAAATCTCCGAAATCCAATCGAATAGCAATTAACCGAATAATTTCAAAATAAGACCTCCGGCGATAACTGAAGCAATTTGCCCGGAAACATTGACTCCCGCGGCATGCATTAAAAGGAAATTCTGCTTGTCCTCTTCCAGACCCATTTTATGAACCACTCTGGCAGACATCGGGAATGCCGAAATACCTGCTGCACCAATCATCGGGTTGATCTTTTTCTTAGAGAATAAATTAAAGAGTTTGGCGATTAAAACACCACCCACGGTATCGAATACAAACGCAAACAAACCAAGCGCCAATATCATAAGGGTTTCCAGACTCAAAAATTGTGCTGCCTGCATTTTCGTTGCCACTGTGATACCCAAAAACAGCGTTACCAAATTAGCCAATACTTTTTGCGCTGTTTCGGACAGATTATTCAGAACACCGCATTCACGAATCAGATTACCAAACATCAAAAATCCAATTAAAGAAACGCTTTTTGGCGCAACCAAACCTGCAACCATTGTAATAATGATCGGAAACAGAATTTTCGTTGTTTTGGAAACCTGTTTGGTGGAAGGTTCCATACGGATCCTACGTTCCTTTTTAGAAGTCATCAATTTGATAACAGGAGGTTGAACAATCGGGACAAGAGCCATATAAGAGTAAGCAACTACAATAATGGCACCGATATAGTCAGACTTCAGGAAATTAGCGACAAAGATGGAAGTGGGACCGTCTGCTGCACCGATAATTGCAATCGATGCTGCGTCATTGAGATTGAATCCCAAGAGCGTAGCCATGCATAAGGTGAAAAAGATACCGAATTGTGCCGCTGCACCAAAGATCATTAATTTTGGATTAGTCAGAAGCGGCGTAAAGTCAATCATTGCACCAATACCAACAAACAGAATCAGCGGAAACAATTCATTGGCAATACCCGCATCAAATAGTACATCTAAAACACCAATTTCTTTGATACCATCCTGGATCTGAGTAACCGCTCCGGATAAAGGCAGATTCACCATAATTGCACCAAACCCAATGGGGAGAAGCAATGAAGGCTCCATATCCTTTTTAATCGCGAGATAGATTAAAATACCGCCAATTAACCACATTACTACCTGCTGCCATTGAATTTGCAGCACTGTTTCAAATAAAGATTCCAAACAAAGACCTCCAGTATATATTATTTATTTTTTACCGTAAAAAAGACTTTTGTTACAGGCTTAACTGTAACAAAAGTCTTGCTTTTTAATACAACAGCGGGCCAAAAGCCGGAATGTCGCTGATTGTCACGAATAATCGTAAGCTACTCCCTTTTATTATTGTTATATTATAAATCAACCGCCAAAATATGTCAATAGAAAATACGAAAAATACAATAGTTTTTATTCTTTTAGTATCAGCTTAGTCCTCCATATTCTTAATCATTCCTTAAGAATATGGCTATTTTCTTGACAGTATTATCTGCAGAGAATATAATAAATAAAAACAATGAAAGTGAAATGAGATGAATCTATTGTCCGAATTTTGGCTTAATTTTTTTCTGGATGAAACAGACCAAGTTGATAAAATCAATCTGTTCGGTTCCTCGCATATTTTTCTTTTGTTATCGACATTGGTGATAGGCATTTTGATGTACATAAAACGGGCACAGATAAAGCAATGGAAGTATAAAGAAAAATTCCGATATATCATGGCAGCGATATTTTTTATAAATATGTTGTTGCTGTATTTGTTCTTTATCCTGAAAGGTGTTTATAGTTGGAAATTACATCTGCCGCTGCATCTTTGCTTTATCAGCGGATATCTGTTTATGTACGTTTTGATCACCGGCAACCAAAAACTTTTTCGCTCGGTTTACTTTTTTACTTGGATCGGTCCCCTGCCTGCCATGATCTGGCCCAATACACCAATGCGCGCCGATCGTTTCCTATCCTATCAATTTGTGATCAGTCATCATATTTTGCTGCTCACCGGTCTGTATTGCTTGTTTGTGCTGGAGTACCGAATAGAGTTAAAAGATATAAAAAAGGCTTTTCTTTTAGGAAATATCATTTTTGCATCTATCTTCGTTTTTAACAATCTCTTCGGCACTAATTATATTATGACCACCACCCTGCCGCCTCACATTATTAAGTTATTTCCGTTTTTGCAGTATTTTAACATACCAATTTTATGGTTAGAAATCTGCGGTATTGCGATGATGTTTATTGCCTATATTCCAGCCATGATTCTAAACCACTCTAATCGCCAATACTGCATTTCTGCCGATACAGCCGAAGCAAATGCTCTTTCACAATAAGTTCTTGAAATGCCGGAGGGGTGCTAAGGTGGATACTATAAAAATCATACTTCTGATTATAATAATATGCTTGACAATCGGGATTTTGATTGCTTTTCTTTTTGTTCAGAACAATCATTTGCAAATATCGCGATATACCGTTACCGCCGACGTATCTTCCGAATTTAAAATCGTCCATCTGTCTGATCTCCACAGCAAAGAATTCGGAAAAAATAACCGGAAACTATATCAGTCTGTTTTAGACTGCAAACCGGATTTTATCGTCTTTACCGGTGATTTAATTGATGACAGCTCGGTTGATATCGATAATATGGCTGCTTTTTTAAGGGAACTGAACGTTGCAGCCCCGGTCATATATATTCCCGGAAATCATGAACATCGCGGCGGAAGATTTAATGAAATCATTACAACATTAAAAAACACCGGAATTATCGTTCTGATAAATGAGCTTGTTGAAATTCCAATCAAAGATAACCGAATCACGATTTTAGGGTTGGATGAAAATCAAGGGTCATTTCAAAATTATTATCAAAGAAAAAAAGGCAAATATGTATACCGCGATTATACTGATTTGTTCGCTTCATTGGAACAGCATGAGAACTTTAGATTGCTGCTTTCTCACTATCCAGAAAATTTTGCAGCAATCGGCGACGCATCCTATCAGAAATACGACTTTGACCTCATGCTTTCGGGGCATGCACATGGCGGACAATTCCGCCTTCCGTTTATCGGACCGGTATATGCACCGGGGCAGGGATTTTTCCCAAACTATACCGAGGGAATTCATGGAACACATCCCAAACTGATTATCAGCCGCGGACTGGGAAACAGCGGATTTCCATTTCGTCTGTTCAACTTCCCGGAGATCGTGGAGATTACTGTAACACCTACATAATTATTATGCTTGATCATAATGAACCCGCCGATACGAAAAGTATCAGCGGGTTTAAAGTTATCTGATTCTATTTTTTCTCCAATGCTGCAAATGCTTGCTTAATGTTTGATACTCCCACCACTTCAATCCGAAGCTTTTCAGGATGCTTGATTTCCTTTAACGACTGCGCCGGCACAATGCATTTTGAGAATCCCAGACGATCTGCTTCTATAATTCTGGATACCGTATGGGATACTGACCGCACCTCTCCCGCCAGTCCCAGTTCTCCGAAAGCCACCAAACCGTCATCAATCGGTTTATCTCTGAGACTGGATACCAAAGCAATCGCGATCGAAAGATCCGCCGCAGGCTCATCTAATCGTAAGCCGCCCACAACATTGACGTACGTATCCAAATTTCCGAAAAAATATCCGGCTCGTTTTTCCAATACTGCAATAATCAATGACATGCGATTATAATCAAAACCGGTCGAGGTGCGTCTGGGCGTTCCGAAGCCGGTTTTGGTCACCAATGCCTGCACGTCCACTAAAATCGGACGTGTTCCCTCCATGACGCAGGCAATACAGGTGCCGCTGACATTTTGCGGTCTGCCTGACAACAGCATCGTAGACGGATTCGGCACCTCGGATAAACCGTCATCCCGCATTTCAAAAACACCGATTTCATTCGTCGAGCCATATCTGTTTTTCACAGCACGCAAAATCCGATACGATAGATTTCGATCCCCCTCAAAATAAAGCACTGCGTCAACGATGTGTTCGAGCACTTTGGGACCGGCAATTGCTCCGTCCTTGTTGACATGCCCCACAATAAAAATAGGGATATCCTCCCCTTTTGCTACCCGAAGCAGGAGGTTGGTACATTCCCGTACTTGCGTTACGCTGCCTGGCGAAGAATTAAGCGCCGCCAAAGACATGGTCTGAATCGAATCCACCATTACAATATCCGGCTTTTGTGCCATAATCGTATTCGCAACCGATTCAATGTCGGTATTTGCCGCAACATATAAATTATCGCTGTTAACGCCTAATCTCGAAGCCCGTAATTTCAGCTGTCTAACCGATTCCTCGCCTGACACATATAAGATCGATAGATTTTGCCCTAAAAATTCACATATCTGCAAAAGCAAAGTCGATTTTCCGATACCGGGGTCACCGCCTAATAATACCAAAGAGCCTTTAACAATACCGCCCCCCAAAACGCGGTCCAGTTCACCGACGCCGGTATAATACCGTATTTCATCATCGGTATCAATCTCATTCATTTTATAAATATCTGCACTTGAGATTACCCTGCCGCCGTTTAACTGTGCTTTCTGAGATTTCGGCTGCGGTACAACCTCCTGTTCCTCTAATGTATTCCAGGAATTGCAATTCGGACATTTACCCATCCATTTTGCGGTTTCATAGCCGCACTGATTGCAAACATAAACTTCCTTTGCTTTTGCCATTCTTGAGTAGGCTCCTCTCTGTTTAACATTCTTTTCTATTGACTATCCGACTTGCAAATAATCCATAATGCCCGAAAAAACAGTAAATGCCACTTTGCTCTGATAAGTATCATCGGATAACAATGCGGACTCAATCGGATTGGATAAAAATCCGCATTCTACCAGCACAATGGGCGTTTTGGCATAATACATCAAATACAGATCTTTTCCGGCCTGTTTGATTTCACGCTTATTGTCACTTTGTAAATTACCGACAAAACGCTTCTGAATGCAATCCGCCAAAATCTTGCTGTCTGTATTGACCTTTCCGTAAAACATCTGTGCACCGCTGTACTGCTGTTGTTCAAAATGATTCTGATGAATCGAAACAGTCAGCGAATTAGGTGTTTCATTGATTATTTTCAGACGATTATTCATATCGGATTTTTTCTGTTGAGCAATGCTTTTACCTGAACTATGAATAGAAGTATCAGTTTCCCGAATCATAACTACCCGATACCCATTTGCCTGCAAAACATTCTTTAGTTTTAATGCAATTTGTAAATTAATGTTTTTCTCGACCACTCCGCCGATACCGGTTGCGCCGCCGTCAATACCGCCGTGCCCCGCATCGATTACTACTGTGTCAATTCGATCAATGGAAGAAACAGAAACCGGACTGCTTCGATTGATAAAATTGACCACCAAATAAACAATCACTGCCGCCGCCAATATCACAGCAATAGGAATCCACTTCCGCTTTGTTCCTCTCATAGCACTGCCACCTTTTTTTCTGTTCTATCATAAAGATATGAGAAAAAGCAGTAATCTATGAAAAACTATTTTTATTATACTTGATTTTTTATAGAAAAAGCAAGCATAATAAAAAATAGTCAACTAAAAAATCCAAGGTTTATTTTTTGTTATTCCACGACGGATTTGTTTCTCAAATCCTGTTTCATAATAAAAATTTTTTGCTGTAATCAGACAGCCCTCGCTTCTCAGACAGAGTTTATCTAATCAACGAGGGCAGTTCATTCTAAAACTTTACCAATGGATGCTCACTGAATAAAATTTGTAAACAACAATAGCATTAGAACAAATCAATATTTTGATTTGTTTATGAAGCATTCATTATTTTATCAAATAATCCGTTTTGATACTGTTCAATCATTTGAGCATAACCATCATCGGATGAATCGGAAATCCTGTACTTTATCTCCATAAGGCAGAGCAAGCTGTTCCCTGCGGCAACCGCCTCCTCCTGTGAAAGCATTCCCCATTTTAACTGATCCAACAAATGTGCATAAAGAGAGGTGTAGGTGAGTAATTTATCTTGTAAAGCAACCTCTTTCATCCTGCGCCGAAAGAATCTGATCTTCTCTGGAGACGGTTGAGATTCTAAAAAACGTTCTGTAATGCCTTGTTCGGTCACTCCGAAACGTCTCATACGGCAAAACACATTGTGTTGTTGTTGATATCCCAGCCCTGTTTGCAGATAAAGCGCCCGCTTGACTGCCGCAAGAACAGTGCTGCCGATCAACTCGCCTAGCTTACTATGCTGTCCCGCATCTGTCAAATAAATTTCGGATTGCGGATTGGCTATCACAATGATCCCGTCTGTTCCGGTGCCGGTAGCGAGTCCGTCGGAATAGAAGCTTTGCGCCAGCAATTCCTGAATTGCCGCAGTTTTGGCTTCCGTTGCGGTAACAACTGCCTTAGTCATTGCTCCCTCTGATAAATGAGAATCAACAGCTAACATAATATTCACCGTCCCATGCCGTCGATTTTCCTCACTGAAAGCACGTTCATCCCATGAAGCCGGGTCGCCGGCTCTGCCGCCGTTTTTATTGATTCCTCCCGTTACAATTGCTGTAACAGAAGTGCCATTATAACTGCTTGAAACAGAAGCGGCATATTTCATATGCGCCGCTGTGCTTAATCCTGCACAATTCGTCGGATTCAGACCAAGCTCTTCTGCAATTAATTTCATATGCTGTTCATAAGTCGACGCGCGCATTACACATTTTTTCCCTTTTGCAGGCGTCTCATCAAAATTGAATACCGCGGATAAATCCTCCCGATATCCTCCGTTGAGCGGAGAACTGCTTAACACCTGCCGTTTTTCGGCAAAATGAATTTGAATTGACTTCTCATACCGCAGGACAACGTCTGTTTCAAATAAAAATGGCGGTAATGCTTCCGGCTGCATTCTTCTGTCCTTCCTTTCTGATACAATCATTCTTTCATCGATACATACCATATTTAATTTTTGCGCGTTCGACCTTTCTAATGACTTTGTCCCCAAATAAAAACAGAAAAAAGGCGGTTGCCAAACCATGTGCGATATCATAAGGTACACCTGAAATATATAAGATTTTCAACGAATTCCAGTCAAGCCCCACACCGGATGCCGGAATGGCGCTCGCCATCACCATAGTTGCAATATTCATAATACCGCCGTAAATGATAAAGGTGCTGAAAAAGCCGAAAACGCCCAGCAGCAT
>CAUHFD010000141.1 GCA_959605275.1 uncultured Eubacteriales bacterium | reverse complement strand
CACGACGCTTACGCATACTGATCAGAACCAATACGAGAATGGTTACTACATACGGAAGCATCTTGAAAATCTCCTGTGAACTGCGTCCGAGTCCGGGAATATAAAGATAAACAATATAAAGACCGCCGAACAGAATGGAGCCGAGGATTCCGATATTGGGTTTCCAAAGTGCGAATATAACCAAAGCGATTGCAAGCCATCCGCGGTCGCCGAAACCGCCGTTTGTCCATGCGCCGCCGATATAATCCATAACGAAGTAAAGACCGCCGAGACCGGCAATTGCGCCACCGATGCAGGTCGCAAGGTATTTATACATTGTGACATTGATTCCGGCAGCATCTGCTGTCGCAGGGCTTTCTCCAACCGCGCGGAGATTCAGTCCCACACGGGTATGTCCTAAAACCCAAGACGCAAACAAAGCAATGGCAATGGCAAGATATGCTAAAAATCCAAAGGAGAGGAACGTGTCGCCGAACAACCCAAGCTTGTCGGCAAACGGCAAGGTGGCTTTAAAGCAAGCACCGGTTTTCAGCAAAGAGATAGAACCGCCCTCACCAAATAGACTGGAAAGGGAGCCTCCGAAGAAGTTTCCGACACCGATACCAAAAGTAGTAAGCGCCAGACCGGTCACGTTCTGATTTGCGCGGAGAGTGATGGTCAAAAAGCTGTAAATCAGAGAAAGAACAATGGAACCGAGCAGTGATGCCGTGAGCGGAATCAAAACGCATAGAAAAGGATTCAGTACCTCAGCCGATTTTTCATAAAAATAAGCGCCGATTACTCCGGAGATGCCGCCAATATACATGATACCGGGAATACCAAGGTTTAAGTTACCGGATTTTTCGGTAATCATTTCACCGGTCGAACCGTAAAGCAACGGGATTCCCTGAATAATTGCCTGCTTCACAAACATTGCAATAGTGCTAATCAATTCTTACCCCTCCTTTTTAGTGCTGCGGAAATTGATTTTGTAGTTAACAAAAAATTCGCATCCGATAATGAAGAAGAGAATGATGCCGGTCAAGATATCCGAAACACTTTCATTTAGCCGGAAGGTAGTTGCAATTTCTCCTGCGCCGCGATCAAGAAAAACGATTAGGAAAGATACCAGCCCCATAATATAGGGATTGAATTTTGCAAGCCAGGATACCATGATTGCGGTAAAGCCCTGACCTCCGACGGTGTTGGTTGAAATCGTATGATCCGTACCGGCAACCAGCATCAGTCCGGCAATACCGCAAAGTGCGCCTGAAACCAACATCGTACGAATAATGACTTTCTTTACATTAATACCGATATAACGCGCAGTATTCTCGCTTTCACCGACAACTGAAATTTCATATCCATGTTTGCTGTATTTTAAATAGATAAATACAGCGATGGTGATGACAACAACAATGAGGATGTTCATCAGATATTTTTGTCCTAGGATAGAAGGAAACCAACCGCTTTTGCTGGCGGGGTTAATCAAGCCCACCGTATTTGATCCTTTGGGATTTTCCCAGAAGGTTACGCAAAAGGAAACAAGCTGAATGGCAACATAGTTCATCATCAGGGTAAACAACGTTTCGTTGGTCCCCCAAAAAGCTTTAAAGAACGCCGGAATTACCGCCCAAAGCATTCCTCCCGCAACGCTGGCAACAAGCATTACAAGCAATAACACCGGAGTAGGAAGCTGATTTCCAAGACCAATCATACAGCCTGCGGAAATCAAACCGCCGATTAATACCTGTCCTTCTGCGCCGATATTCCAAAAACGCATTTTAAATGCCGGTGTTACCGCGAGGGAAATACACAAAAGCATCGCTGTTTTTTGCAGTGCGATCCACAGCTTGCGTTCGGTGCCAAAAGTGCCCTTGATCATGGAAGCATAAACCTGTGCCGGATTATACCCGGTCAGCAGGATAATGACGATTGCACACACAACAAGTGCTGCTGCAATTGAAGCAATCCGTACCAGCCAAGATTTCCACCATACCATTGTATCGCGTTTTGTGATATGTATCAGCGGTTCACGAACTTTTTTTTCAGGTTTACTCATTTTGTGCACCCCCGTCCTTTTTTGTCATCAAAAGCCCAATTTGTTCTTTGGTAGCGGTTCTGCCGTCTACAATTCCATTGATTTTGCCTGAACCGATTACCATAATTCGGTCACACAGTTCCAGCAGTACATCAAGATCTTCTCCCACAAAAATGACTGCGACACCGCGTTCTTTTTGCTGATTCAGCAAATTGTATATGGTATAGGAAGAGTTAATATCCAAACCGCGCACCGGATATGCCGCCATCAGAACAGTAGGGGACGCGGCAATTTCACGACCGACCAGAACTTTTTGCACGTTACCGCCCGAGAGACGGCGAACCGGTGTTGTTGCGCTGGGTGTTACCACTTCAAGCTGATCAATAATTTGCTCAGCAAGTGATTTCGGTGCTTTTCGCTCTAGAAAAACCGATTTTCCTTTCCGATAGCTGCGCAACATCATGTTGTCGATAATGTCCATATTTCCGACCAAACCCATGCCGAGCCGATCCTCCGGAACAAAAGAAAGGCGGACGCCGAGATCGCGGATCTGCATCGGTGTTTTGTCGCGCAAATCGTCGGTATTTCCGGTTTTAGGATTGTGATAGAGAATTTCTCCCTCATCAAGATGCTGAAGACCTGCAATCGCCTCGAGCAGCTCTCGCTGTCCGCTGCCTGCAATCCCTGCAATACCCAGTATTTCACCTGAACGGGCAGTGAAAGAAATGTCATCCAGTAATTTAATGCCTTCCCAATTGACACAGTTGATATTTTTTACGACCAAACGATCGATGGGGTTGACGGGGTCACTGCGCTTAATGTTGAGGCTAATTTTTTTACCGACCATCATTTCAGTCAGCTGTGATTCATTTGTTTCGAAAGTTTTTACGGTATCGATGTATTCGCCCTTTCTAAGCACCGATACACGATCCGAAAGCGATAAAACTTCATGAAGCTTGTGTGTAATGATAATAATTGCTTTTCCGTCGTCGCGCATCCGACGCAAAACCGCAAACAGCTTCTCTGTTTCCTGCGGAGTCAAAACAGCCGTCGGCTCGTCAAGTATTAAAATATCGGCACCGCGGTACAGAACTTTGATGATTTCGACCGTTTGTTTTTCAGAAACCGACATCTCATATATTTTTTTCATCGGATCCATTTCAAATCCATACTTCTCACTGATTTCCCGTACACGCTCGGCAGCTTTTTTGATGTTAAAGCAACCTTTTTCTTTCAGTCCGAGTACAATGTTTTCAGTGGCAGTAAAAACGTCAACCAATTTGAAATGCTGATGGATCATGCCAATCCGATACCGGAAAGCATCTTTCGGAGAACGGATCATGACTTCCTCTCCATCAATGAAAATGCGTCCCTCATCCGGGAAATAAATCCCCGATATCATATTCATCAAGGTTGTTTTCCCGCTTCCGTTCTCTCCGAGAATGGAAAGGATTTCCCCTCTGTTAACAGTAAGGCATACATTATTGTTTGCAACAACGCTTCCGAAACGTTTGGTTATATTTCTGAGTTCGATCGCTGCATCAACGCCCACGCTATTTCCCCCTTGTTGTATTAGTATCATCCCTCACTTGCCCGGTGTGGGACTGTTTTTAATTTTCAAAACGCCGCTGCCTGTTTTACAGCAGCCTTTTCAGAACTAAATATCAATAAATAAGTTTAGGCGGGGCAGTTTTGTGCCCCGCCGATTGAAAAGATTCAGAGATTATTTTGCGTCCGGGAAAACACCGGTAATACCGTCGATTGCGATATAGAAGTACGGTGCAGAACGTTTCTCGGATTCATGGAAGCAACCGTCATATACAACTTTGGTGTCAACTTCGAATTTATCATCCGGAACAACGTCAGCCATTGTGTTTTCATCAAGAGCCTTGCCGCCGACGGTAAAGGTAGAAGTATCAAATACTTTCAACTCGCCGGATTCCAATTTTGCTTTTACTTCATCCAATTTTGCTTGTGTGCCTTCAGCAGCTACTTTTTCATTGAGCTCGGTTAAGAGAACAGCGCCCTCTTGCATGGTAGCGCAATAGTCTGTCGGGATTTCTTTTCCGTCTCTGACTGCTTCAATAATCATTTTGAAATAAGGCTCCCAAGAAATTTTGGAAGAAATCAAAGCGGTGTTCGGACCCATGGAACGAGTATCCAGATTGTAAGCAACGTTCGGAACGCCGGCTTCTTCACAAGCTTTCGGGGCACCCTCAGAATCAGCATGCTGGCTGATGAGTTTGCAGCCTGCCTGAATCAAAGCGTTTGCAGCTTCTTTTTCGGCACCGATATCAAACCAGGAGTTGGTGTATTTTACATCCATTGTTACAGTTGGGCAAACAGATTTTGCACCAAGATAGAAGGAGGAGAAACCAGAAATAACTTCTGCATACGGGAAAGCACCGACATAACCCATTTTAGCTTCCGCAGCGGTGAATTTACCCTCGGCAATCAAAGCGTTGAGCTTCATTCCTGCAGCTACACCGGCAAGATAACGACCTTCATAAATGGAAGCAAAGGCGTTATGGAAATTCGGAAGATTCTTAGAGATAGCATTGGTACCGGTTGCATGGCAGAACTGTACATCGGTAAATTCTTCTGCAGCCTGGATCATGTAGGTTTCAAAACCAAAACTGTCTCCGAATACGAGGTCACAGCCTGCATCGGCAAGTGCAGCAGCAGCTTCGTAGCATTCGCTGTTCTCCGGAATGTTTGTTTTGAACATTACTTGATCGTCTGTGAGACCGAGTTCTTGCTGTACTGCTTTGGCAGCGTCCATGAAGTTTTTGTCATAAGTGGAGTTTTCGTCGTGCAGGAAAATAAAACCTACTTTGAGATCGTCACTTTTCTTATCTTCGCCGGTGCCGCAAGCGGCCAGTGAAAATAACATAGCGACAGCGAGAAGTGCTGAGATAAGCTTTTTCATTACTTTTTCCTCCCAGAAAAATTTTATGTAAAAGTGCATTAAAGGAATCAGTCACGAAAATGGATTTGTCCGTTTTCCATTGTTTCAACGATCGCAAGCGATTCCACACGAAGCCCCGATGCGCGGAGCTTGTCCCCCCCGTGTTGGAAACCTTTTTCAATCGCTATGGCGGCGCCGACTGCTTTTGCTCCCGCCTGGCTTATAATGTCAAGCAATCCTTCGAGCGCCTTGCCGTTGGCGAGAAAATCGTCAACAATCAGCACTCGGTCAGCGGAAGAAAGGTAATCTCGTGCTACGACAACGTCATAATCGACCCCGTGCGTATAGGAATGAACCACGGTTTTATAGGTTTCACCTGAGACATTGCCGGTTCGATGCTTTTTGGCAAAAACCGCCGGAACGTGCATAGCGGCACTGACAGCAACAGCGACAGCGATGCCGGACGACTCAATCGTCATGATCTTTGTAACGCCGCTTTCAGCGAACAATCGTGCGATTTCCCGTCCCATTTCCATCAAAAAATCACCGTCAAGCTGATGATTCAAAAAGGAACCGACTTTCAAGATATTGCCCGGAAGCACTGTTCCTTCTTTGAGAATTTTATCTTCAAGTGCTTTCATGCAGTCAGCCCTCCTTGGAAAAATAAAAAAACAGACTTTGAAATACCAAGCCTGTCTGCCAATACCCGCACCTCGCGGCGAGGGAAACCAATAGTCATGACTTACGGCGTCACGGTAGAAACATTTGGAGCCGTGCGGAGAACACTCCGAAAAATCCAAATCTATATTGGCAACCGATTCAATTTATAAACTAATCGTATCATACTGAATCCGGATTGTCAACAGAATTCGACGCCATTTTTCATCTTTGTAATTGTAAACAAATTGCTAAATTTAAGTAAAATTTACTTGTATAAAGTGACAATGTGCCTGTTCCGACATTTTGCGAACAGGCACATTGTATGAAAAGAATCTTTGTAAATATTTCATTGAATTTTATCTTGCAAAATAGGATTGCAAGATGCGTCAAACCAAAAGCAGAATTATTATCTGGTAATACAGTCCGCAACAAAAATCCCCATGGCGCCGGACTGCGATAGACCGCGGCAGATACCGCTGCCGTCTCCGATGATATAGACGCCGTCCACCAATTCGAATTTTTCATTCTGAAAAACAGGGCGAATGGAATAGTATTTGCTTTCACATCCATACAGCAATGTATCGTCATTTGCCGTTCCGGGAGCGACGCGGTCCAATGCATATATCATCTCGATAATATTGGTCAGAATCCGATGCGGCAGTACGAGTGAAATATCTCCTGCGGTTGCTCTCAGGGTCGGAGTGACGGTATTTTGCCCCAGTCGATGATCGTTGGTACGCCGTCCGCGAACCAAGTCGCCGAACCGCTGCACCAAAACATTTCCGTTTCCGATCATGTTCGCGAGCTGGGAAATACTTTCAGCATACTCGGTCGGCTGATTGAACGGTTCGGTAAAACGGATGCTTGATAGGATCGCAAAATTGCAGTTGTCGGTTTTCTTGTCTGCTTCTGCAAAAGAGTGACCGTTGGCGGTAATAATCCCATGATTGTTTTCAGCTGAAACCAATCCGCCTTTGTTGAAGCAGAACATGCGGCAGCGATCCTCAAAGGTTTTGGTTTTATAAAGAATTTTCGGCTCGTAAATCTGGTCGGAAAATTCTTTCCAAATAATATCCTTCATCTCAACACGTACGCCGATATCCACATAATTAGAGCGCATTTTAACGTCAAACATACGGCAGAAATCCGCAACAAAGCTGGCACCGCCGCGTCCCGTAGCGATAATAATGTTCTGGGCGCGCAGCGTTTCTCCGTTGGCGTAACGGAGCAAGTAAGCGTTTCCGTCACGTTCTACCGAAACACAGTCATAAAAAGCAAATAAATCGGTACCGGATTCTGCGATGGCATTAATTAGATTTTGCATGGTCAGATAGTTGTTGTCGGTACCGAGATGCTTGACATTCATATCAAGCAGTCGCAGATTGTTCTGCAGACACTTGAGCTTCAGTTCCTCATTAGAGCGGTATACCTTTGGTATTCCGGAAGTACAGTATTGATTGAGAATTTTATCAACTTCATCGATATAGAGATTGGCAGTGTCGTCTCCCAATTCCTCACCCAAGGTTCCGCCGTAAGCGGTTCCGAGATTAAATTTACCGTCCGAAAAAGCTCCTGCACCTGCATAGCCGCTTGTGATACTGCAGGTTTTACAATGTACACAGGTCTTATCCTTGCCCGCCGGACAATGTCTTTTTTCCAATGTATTGCCGCGTTCGGTAATGGCAATACGCATTTCAGGCGCATTTTTGCGAAGCCGGAATGCCGCCATCAGACCGCCGATTCCGCCGCCGATGATGACAGTATCATAGTTTTTGATTTCAGACATAGTTATTTACTCCCAAAATTTTTTCTGAACACAAAGAACTGGGCTACAATTTTCTATACAGAAAAATGTAACCCTCATTACTTTCTTATTTTAAATGATAACCCTCTCGTTGTCAATAACAAAAATTTATTTTACCATAGGTTCATTTGTTTCTTTTTGCCCCTAAACGCTCGTGCATACAACAAACTTCAGAAAGGAATGATGATTAGTATGAAGAAATGGTCATAAATATGAGAAAGATTACTCGTATCCCTATCCATTTTTGTCGAAAATATTTTGTTTTTTTTCTGTTTGTGTAGTTTTTTTCTGTTTAGTGCTTGAAATTTAAAAAAAATCATGTTATAATAAATTGCAATCTGGGTGTGGCGCAGGTGGTAGCGCGCTACCTTGGGGTGGTAGAGGCCGTGGGTTCAAGTCCCGTCACTCA
>CAUHFD010000140.1 GCA_959605275.1 uncultured Eubacteriales bacterium | reverse complement strand
TTACGGACTTTTTCTCCATGAAAATTGTTTCCTTTCATCTTAAACAAACTATTTTTTCCGCCAGTTTCTTATTCTTCTTCATAATATTCCCGCACAACATCTTTTACGTCATAATAATTGTATCCCAGCCGCATTAAAGCATTCACTGTTTTTTGCAAGCCCTTGCGATCTACCAAATACCGTTCATATTTCTGCTCGATCAGATCCCGTATCTGGTCTCTGGGGTCAATATCCATATCGGCAAAAATTTCCTCTGCAAGCGCCTTGCTGATCCCTTTTTGCTGCATCTTGTAGAGTGCTGCCCGCTTTGACATTTTTTTCTGTTCCAACAGCACGACGGCATATTGCTTGGCATACTTTCTGTCATCCAGATAGCCCAACTCTTCCATCCGGTCTGCCGTTTGCTCTGCTATTTCAAGGGGAACTGATTTTAAAAGCTTATCTACCAGTTCCTTACGGGTGTGGTCACGATATTCCAGCAGATAAAAAGCGCGTTCTCTCGCTTTTCGCCGCTGTGCCTGCTCTCTCAGATCCTCCAGGAACTCCTCGTCACATTCGAAGCCCACTCGAAGTCCGTTTAAAACAATCAGCTCATAATCCAGGATGTACCAGTAATCATCGTCAACATATATGGTATAGCGAGAGCCTTTATTTTTTTCAATTGCCGTAATCTTCATGATTATTCAAAATCCGCTTCATCCGGCTCCACTTCAACCGAAGAAGTGCGCCTTACCGGTCTTTTGGTTTCCTGCCCCTCATCAGCATCATCGTCCTCATCGGCTTTGGCAGCGGAAGACACTTTGGTGCCGTTGGCAGCGGCCTCTTTCGCATCGGAAATCGCTTTCAATGCCTTTTCCATAACTAGCTTCTCGATTTCATCGCAAACAGCGGGATTCTGTTTCAAATAAATCTTGATATTATCCCGTCCCTGTCCCAAGCGCTCTCCTTTATAGGAAAACCAGGAACCGCTCTTGTTAATGATTTTCATGTCTACTGCCATATCCAACAGTTCCCCTTCATGGGAAATACCGGTGCCGTACATAATATCAAACTCTGCTTCTTTAAACGGCGGCGCCACCTTGTTTTTCACGACCTTACATTTGGTGCGGTTACCAATTATTTCGGTGCCGTCTTTAATCACTTCGGCGCGGCGTACTTCAATACGAACAGACGAATAAAATTTCAGTGCGCGTCCGCCTGGTGTGGTTTCGGGATTCCCATACATGACACCGATTTTTTCTCGCACCTGATTGATAAAGATTGCCACACAGTTGGATCGCGAAATCACACTGGTCAGCTTTCTCAAAGCCTGTGACATCAACCGTGCCTGCAAGCCGACATGTGATTGTCCCATATCGCCTTCAATTTCCGCCTGCGTTGTCATAGCGGCAACCGAGTCGATAACGATAACGTCGATTGCGCCCGAACGCACCAATGCCTCGGTGATTTCAAGTGCCTGCTCTCCGGTGTCAGGCTGCGAAACCAGCAATCCGTCAATATCTACCCCCAGTGCTTTCGCATACACCGGATCCAGCGCGTGCTCCACATCAATAAAAGCAGCGTCTCCGCCTTTTTTCTGTGCCTGCGCAATCACCTGAAGCGCCACAGTTGTCTTGCCGGAGGATTCCGGTCCGAACACCTCGATAATTCTGCCTTTTGGCACACCGCCAATTCCCAATGCCAAATCCAATCCGATAGAGCCGGTAGAAATTGCATCCACATTCATTGCCGCAGCCTGCCCCAGCTTCATAACGGCGCCTTTGCCGAACTTCTTTTCAATCTGCTCCAATGCCGTTTGCAGCGCTTTTTTCTTTTCTTCCTCTGTGGTCGGCATCGGCTGTGCGACCGGCGCTTTTGTTTTTACTGCCATATATTTACTTCCTCCGATTTCTTTTGTTTTATCTTCGATATCATCTGCCTGTTACGGCTTTATTCCACTCACTGTTCTTATTATACCACACAAATCGCGGGCTTCGCAAACCGAAATATACCCATGCTTTTCTAAAATGTTCCGTACTTCCTTTTCCTGTCCGAGCCCAATCTCATAAGCAAGCAATCCGCCCGATCTCAGCTTAGGCGTCCAAAGCGCCGTCAGTTCCCGATAGAACAGCAATCCGTCTGTATCTCCATACAAAGCCATCGCTGGTTCAAAGGTTACTTCTTTTTGTAACGCCTGCATATCCGCTTCACTCAAATAGGGCGGGTTAGACAGAATGACATCACAATCCGGCACGCGCTCCAAGCTGTCACCCAACAACGCATCACACAAAACAGGCGTCACTGCTGCACCGTTGTTTTTGATATTCTCGGTCAGATAAGGATATGCCGCTTCGGATTTTTCGATCGCATAAACCACGCTTTTCGGACACTCTTTTGCAATTGTCACTGCAATACAGCCGCTTCCACTGCATAAATCCAGTACCGTCATCGGCTTTTCACCGACAAACCGAATCGCCTGTTCGCATAACACTTCGGTATCACTGCGCGGAATCAATACACCCTCTCCTACCCGAAACGAGCCGGAATAAAAATCCCATGTTCCAAGCAAATATTGCAGCGGGTATCCGGACGCTCGTTTGTCCGCCGCCTGCCGCAGCTTTTTCAGTGCCTCGGTCGGAAAGAGCTGATCTGCTTCCAGCAAAAACGTCTCCTTGGAAATTCCGGCAGCCCAGCAAAGCAATTCAGCCGCTTCAAATGCAGCATTCTCTATGCCGGCATCTGCCAGTTGACGCCTGATTTCCCGATTCATCTGTGTATAGGTCATTCTTTTTTCGTTTACCATTGATCTTCTTCTTTGTTATCCGGTAATACCGCCGTTAATGCTGCAATCGCAACCTCTATTTGGCTGTCATCCGGCTCATTGGTCGTCAGCCTTTGCAGCCAAAGTCCGGGGGCTGAAATGATTCTCGTGACAACATTATCATATCTTCCCGCCAGTTTGATAATCTCATATGCGACACCCATTACAACAGGCAACAGCGCAAGTTTCAGCACAACCCGCATCCACAGGCTGCTCCAAGTCACCACGGAAAATACCAGAATACCGATCACAAGCACAATCAAAATAAAACTGGTTCCGCAGCGAGGGTGAAACCGTGTATGTTTTCTGACAATTTCAACAGTCAATTCCTCTCCCGCTTCATAGCAGGCAATCGACTTGTGTTCTGCCCCGTGATATCCGAACACCCGCTTGATTTCCTTCATTCGGGACACCAATGCCAGATACAGAACAAAAATAACGATCTTAATTAAGCCCTCTATCAGCGATTTAAAAACGCCCGGATCAAACAAGTGCTGTATTCCCTTTACCGCCAATGCAGGCAGGAACATAAACAAAACCAACGCCAGCGCGACACCGAATACCATCGCCACCACACCGATAATTTTCATCATATGTTCCCCGAGATGCTTTTCCAGCCAAAGATCAAATTTGGAAGGCTCCCCCTCAAAATCGTCTTCCATCCCGGCTTTTTCCGCTGATTTCATCATACACCGATATCCGGTGACCATCGAACTGATGAAATTCACTACTCCGCGCACGATCGGCGTCTTGTGGTACCATGCCCGATTGAGGCTTCCAACTTCCCAGCTTTCGGTATCAATGCCGCCATCAGGAAGGCGCACGCTCATCGCCGCCTTGTCGATTCCCCGCATCATGACGCCCTCAATTAACGCCTGCCCGCCGATTTTACTTTTGTGCCCAGTTGATTGACATTCTTTATTCTTCATTGCTTGATTGATCCTTTCTCTGATTGGTCACAATAGATGACTGTTTATTCTCATTGGTATTCAAATTGACCGGCAGTACCACTGTTACGGTTGTACCGACGTTTTCCTTGCTGTCGATCAGCAATTCGCCGCCATGCATCATCACGATTTCATTGGCAAGTGCCAGTCCGATTCCGGAGCCTCTTCGGGTCGAATTCGCCTTATAAAATTTTGTTTTTACTTTCGGCAGATCCACCGCACTGATCCCGCAGCCGGTATCGGCAATGATAATTTCAATGGTATCCTCCGCTTCTTTTGCGGTCACCGTTACGGTGTCGCCGCTGTCCGAATATTTCAACGCATTATCTATAATGTTAATAAACACCTGACGTAAGCGGTTTTTATCTCCAAAAATGATCGGCAGCATCTCCGGCGCATGATAAACAAAGGCAATGTTTTCTCTCTTGGCACGTTCGCCGTAAATCAGCACCGCTTCTTCCAGCTCTGCCAAAATATCCATCTTGGTCTTAACCAGGGTAAGCCGTCCGCTTTGAATACGGGAAAAATCGAGCAGTTCCTCAACCATTTGAGCAAGGCGCTCGGTCTCTTTAATAATGACCCGCATTCCTTTCTGCATCATTTCGGTATCCTGACTGCCGGCAGATGCCAGCGTTTCACCCCAGCCTTTGATTGCTGTAAGCGGTGTGCGAAGCTCATGGGACACCGATGAAATAAATTCGTTTTTCATATTCTCGGTAGCAGACAGTTCATCTGCCATATAGTTAATGGTGTCACATAATTCTCCTAACTCATCGTCTGAGTTTTTGTAAAGCCGTGTATCCAGATCGCCCGAAGCGATTTTCCGTGCCGCCACCCCAATCTCCCGTACCGGTATCACGATGGATTTCACAAAATAAACGCCCGAAATCACAACAAAAATAACAATTGCCATACAGATCACCGTAAATACCGCAATGGCGGATAAAATCACATTGTCGATATTGGCGGTCGAAGTAACCAGCCGAAGTGCCGCATAATCGCTGTTGACTTCCAGACGCACGGTATATGCCATGATGCGGTTGCCGTTGTTGTCATTGCCGACATAATATCCTCTGCCGCGGGGATCGGTTTGCGCGTCCTGGTAGTCATTCATCCGTACATCATTGTCATAAGAAAAGCCGCTGGATGTCATTGCAATCTCACCGAAGTTATTGATAGCCATTAATTCGGTGGTGTTTTTATCATCAAAGTTTTGCACTAATTCGTTGATTGCGTCTCCGTAATTACCGGTGTCGCTGTCCGCGGCATAGGTGAGCTGTGCCGATATCATCGTCGCCTTGTTTTCAAGAGAACGCTTGGCAAAATCATAGAAATATGTTTTTACTCCAAAGCCGAAAACAATTTCCAACCCAACTAAGATAAACAAAATGACACCAAGGCTGTTGATGATCCAACGATGGGTGATACTTTTTGATTTCACCCGCACACCTCCCTTGCAAACAACCTTTTTTGCACGGCAGTTTACTCAGCCGCGCCGCACCATTTATATCCGTAACCCCAAACAGTCGATATGTATTTAGGATTGGACGGTTCTTCTTCCACTTTCATCCGAAGCCTTCTGATGTTGACATCTACAATTTTAATGTCGCCGTAATAGTTATCGCCCCAGATTTCGGTTAAAATCTGATTGCGGTCCAACGCGACATTTTGATTTTTTAAAAACAGTTCCATGATTTGATACTCTACCTGCGTCAAATCAATAATTTCGCCGTTTTTGGATACGGTACGGCTTTTTTGATCCAACCGAAAACAGCCTGATTCAATCACCTTCGGCATGTGGGCAGTGTTTTCGCTCATACAAACCCGGCGGTAAATCGCATCTACTCTGGCAACCAACTCAGAGGGGCTGAACGGTTTGGTCACATAATCGTCTGCGCCGATCATCAAACCATTTACCTTGTCCATTTCCTGCGTTTTGGCAGACAACATAATAATCCCCAGCGTGTTGCTCTTTGCACGCAGCGTTTTGCAAACCTGAAAACCGTCTATCCCCGGCATCATAATATCCAACAACGCAATGTCGAAATCCCCGTTTGCCTCATCAAATACCCGCAGTGCATCCTCACCGCATCCGACATCCACCACTGTATAACCGGCTCTCTGCAGATTAATCACCACAAAGTCTCGGATCACATCTTCATCTTCACAAACCAAAATCTTTTTCATGTTGTTTAATCTCCTTTCTGTCTCAGCGATATGTGACAACGGCAAACACTATTTCAGCAGGGTGAAATTTTCTCTTACTGTATCAAGATCAATTTGATAATACGGATTTTCCGGATAACCAAGTTTCGCATAATAATATAGCTGTCCGCTGTAACGAATGAGCTGATATCCCTCTTTTTCCGCTTCCGCCTTGCTGTTTTTGTTTACCACCTTGATACTCAGCAGTTCTTCATTCACATCCTGCAAATCATGGTCATAAGAATAAAAAACGATCTTGTTTTCCTCTGCCATCTTGCGTGCGGTAACATTGTCCTGCCAAAAAGCCGGAATATCAAACAAATAATTGAATCCCATGTTAAAATAAGATATCTTTTTTAATTGAAACACCCCATTAGAAAAAACTTTCCAATGAGTGAAATAAAGCTTGTCAGATTCCTGTGCATCCATGCGTTCCGGCCACTCGTAACCGGGCATCAGATGCAGTTCCGGGATTTCAATCACGTCATCGCTATCCACATCCATTGACATGTTTCCCGCCTTACGAGTATCAATGCTGTCAACAACTCCTTTTTCCAGTCGCGCACTTTGCAGAATTTCGTCCTGATAAAACAGCAACTCGGTCGTCGTTGTGCCGTCCTCTCTCACTCCGTCCAGATAAAGTGCCGATTGATTGGTCCCGATAAAACCGCTTTGCACATTAACATAAGAAAGAATCGAATCGTCCATTGCCACAGTTTCTCCCTGTGAAATGTAAAAAACGCCGGCATTATATTCTATAATGTTCACCGACGGTTCATCGCCGGTTTTGGAATCAACAATGGTGACAATTTCCTGATAGCCGTCGTTGTCAATATCCATGACCTTCATCAAAGAATATTCCTGCGAAAACAGATCTTTGATCTCCCCGCTGCAATAAGAGTAAATGTGCAAAATATTGCTGGCTTGCCTAGGAGACGCCGCCAGTTGAGAATCAGCATTATTGTTTCCGGTATCAGCAACCGCCTGATTGTAACCTACAATCATAAACAATTGATCAAATGCACCAAAAGAAGAAAACTCCAACTGATGAATATCACTGCCGCCGCCGGAAATATCATAAGCGCAGTACCAGTTTCCCAAATCGTCTTTATCTAAAACAGAAACCTTTAAAGAAGTCGGATTGGTTGTATTAACATTGGTTTTGTAAAATACAATAGTTTCATCGCCCGGCTCATCATCAATATTACGTAAAACAAAGGAAGATCGATATTCTCCCGTTTGCGGATATCTGAGATTGATATTGCTGCCCGCCGTTTTTTCGAGCGCCTGATAAATTTTATCTTGCTCAGCGGTCAGCTTGGGCGGAATCAGCAAATTATCTGTTCCAGTACCGGGATAGCAACCGCTCAGCTGCATCGAGACTGCTAAAACAAGCAGTCCGAGCAGCCATTTTCTATTTGACAAAATTCCACCCTCTTTCCTAATAATAAAACCGTATCTATACACAAGCTGCCAAAGCCCCCTGTGACAGCAAATCAATCATTTTAAGGTTATTAACAACACCGCTTGTCAGCAGACGGTGTTTTGCTTCGCCCTTGCCGCTATATATAGCCGGCGACATTTCGGCAAAGCCGAAACCGCACAAAGCCCCGCTCGACTGAAAGTGAATCTCGAAATCTTTCATTTCGATCACGTTCCAATGGTTATTATAACACACACCACTTGCACAGCGAAGCGAGCAGTGTTTCAATGTTCTTGTGAATACTAGAAATCTTTGATTTCGTGTATTCCAAGGTTATTATAACACACACCTCTTGCGCAGCGAAGCGAGCAGTGTTTCAATGTTCTTGTGAATACTAGAAATCTTTGATTTCGTGTATTCCAAGGTTATTATAACACA
>CAUHFD010000139.1 GCA_959605275.1 uncultured Eubacteriales bacterium | reverse complement strand
AAGTAACCTGCGGCGCTCACTATCAAATTGGTTTTGCGGAATATGCTTCCTTTGATTTGTACGGGAAAGCAGAGGTGCAAATTGACGCACAATATCCGATTGACTGCGTTGAAGTGTTACCTTCCAGGACAGGAATCGTCGCTGAGCAGGATGGTCAGCAAATTACTTTTACCATTGATAAACCGGGACAATATTTTGTAAAGGTTAATGGCAATGATAAAAACGGCAATACCGCCGAATTCCCGCTTTACTTGTTTGCTAATTCGCCAGAAACGAACATCCCGCAACAAGATGATCCCGATATTGTTTATTTTTCTCCGGGTATTTATTCGCATCAAAGCTACGAATTGGAAAGTGGTAAAACTTATTATTTGGCACCGGGCGCATTTGTTTATGGGCGTTTTTTCGGTAAAAATATCCATGATGTCACCATCTGCGGTCGGGGCATTCTGTGCGGAGAAGTACTGACGGATTTATATGATGAAGGCAGAACGATCTGCATTCGCAATTCCGAAAATATTACCATTGAAGGTATTTGCATCGTTCATCCAAAGGTTTGGACCGTAGCAGTGTACAACTCAAAACAAGTACATATTCACAATGTCAAGACGATATCCCATGGGATGAGCTCGGATGGCTGCGACATTTGCGGCTGTCAAGAGGTGTTGGTGGAAAATTGTTTTTTTCGCGGTCATGACGATATCTTGGCAGTGAAAGCTTCGGAAATGATTTACGGCGTTCCTTTTAGTGAGCTGCCTATTGACTGTATCTCCGTCACTTTTCGTAATTGCGTCGTATGGTGCGATTCCTCTAATCCCATGACGATTGGATATGAAACGGCGGGAAACATCCGGGATATTCTTTTTGAACATATTGATGTGCTCAATCAATCCATGCCTCCGGTGTGGCGGTTGGAAGCGATTATGGCAATCGAACTCCATGACAAAGGTAACGTGGAAAAGGTCATATTTCGCGACATTCGAGTGGATTTGGCACTTCCCGACTATCCATTAAAGAGCCTTTTCCGTTTTGCAATCGATCGAGGTACCGGAACCATCAAAGATGTGTTGGTTGAGAATGTTTGGATTGCCGGCGGGAGCCCCGGAGGATGTATTTGGGGATTGGATACAGCTTTATCGATAGAGAATATCCGTTTCCGAAATGTACGAAGCCAAGCGGGAAAAATACTGCATCAAAAAGATATTTTATGTAATGATCAAGTAGGTACGATAGTCATTGAACCGTCAGACAAGGCTGATGATTCCGAACAAATGGAAAAAGCCTACTGCTTTGAATGGGATTTCTTAGATATACAAGGATTTCATAATTGGTATTATCAGTACAAAAATATACAAACGGGCGAAATCGGAAATATGATTAAGGAAGATGCACAGTGGCGATGCCCTGACAGTGATTTTTGTATCATTCAGCAGGGATTTTTGCATTGTGACGGTGCATACGATCCGATTTTGACTTGGCGGGCTCCTAAAAAGGGGAAGGTGGAGGTGTCCGGGCAAGCAACACGCAGATGCAACGGCGGAGATGGAACACGACTCTATGTGTTACGCAATGAACACGAACAACTGTGGAATCGTGACCTGCCAAACGATCCGAATGCCGTTTATTCAATTTGTTTCCAAGTGATTGTTGATGCGGGAGATACTTTGAATTTCGGTACAAATCAAATCGGTAATCCCGATTGCGACGGCGTTGATTGGGCACCGGTAATACGATATATATAAATCAGAAAGGGTGGAATAAATGAATCAAAAGTCAGGGACGTTTCAGAATATATCCAAATTGTTTACAGCGTTTTTATTGACCATCGGCTTGTTGATCACATCGACCGGGTGTAATAAGGAGGCGGCAGAAAGTATGGACAATTCTTCAGATGTATCTTCTGCAGTCAGTGATACATCAACTGACATTGTAAGCAGTGACGCCGTTACGTCCTTTGCCGACAATTCGAAATCCGGTATAGCAAGCAAAAGTACCGCCAAATCATCTGCTGCCGGAAAATCATCTGCTCCGATCGCTGCCAATTCCTCTAAGAGCGCCGCAAAGCCAACCGCACCGCCTTTAACTGTCTATCCGGTTGCTGAAGGTTTGGACGAGGAAGTGATCGGTGTAATGCATTCGGTCAAGGTCAACGGAAAAAACAGTTTTGTTTATCGTTCCGAAGTGACCGCCGGTGCAAATTATCAATCCGGCTATGCAGAATATACTGCCTTTGATTTTTCCGGTTCTGTAACCGTTGAGGTCACGGCAAACTATGCCGTTTCGTCGGTGGAAATCCTGCCGTCCAGAGATAATGTGAAGTTTACCCGCACGAACAATGTGATTCGATTTACGCTTACGAATCAGGGACAATATTTTGTAAAAATCAACGGAAACACCAGCAACGGAAATACCGCTCCGAATCCACTATATATTTTCGCCAATCCGCCGGAAGAAAATGTGCCTGATAAAAACGATCCGAATGTGGTATATTTTGAACCGGGCGTTTATTATCACCAGACTTATTATCTGGAAAGTAATACAACCTATTATTTTGCGCCGGGAGCTTTTGTATATGGCCGGTTTTACGGACACGATATCAAGAATGTAACCATGTGTGGAAGAGGCACCATATGCGGTCAAGAACTCACCAGCCTGGGTGATGACGGCAGAACGATTTGTATTAAAAATGCTGAAAATATCCGTGTTGAAGGCATTCAGGTGGTACACCCCAAGGTTTGGACAGTCGCATTTTATCAAAGTAAAAACATACGGGTAGATAACATCAAAACAATTTCCCATGGTATGAGCTCGGATGGTATTGATATTTGCGGTTCCAGCGATGCAATCATAAAAAACAGCTTTTTCCGCGGACATGACGATATGCTGGCAGTCAAATCCTCCACAATGTCTGATTATACTACCAAAGCAGGCTGTTCCAATATAAAATTTCAAAATTGCGTTGTCTGGTGCGATTCTTCCAACCCTATGACGATCGGATATGAAACAGTCGGAGATGTAACCGACATCACATTTGAGAACATAGACGTCCTTAATCAGTCTAAGTCGCCTGTCTGGAAGCTGGAAGCGATTATGGCAATCGAACCTCACTATACAGGAACTGTTGACGGTGTGACTTTCAAGGATATTCGAATTGACATTCAATTGAGCGATGATGCAGAGAGCCTATTTCGCTTTGTGATAGATGATGGTACTGGTACCATTCGAAATATTCGTGTGGAAAACGTGTTTGTAAATTACGGAGGCGCTATGACCGGCACCATTAAAGGAAAAAGCCTTGTTCCCAGCATAAACAACATTACTTTCGTAAACGTGCGAAACAGTGCAGGAACCAAAATGCAAAAGGAGGATATTACCACAAATATATTTGTCGAAAATGTTACTGTCCAATAGATAGCTGTTATGTTATAAACATCTATGATTCCTTGCAGTCGATGACTGCTTCAAGTATTCAAATGTTTTTATCCTTAAGCAACTGTTTTCCAACAGAAGATAAGGTGTATAAAAGAAGGAGGAAAAGTATTATGCCAAAGAAAAAAGTAATTTCAATCATTTGCGCGATTTCTATTCTCTTGACATCTGTGGTGTTCGCTCCGATGACTATTGCGATGGTTACCGCAAGTAATGCGGTATTTGAATTTGACACCGGCAGCGAAAACTGGGGTGTTGGAATTGCCGCCCAGGCTTCGGGATTGTGGGATTATGATGTGCCGGGCAGCGATGGGTGTCTTGGCTTTCGTTTCTGGTCTAACGACGGCGGTTGGATTAACGGTCCTGACAATATGGGAACAGATATGGATGCGGCGCAAAATTTGCGTATCCGTTTAAAAAATGCCGGTCCAAATGATATTTCTTCTGTTTCGATTTATTTTACGACCACTGCTGACACCGAGTGGTCAGAAGATAAAAAAATCACTTTACCGATTGACGCTGCATCGGTAAATAACGACTACAAGATATATACTGCCGATCTTTCGACTGTTGGCAGTTGGACAGGTACGCTAAAACAACTGCGGTTTTCACTGGGAACGGGAGAACGTACAGTAGCAGAGTCCAATCTGATCTATATTGACTACATTCGTATCGAATCGGATCCGCTGCTGTCATATACGTTTGACACCGGAAGCGAAGGATGGGGCGTGAATGTTTCAGGTCAATGTTCCGGCACATGGGATTGCCAGGTACCCGGAGTAGACGGCAGTTTGGGTATGCAGTTCTGGTCCAATGACGGCGGTTGGATCAATGGTCCTGACAATATCAACTTGACGGCAGCATCGGCTGCGTCAGCACGTATTCGTTTAAAAAACGCAGGTCCGAATGATGTGGATAAGATTTATCTTTACTTTACTACTACTGAGGATACGGAATTCAATGATGCCAAGCGGCTGGAATTTTCGATCCAAAAATATTCCGAAAACAGCAGATATGTAGAATATACCTGTAAACCGGAAGATGTGTCCGCGTGGAGCGGTACAATTAAACAGCTGAGAATTACGACCGGTACCGGAGAACGCACCGTTGCTCAATCCAACTGGTTTTATATTGATTCCATTATATTTGATGGTTATTCCGACAAAGATGTGACATTGAAATCGTTGTCAGTAACCGACTACGCATTTGACAATGCAGCTGTATTTGCTCCGAATGTTACAGATTATACCGTCACCGTCCCGTATGAGGTTGCTTCTGTGACAATTAACGCACAAGCAAATCATGCTTCTGCACAGACGGAAGGAGTCGGCACGAAAGCGCTGCAAGTCGGTGAAAATACGTTCCCGATTGTTGTCACAAACAACGGTGCTTCCAAAACATATCAAGTGAAAGTAATCCGTAAGGATCAGGTGCTAGTAGATGATGCTTCATTGAGTAAATTGTCCGTCAACCCCGGATATGTCCCATTTGATGCCGACACATTGACTTATGATATTACAGTACCCAAAGGAACAACAGCAATCAGTATTTATGCAGAACCTAACAATGATAAGGCAACCGTTACCGGTACCGGTGAGAATCTTGCCATTGCCAACGGTGCTTCTCAGGATTATGAAATTGTCGTAACGGCTGAGGATGGTACTACGAAAAAAACGTATACGATTCATGTTACGGTGGATTCAAATTACGGTTTCAGCTTTAATGATAATACCACGCAAGGCTGGAATATCGGGATGGAACCAGAGCCTATCGGCGCGTCAATTGAAAAATTAACAGCCGAAAACGGCAGTCTGAAAATCGAGCTGAATTCACGTTACGGCTGGATGACTACCGGGGGATTAAACTGGGATACCAACGATATGAAATGGTTAGTCATTCGAGTCAAGAATCAGACAGACGTCGGAAACTTAATCCGCGTTTGGTTTGCTACCGATCAAAGTCCCAATATGTATGCGACCGAAGGTACCGTCAATTTGCAGCGGGTTGAATTTGACATCATGTATGAGGAAGAATATGATGGTTACTGGGAATACGGCATTGACATGTCTAAATTAGGGGCATGGAAAGGAATGCTGACCGAGCTTCGATTTGACGTGGGACGTAACGGAGAAGGCAATCCGTCAGGTATCTTATGGGTGGATTCCATTACCTTCCAGTCTGATTTCACTCCGGCAGAACGGCCCGATCCGGATGCAGATAAAAACACTACCGGTGTGTATGACTTTGACAACAATACTGCTCAGGGATGGATTGCACCTGAAGAAAATAACGGTTTGGGTTCCTTAACGGCAGAAAACGGCACCTTAGTTGCCGAATTTGACGGAAACGGATACCTGATTGCTGACAATTTAGCTTTAAATCTGAATGCAGGTGATCATCCGATTTTACGGATTCGTTTGAAAAACCAGGCAAGCCATGCAGATAAAATATCCGTTCGCTTTGCAACCAGCCTTTTCCCCGATATGGATGACAACAACGACGGAGTGTATACTCAACAGGTAGAAGCAAAATTAATTGCTTCCGGTGACGATTTCGTAGACATTGATATTGATATGTCTCAAAACGTTCGTTGGATGGGCATTTTGCAGGCGCTGCGGATTGAGTTCTCAGGGGAATCATCCAATAGTCCGGTCAACGGCAAGTTGATCTTTGATAAAATTTCTTTGCCTGTGGTCTCTTCCGGAGAGAATCTCGGACAAAATACGGATAATTCCGACAATAGCCAGACAAACAATAACAGTGCAGCTGACACCGGAGTAGGCTTTCCTTTGATTGCAATCGGACTGATTATGTTGTTTAGTACAGGAGCATTGCTTTTGTTTAGAAAAAAATCCGGTTGTTCTCAGCATTGACAGAATCTAATATAGTCGAAGCAATAAAAGCCAATCGCAATTTGTTACGCAGAAAGGTGGTTTATATGAAAAAAAGAAAGCTTGCTGAAAAAGGTATGGCAGGGCTGTTGGCAATGATACTGGTGTTACTCTGCTGTGCTTGTTCCGGTAGTCCAAGTGATACCGACAGCAAATCATCTGATATAAGTGAAAACATTGTTTCAGCTGGAGATGTGGATGGTGATAGCGTTTCGGATGTCGGTTTTGAAGAAAGTACCGTTGAAGCAGAAAGCGGTAACGAAGCGACCAGTAAGAATGATCAAACCGATAAAACTCCCACGGCAAGTAAAAATAATGCCACAGCACCCAGTGGTAATACAAACGGCAATACCGGCGCCACAAGTGGGAAAATTACCGTTATGGTCACCGATAAGAGCGCCACACCGACTTCAGAGGGAACAACCGAAAATAACCGCTGGACAAAATGGATTCAGTCACAGGTAAAAAGCTTGGGAATCGAAGTTTCCTATGTCATGGTCGGTATTCAAGATCAGGATGACGTGCTGATGGCGAAAATGGCTTCCGGTAATGCTCCGGATATTGTCAGCACCTATACATTGTCGTTGTTCCAAAAATATGCACAGCAAGGTGCTATTAAAGATATGACTGATTCCCTATCAAAGTACGGGCAAAAAATAGTGGCATTAAATAAAGGCTCTGACACTTTGGAGTATGGCAAAATTAACGGACGGCAATATGCAATCCCGCAACATCGCTATGTAAAGGATTGGATGGTGGCCTATATACGTAAAGACTGGGTAGATCAAGTCGGTATGAGCTTGCCGACTAACCGTGACGAACTGGTTAAAGTTTTGACAGCCTTCCGTGATCAAAAGCCAGCCGGCAATGCAACGATTCCGTGGGGAAACAACGTGCGCGGATATGAATATAAAACACATATTTTAGACATGTATTCTTTCTGCGAAAACACATTGGAAGAGCGCTATTGTATACCAATGTACTATCGGAACGGATATAAGTTAGATGCTCAATGGTGTAATATGCTTTATAAGCAAAAGATAATCGATCCTAATTTTCAGACAACTGACCATGTTGCAGAAATCAAAGCTGGAAATGTCGGATTCTTTATCTCGGGTTGGTGGGATCCAGTTTCTGAAGACGCAGGTGGCTGGATGAGCACATTGAAAAAGAAAATCCCCTCAGCAGAATTGGTTGCGGTGGATTGCTTTAAAGACAAAAACGGAAAATATTTTAAAGAAAGTTACGCATCATATAACTATTTTAATATGATTCCTTCCACCTGCAAAAATCCTATTGTTGCAATGAAGTATTTGAATTTTCTGGCAGATGAAGATGTTATTTTAAAATTAAATTACGGTGATGCCGGTACTCATTATAAAATGATCGGCACGACTCCGATCACATTGGATACTGCAAAGACTGCTGCCGAAGTCAGCTATGTCGGTCCGGCATTATCTTTGATTGCACCATACGATGATAATAAAGTAGATAAAACCCTTTCTAC
>CAUHFD010000138.1 GCA_959605275.1 uncultured Eubacteriales bacterium | reverse complement strand
TTTTTATAACAAGCTCCAAGTTTTGGGCAGTAATTAATTCACTCATCTAATCCACATCTCCATTTCATTTCGATTGACACAAAACTGCTATTCGGTAAATTATAGGTACCTTTAATAATAAATCGCACACAAATCAATTACATCAAGAAGTAAATTATACTGCTTCTTTGCTGTATCGTTCATTTCATGATTCATCGGTGCGTTCTGTGAATACAACGTTGCTTCCGAAAGCTTTGATGGTGCTGAATGATATAACATCAAGTCTTCTACATGAATTTTCATTCTATTTCTGATATATCAAATTCAACCGCTTTCATTAAAATCTTACTCTGTGGCATCTTTTATTTCTATTATATTTAACATTCTACCGCCACCTTGATCACGCCGTTCCTCTTATTTTCAAAAAGTTCATAGGCTTCTTCGATTCTGCTAAGTGGATAGGTGTGTGTGATCAGTGGTTCCGTGTTGATCTTACCTTCCGCGATCAGTCTCAGCGTTTCTTCACAATCACAACCGTCTACTCCTCCTGTTTTAAAAGTCAGATTCTTTCCATACATATCCGGCAGAGGTAACGTCTGGGCTTTATCGTAAAGTGCCACCACCGTCACGATTGCATTTGGCCTTGCGCATTCCCATGCAAGACGGAAAGTAGATTCTGCTCCTGCAACTTCAAGAACAACATCCGCTCCACCATGCTCGCTGTTTGCCTGAACAAAATCAAAACATTCTTCCGGCGAAACTGTAAGAACTTCCGGATAATGTTCCCTGATAAAGTGCATACGCTTTTCGGATTTTTCACACATGATGATCCGCTTCGGATTTTTCAGCATAACAGACAGTAAGGTACAGATACCTGTAGGACCGGCTCCAATGATCAGCACCGTGTCATCCTCAGTGATCTCGGAAAAACGTGCTGCCCAGTAACCGGTGGCAAGTACATCTCCTACAAATAACGCCTGTCTGTCCGTAACTTTATCCGGAATCTTATTCAGCCCCTGATCTGCAAATGGTACACGGACATATTCTGCCTGACCGCCATCGATACGGCATCCAAGAGCCCAGCCGCCATTTTCATCGGTACAGTTATTCACATAACCTTTCTTGCAGAAAAAACATTCTCCACAAAAAGTTTCTACATTTACCGTCACTCGGTCTCCTGGCTTCACATTCTTCACAGCAGTTCCGACTTCTTCCACAATTCCAACCATCTCATGACCGACTGTAATCCCCGGCACTGCCCGTGGAACGCTTCCATGCTTAATGTGCAGGTCACTGGAACAAATACTGGCAAGTGTCACCTTTACAATGGCATCTCTTTCATGCATCAGCACAGGCTTTGGCTTTTTCATTAATTCAAATTTTCCTTTTGAAACATAAGTATAAGTCTGCATTCTTTTCCCCATCACTTTCTATAATAATTTATCCAGAATTTCCGCTGCTGATCTATTACCGAATACGCCATTGCCAAATAACAAACAAGATAAGAAGGTGCACCGGATAAAACGCATAACAGAAATACTTGAACCACTTGCTATGGTACCCCTGCTCTCCATGATATAACCAGATTGGAATCAGTGCCAGCAGTGCAAAGCTCTGCTGTGCAATCTCAAAATGATGTCCCAGAATCGTTACCGGATAATACAGATTCCCCAGCATAACTACATTCAAATAATACAGCCCGACAAGCTGTGCCGCAAAAGAAATCCAGGTTTTCTTGCGAAAAAAATAAAAAAGCAATACCGTCAGTATTCCTGCAGCATTGTAATCTACCATGGTTATGGTTCCAAGCAGAAAATCCATCAAAAGCACGAGGCAAACCACAAAAAACGATATCCATTTCTTTTGTTTCTTCTTTGCCTTTTCAATGATCTGTATCGATAACACCCCTAATAAAAAGGTCCATAGTACATTTTGATGAAACGGGTAAAATACAGAACTTCCCATAATCAAGTTAAATGGTATTTCTGAAATTATGGCAAATAAAAAAAGACGCAGCATGTATTTTTTCACATTCGAAGTATAATAGCATCCTTCTGCGATCATAAATGCGAAAATCGGAAAAGCAAGTCTTCCTACGCATGTCATCCATTCCTGTGCTGGAAATAGTGTCGCCCACAAATGATCACATAACATAAACAGCATTGCCAGAATATGTAGTGTAAACGAATCAATTCCTCTTTTTTCCTCCATAGGTTCTTCTCCATCTATCCAGGCATAGATATCTGCCTTTTATTCTTTTCTTTTCATTATATTACGGAGCATTATCCAGCGTCAATCAACTCTTGCGTCCTAATCTATCACTAATTCAGCCAGAACTCAAATACTCAACGCATTCTACTCATAAGGGGTGTTCATTTCTTATAATTTATATTATGCTTAGATTAAACAGAAGGGAGTGAATTATATGGATTTAATCAAAATCGGAAAATATATTGCAGAAAAAAGAAAAGCTCTTGGACTGACGCAGAAGCAATTGGCAGAAAAACTGAATATGAGTGACAAATCGGTTTCTAAATGGGAACGAGGAGTTTCCCATAGTTAAAGATACCACACCCAATATCACAAACTCACGCTTAAACAATATTCCTTAGTCAACCACATACAATAGCAAATACAAAAAAGCTGGAAGCAGACTTAATTTTGCTTCCAGCTTTTCTATATTATTTAGTTTTGATGAAGCCGTTCTATAATACTTGTTTTTGCGATCTTTCGATATATGATTGCCGGAATAATAACCGTTAGCGCAATCAAAAATGGATAGATAACAAACATAGGGAAAATAACAAATTTATAAGTGAAAAACCAAATGCTATTTGAAATTGCTCTTACAATGATAACCGATACCAGAGAACCAAATACGATTGACGCAACAACTGTTCCCGCAGCATAGTATAAGCCCTCAAATGACAGCATTTTCTTTAGCTGTTTTCCTGTCATACCAATACTTTGAAGCATGGCAAGTTCTTTTCTTCGTGTAATAATGCTGGTAAGAACAGAGTTTACAAAATTTGTAATTCCTATTAAGCCAATGATAATGCTTAACGCTCCCCCTATGGTAATAATCAGAGAGGTTAAATCATTAAAGGAATTGATATACGTTTGTTTAGAGTCGTAATTCATACTCGGCTCAATGTCCTCAACATAGCTGCTCAAAAATTCCTCCATATCAGCTTCCATACCGTCAACTACATTGAATGGGAAGCTAACCAAATGAGGTTGCTCGCAAAGAGGTAAGAAAACATCCGTCGGCATATAGAACTTTGCAAATCCGGTACTTCTTATCGTATCGGTGTTTTCATTGATTAGCACCTTTGCCATAACCTTGCAGTCAAAGTTATTATCTATACTACTGGAAAGTCCGTTCATTTGTACATGATTGAAGTGAAGTGTATCGCCAACATGAATATTAGGGTCATCAATAATGTTTCCATTGTCATCAGCGGTCAGGGCATACAGTACATAGTTCCCGGATTTTAATGCTTCCCAATCAATCGTTCCCTCTATAACATCCATTGAGTTCAGTAAAAAATCATCTGCTCCATATAATTGAACCAAAGGATTTCCCTCAGCGTCTTTGTTATAATTTGAGGTAACTCCATTCTCGACAGAAAATGCTTCTTCCAAAATCTTTGTAGTATATAACTCGCCACCCTCATCAAATGCCGGATTTTGCTTAACTGCTTCAATAAAAGAAGTGGAAAGGTCATTTTTGCTGTCGCTATTTCCAAACTTAAAATTGAAGTAATCCGCAGTAGAGATGATGAAATCCTTGTTTACAAATTTCTCTACATATTTTTCCACATCAAAGCCGCTTGCAAGTGTGAATACAGTGTTGAACAATACCAAACTCAAAGTCATAGAAATAATAACCAAAATTGTACGTTTCTTGTTCCGACCAAGATTTGATAATGCCATGCGATGAATTTTGGCTCCATGTATAGACTTTTTATTAGACGTCTTTTTGCCTTGAAATGCTGTTGCGTCATTTTCGGTATAGCGGATTGCTTCAATAGGCGATACTGAACCTGCTATTTTGGCAGGCTTATTTACGCTAATAATCACTGTAACAAGTGCAAATAAAGCAGCTCCGATAAAAATAATTGGATTAGCAGTTACTTTTACTCCTGCGTCCGAAGCATAAACTGTGCCGTTCATTAAAAATGGTACTAATGCTCGTCCAACAAAGAAACCAATTAGCAAGCCGAATGGAATACCGATAAAGGAAAGTAACATAGCCTGTTTGCTGATAAGTTTCTTTATTTGTCGTTTTGTTGTGCCTAAAGTTTTAAGCTGTCCGTAGGATTGAATATCTTGAATGACAGAGATTTGGAAAATATTATATATAATCAAATACCCTGTTATCATAATTAAAAGTATGCCAACAATCCCCGAAATCAATAAAGCTGGATTTTCTAAAAAGTTACTGCCTTGATATGCAGGACTAACACGAGCGATCACATAATTGTCATCTGATGGACTTCCGCCCATAGTATCACAAGTATAGCCCGTTTCAGCAAGAAGCTGATGTAATTTTGATTCGATAGCTCCGTTTCCATGAAACATAACATAAGCGGCGACTACGCCGGAATAGTCATTATCTTCGGGATAGGTGTATGTTAAAAGTTCAGAATTATTGTCAACAAAGGCTTTAGAAACAATAAGTCGTCCAATATTACTTAGGCTGTCTGTTTCCCAAAATCCGCATAGTACAAAATTCTTTGAATATGAAATCCCTTTAATTTGATAGTCCAAAGTTACGGTTGCTCCGATTTCAGCAGGAATACCAAGTGCGTCCAGCGTTTTGGTATCAGCCATAATTTCATTCTCTGCTTCAGGACGGTGTCCCGTTGTTGGCTCATACCGTGCAAACTTCAAAGCAGTATCGTCCATAAACCACATATCAGCACGCCATTTTTCCAGTCCGGGATTATTGATATGATAAGACACTGCCTTTGTATAGGCAATCTGTTCAATCATCTCATTGCCTTTTATATTATCAAAAACCTCATCGCTTATATAATTCAAAACCGCTTGACCGTCGCCACCTTGTTTTCTGATATTTTGGTCGTGAACGGTATCTATCAAACCAGAGCCTAATGTAAAAATGGTTGTAAAGAGTATAGTAGTTAGAGCGATTGCAATAATTGCAATGATATTTCTACTCTTTCCTGCTTTGAAATAACGGTTGGATAATTTTTTGATAACAGGGCGATTGCTATTTCCAAATAAAATATCATTCATAGTTTTTGCCCCCCTTATTCTGCAATTTTCCCGTCCTCAATGCGGACAATACGGTCTGCAAGCTGGGCGATCTCGCTATTGTGGGTAATCATCACAATCGTTTGATGAAATTTCTGGCTTGTTACTTTCAACAGTCCCAATACATCGCTGCTTGTTTTACTGTCAAGATTGCCCGTTGGTTCATCGGCTAATATAATGGCAGGCTTTGAGACAAGGGCGCGAGCAATCGCTACACGCTGTTGCTGACCGCCGGATAAGTTGTTCGGCATATTTTGCAGCTTATCGCCGAGTGCCAGCATTTGCACAACTTCGTCCATGAAATTTTTATCTACTGTATCGCCATCCAATTCTACGGGCAAAACAATGTTTTCATATACATTGAGAACGGGAACAAGGTTATAGTTCTGGAAAATAAAACCGATATTGCGTCTGCGGAAAATCGTAAGCTGTTCATCGTTCAGCCCTGACAAATCTTTTCCCTTGACCTTTACATTACCGGAAGTGGGAACATCCAAGCCCCCCATCATATTGAGCAATGTGGATTTTCCGCTGCCGGAAGTTCCCACAATGGCAACAAATTCTCCCTGTTCGACAGTGAGAGTTACACCATCCAGAGCTTTTGTTATATTCGGCTCGGTGCCATAGTATTTTTTCAAGTTTTTTGTTTCTAAAATGCTCATAGAGAACACCATCCTTTCTTGTGATGGCTTCATTATAAAGGGCAATCCTCACAGAAATGTCACAGCCGACATAATAAATTGCCCTGAAATGTCACAATTCTGTGACATTTCAAAAAAACAGGTTATTCATGGGGAAGAAAAACGGAGAATGTTGAGCCTGTTCCTACTTGAGAAGTTACTTGTATATAACCGTTCTGCAAGCTAATAATTTCCCTTGCGAGATACAGCCCAATGCCGATTCCCTCTATATCGTGGACATTTTCTTCCCGATAAAAGCGCCTAAAAATTGCTCCCTGTTGGTTTTCGGGAATACCTTTGCCGGTATCAGTGATGCTGACTTTCAGGTGCATTTCCCAGCTTTCAACGCAAACACGGATAGAACCGTACTCCGGCGTGTACTTAACTGCATTATCCAATATGTTAAATAGGGCTTCTGCCGTCCATTTGCGGTCATGGGAAACAACCAATGTTTCCGGGCAGTTTACTTCAACTTGTATGTGCTTCCTTTCAGCGTTCAGAAAGATACCACCCAGAGCCATAGCAAGAGTATCATAAATGGGCTGCTGTTTCTTTTCAAGTGAGATAACACCCGTTTCAAGCCGGGATGTTTTTATCATAGCCTGCATTAAGAAATCCAGTTTATCAAGCTGTGTGCCACTGGCAAGCAGAAATTCCCGCTGTTTATCCGATGGCACTTCTTGTTCTAATAAGGTGGCATTTACCATTTTTAAGTTTGCTATCGGTGTCTTTACCTGATGAGAAATATCGGAAATCAATTCCTGTAAGTCAGCTCGTTCACTGGCAACGCTGTTTTTGCTTTCCTGCATAACCTCATAAAGACGCACCAGCCGATGATTGATTTTATAAAATAGGTTTTCTTCTTCGGCAACCTGTGATATATCTATTTTTCCATTCATCATTTCGTCTAAGGTGCAGCAAAGTATTTCAGAAAACAAAGTCAGCTTTCGCCGTATCAGTATCACAAAAACAGTAACACAAAGCAGAAAAAGCAGACAGAACGCCATGCTACAAAATACCACAGACATTTCTTTTGTCAGGATATATAGAACCGAAAACATGACCACGGATAAAAGTAAAATGGTAGTTGCCAGTATTATGCAGACTTTATTTAAGGAGAGTTTTTTTGAAATCATTTTTGCGCTCCTCCAATCCACATATAGCCCATACCGTAAACGGTTTTGATGTAGGAATGCTGGTTCGTTTCAATTTTACTGCGGATGCGGCTGATCGTTGTGGTAAGTGCGTGTTCATCCACATAATTTTCATCTATATCCCACAGCTTTTCAAGCAATACCTGCCGGGTCAGGACAGTTTGAGAATTTCTTGTCAGCACTTTTAGTAAACGATATTCCAATGATGTAAGGGTAATCGGCTGTCCTGCAAGACACGCTGATAATTCGGAAAAATTGATATACAAATTCCCATCATCGTAGAAATCTCCGCCGGATTGTGCTGAAATGCGGTTCAGTAAAGCAGATACTTTCTTTTGGAACACGCTGATAGGAAAGGGCTTTGTTACATAATCATCTGCGCCCAATTCAAATCCTTTCAGCATATCGCTTTCCATATCATTTGCGGTTAGAAAAATCACGGCGGTATCAGGACGGCGTTCTTTTACCTCACGGCATATATCAAACCCGTTCCCATCTGGCAGATTGACATCCAAAACGATTAAATCATAATCCTGTTTTTCAAGAAATCTTATGGCAACAGCCTTTGACATAGCCCCATCCACGGAATATCCGACAGCCGACAGATTATAGCTTAATGTCTTATTCAAAAGCTGGTCATCTTCAACAACCAGTATTCGCATAGTATCACATCCTTTTTCTTTTTATAGTATCAGCAAAATGTCACAGAAACCTCACAACGAGAAAAAAATTTAGTATTCTGTCAGTTCCAC
>CAUHFD010000137.1 GCA_959605275.1 uncultured Eubacteriales bacterium | reverse complement strand
CAAAGGAGCGGATAAATAAATTTGGAGGTAACGTTTATGGCCGCAGATAAGGTGAAAAAAAAGAAAAAAATGAAAACCAAAGATAAGGTTATGCTGACCATTTCCATTATTATGATTATTGTTGCCGGACTTGCTTTGGCGGCAGTTGTATTAATGAATACGGGTCTTTTTTCAGAGGGCGACTTGAATGCTTCCATGGCGACCAAGCCGGAAATCAGCCACCTGACTAAAAATTTTCTGGTTTGCGGTTATGATACGGATGAAACCAAGAATGTATCTTATAGAAAAAATCATATGGCGGATGTTATTATGGTGGTAAACTATGATATCTCGGCAAAGAAAGTGAATATTCTTCAAATCCCGCGCGATACTTATATTGATGATAAATATCCAACCGGAAAGACAAATAAAATTAATGCGGTAACCAACCAAAGTGCGAAAAAGGGCGGCGGTATCGAGGGATTGGCCAAGGTAATTAACGAAAACTTTGATATTCCGATTGATTATTATGTGACCATTACCATGGATAGCTTCCGTGGTGTTGTAGATGCGCTGGGCGGTATTGAAATCGATTCACCGACTGCATTTACAAGCCGGGAGGGTTATAAAATAAAAAAAGGAAAACAACTGATGACCGGTCAGATTGCGGAAGCGTTTGTAAGAGAACGTTATAATAACGGCGGAGATTTCGGGCGTCAGCGTTCTCAACGTATCTTTTTGTCGGCATTGATGGATCGGTTGTTGGATGCCAGTACCGGAGAACTGACTAAAATGATGCCGACGCTGCTTGGCAAGGTGACAACTAATTTGACACTTGCTGAGATGCTGGATTTGGCAAAACAAGCACAGGGACTGGAAAAATCAAATATTGTATTCCATTCCGCTCCCGGTTCTTCCGGCTCATATAAGGTTGCCAGCGGTCAGAATTTGTCTATTTATTCCTTGAATAAGGCATTGATGGCAGATCTTTTAAATCAATATTTCCGTCCGTATTCGGATGATGTGCCGGCAGAAGAACTTGGTATTATTCAGGTGTTTGATAAAGTGACTGTGGAAGATACACAGGAAGCAATGGATAATATTGGGACCAGCAGTACGGCAAGCAAGTCAAATGAATAATAGAAATCGCAATAATGAAATAAAAGAATACGGCGACGATATATCGCGAAAGGAGATTCCGGTTTTTCATGACGGCAAACGAATTAGTAAAAAATACTGTGAAAATTTTGGACAGTAAAAAGGCAGAAGATCTTGTTGCAATCAGAGTAAAAGATTTGACAATACTTGCGGAATATTTTATAATAGCTAACGGAACCAGCAGTACACAGGTGAAAATGCTGGCGGATGAGGTGGAATACCAACTCGGAGAAATGGGGATCAAGCCGCACAAGGTAGAAGGCTATCAATCCGGAAACTGGATTGTACTGGACTATATTGATGTCGTAGTCCATATTTTTCTGACCGAAACCAGAGAGTTTTATTCTTTAGAGCGTCTTTGGGCAGATGGCGATGTGTTGAATACCGAAACAATTTTGGGTGAAAATTAGACAGAAAGCGAAAGGATTGTTATTCATGAAATACAACTTTTCTGAAATAGAAAAGAAATGGCAGAACATTTGGGATGAAAAGAATGTATTTGCCGCAACCAATGACTATACCAAACCGAAATACTATGCTTTGGTAGAATTTCCGTATCCTTCCGGGCAGGGCTTGCATGTCGGACATCCGCGTTCTTATACGGCGTTGGATATCGTGGCGAGAAAGCGTCGCTTAGAGGGCTATAACGTGCTCTATCCGATGGGATGGGACGCATTCGGACTGCCGACTGAGAATTTCGCAATCAAAAATAAGATTCATCCTGAAATTGTCACCAAGCAGAACGTGGCTCATTTTAAGGAACAGTTGAAATCGTTGGGCTTATCATTTGACTGGAACAGAGAAATCAATACCACCGATCCTAATTATTACAAATGGACACAGTGGATTTTCCTGCAATTGTTTAAAAAAGGTCTTGCATATAAAAAAGAAATGTCAGTAAACTGGTGTACTTCCTGTAAAGTTGTTTTGGCAAATGAGGAGGTTGTCAACGGAGTTTGCGAACGTTGCGGAGGCGAGGTAGTCCATAAGGTAAAAAGCCAGTGGATGCTGAAGATTACCGAGTATGCTCAGCGCCTGATCGACGATCTGGATGAAGTTGATTACATCGACCGGGTAAAAATCTCGCAGAAGAACTGGATCGGACGTTCTACCGGTGCAGAAGTTGACTTCATGACTACTGCCGGTGATAAGCTCACCGTTTATACGACACGTCCGGATACCTTGTTCGGAGCGACTTATATGGTTATTTCTCCGGAACATCCATTGATTGAAAAATGGGCGGATCGGCTGGAAAATATGGCGGATATCAAGGCTTACCAGGAAGAAGCGGCTAAAAAGTCCGATTTTGAGCGGACAGAGCTGATGAAAGATAAAACCGGTGTCGAATTAAAGGGAGTCAAAGGCATCAATCCGGTAAACGGGAAAGAAATTCCGATTTTTATTTCGGATTATGTTCTGGTTTCTTACGGAACCGGAGCGATTATGGCTGTTCCGGGACATGATACCAGAGACTATGATTTTGCAAAGAAGTTCAATCTGCCGATTATTGAAGTGGTAAGCGGCGGAAACGTGGAAGAAGCTGCCTTTACCGATTGTGAGACTGGTGTTATGGTCAATTCCGGTATGTTAAACGGAATGTCGGTGGAGGAAGCGAAAAAAGCAATTATTGCATGGCTGGAAAAAGAAGGAAAAGGTCATACAAAAGTCAATTTCAAATTGCGTGACTGGGTGTTTTCCAGACAGCGCTATTGGGGCGAGCCGATTCCGATCATACATTGTGAACATTGTGGATATGATCCGGTGCCGGAAAATGAACTTCCGCTGATGCTGCCTGAGGTTGATTCTTATGAACCGACTGATGACGGAGAATCGCCGCTGTCCACGATGGACAGTTTTGTAAATACGACTTGTCCTGTCTGTGGCGCTCCCGCAAAGAGAGAAACCGATACCATGCCGCAGTGGGCGGGTTCGTCTTGGTATTTCATGCGTTATTGTGACCCGAACAATCAAGATGCGTTGGCGTCGAAAGAAGCTTTGGATTACTGGCTGCCGGTGGATTGGTATAACGGCGGTATGGAGCATACGACGCTGCATTTGCTGTACTCTCGTTTCTGGCATAAATTTTTGTATGATATCGGCGTGGTAAGCTGCAAAGAGCCGTATCAGAAACGCACCAGCCACGGTATGATCCTGGGCGAAAACGGGGAAAAGATGAGCAAATCCCGCGGAAATGTTGTGAATCCGGACGACATCGTGAAAGAATACGGTGCAGACACTTTGCGGTTGTATGAGATGTTTATCGGAGATTTTGAAAAGTCCGCGCCATGGAGCTCTGCCAGCATAAAAGGCTGTAAACGCTTTTTGGAAAAGATATGGAGCCTGCAGGATTGCCTGATTGAGGGAGATTCTTACCGTAAAGAGCTGGAAGTGTCTTTCCACAAAACCATTAAAAAGGTAACAGAGGACATTGAATCGCTGAAGTTCAATACTGCAATTGCAGCGATGATGGCGCTGTTAAATGATATTCAGGATATCGGCACAATCAACAGGAAAGAATATACCGATTTCTTGATTATGCTCAATCCTTTTGCACCGCATGTTACCGAGGAAATTTATCAGTTGTTGGGCAATCAGGATATGATTGCGCATAGCAGTTGGGTGCAGTATGATGAGAGCAAGTGTGTGGAAAATACGGTCGAAATCGCACTGCAAGTCAACGGTAAGTTGAAATCCAAGTTGGTGATTCCGGCAGACGCAGCAAAGGATGAGGTTCTTTCTTTGGCAAAGAACAACGATAAAATCAAAGAAATTTTAACAGATAAAACGATTGTGAAGGAAATATATGTTCCAGGAAAAATCGTGAATATTGTTGTTCGTTAGCCGGAATAAAGCGAAAAAGATTTCGTTCATTGTGACAAAGAAAGAAAAAATTATTGTTCTTTGTTCCTAATTGCTAATATTTGCTTGACAATATTATGCTTTATATTGTATAATATATTATGTTACACAATTATGTTGTAAACCTCTGCTGTTGTAGCAAAGGGAGGGAATAAAATGGCTAAAATCGATATCAAACCGAATGAGTCTTTGGATAGCGCTCTTAGAAGATTTAAGAGATCTTGCTCAAAGGATGGCGTTCTCGCCGAAGTTCGTAAAAGAGAGCATTATGAAAAGCCTTCTGTAAAGCGCAAAAAGAAATCCGAAGCAGCTCGCAAACGTAAGTTTAAGTAATTTATACTTATTACTGCCGATCGGTGAGTGTTTGGTAGTGTGAAAGGTGTAACTATAATTGTTACACCTTTTTTATTGTGTCAAAATGGTTCGTACGGCACTGACTGCCGGAATAAATCCATTTTATTGGTTTATCTATCTGCCAATCATTTATCAAACTCGGTCGAAATGGAATCCGGAAGCGGAAGGAACACGAAAAAAATGAAAATTTTCCAACCTGATTTAATCGTAAAAAATGTGACGATGATAACAACGGAGTTATTAAGAAAACATCATATAAAAGCTCTTGTATTGGATGTCGATAATACCCTGACAACGCACGGGAATCCGAAACCCGGGGAGGGTGTTCTGCAATGGTTAGAAACAATGCGGCAGGCAGATATCCCAATGATGATCGTATCCAACAATTCGCATGGGAGAGTGAAACCTTTTGCCGAGCTGTTGCAGCTGGAGTTCGTGTCAAGAGGCTGGAAACCGTTGACAGTCGGTATGACCAAAGCATGTAAACGGTTCGGTTTGTCTCCGTCTGAAGTTGCCATTGTGGGCGATCAGCTTTTTACCGATATTTTGGGCGGAAAATTAAAGGGTATGAAATGCATTTTATCGGAGCCCATTTGTTCGGAATCAGGTCCTTTTTTTAAGCTGAAGCGAAAACTGGAAAGTAAATTGATGAAAACAGAAAGGTGAAGGAGGAAAAAGCATGAAAGCGTTGTTTGGCCCTGCCGGTAACAGCGAAAGCTTTGCTGCCAACGGGCATAAAAAGACGATAGAGGTGCCTGCGTTTGTCAGCGAATTTGGACTGACCGCTTATGAATATCAATGCGGACACGGCGTTCGGGTCAGCAGTCAATCCGCTGCGGAATTTGGTGAGGAAGCACGGAAATATAATCTGTCTTTGTCTATCCATGCACCTTACTACATTTCTCTTTCCGGTATTGACCCGGAAACGCGGAATAAAAGCATCGAGTATATTTTGCAGACTGCCAGAGCCGCAAAAGCGATGGGAGCTTCTCGATTTGTAGTGCATTCCGGCTCGGCGGGAAAAATCAGCCGGGAAGAAGCATTGGAGCTTGCAAAAGATACGCTGACGCGGGCATGGGAAGCTATGAAAGAGGAACATCTGGACGATATTATTCTTTGTCCCGAAACAATGGGAAAATTTAATCAATTGGGAAATTTGCAGGAAGTGATGGAGCTTTGCAAAATCAACGATCATTTTCTCCCTTGTATTGATTTTGGGCATTTAAATGCTCGAACATTGGGCAGTTTGCAATCTTCTGCCGATTACGAGCAGATTTTGGATACCATTGAAGATGAATTGGGATCTGCCCGTCTAAAAGTTTTTCATTCTCATTTCAGTCAAATCGAATACACCGAAAAGGGCGGGGAAAAACGGCATTTGACTTTTGAAGACGAGCTTTACGGTCCGTTTTTTGAGCCTTTGGCAGAGTTGATCGCCAAAAAAGGTTTGACTCCTACTTTTATTTGCGAAAGTGCGGGCACGCAAGCGGAAGATGCGCAAAGAATGCAGCAAATCTATTTAAACTGTTTCAAATAACCTTGAAAAAAAGAGTAAAATGCTTTATGATGAGATAAAATACAGAAGAAGGAGAAGCACAATCCGGCATTTCATGCCGAAATAGGATTGTGTAAGGGAACAATGAGCATTATCCGGAAAAGAGTTTTAGTGCTGCACGGACCGAATATTAACATGGTCGGTGAGCGGGAAACCAGTATTTACGGCAAGGAAACATTTGATTCCATTAATTTGCAGATTTTAGATTATGCCACGTCGTTGGGATTGGAATGTCAAACTTTTCAGTCTAACAGCGAGGGAGAAATCATTGACCATATTCATGCCGCCAGACAGAATTTTGACGGTATTGTGATCAATGCCGGTGCTTACACTCATTATAGTTATGCCATTCGGGATGCTATCGCTGCGGTAAAAATCCCTTGTATCGAGGTGCATTTCTCTAATATTCACAGCCGGGAGGAATTTCGTTCCAAATCGGTAATTGCGCCGGCGTGTGTCGGACAAATTTCAGGTTTCGGAAAATACAGTTATCTGCTTGCTTTGCAGGGAATTCAAAATATTATCTGATGATATCGTAAAAGCGAGTACAGAAACGAGGGGTTGCAATTGACCAGATTGGATAGGCTGGCTGAAAAATTGCCGGAACAGGTTGACGCAGGCTTGATTATATCTCCGATTAACAGACGGTATTACACCGGATTTTTGTCTTCGGCAGGAGTTCTGGTTGTCATGCCGAAAAAAAGTTGTTTTTTTATAGATTTTCGCTATTATGAACATGCAAAATCGAAAATTACCGATTGCGAAGTGATTCTTGCCGACCGTTTGACAGAGCAAATGGATGCTTTTTTCCGGGAAAATCAGATCAAAATGATTGCGGTAGAGTCGGACCATATGACGCTGAGCGAGTTTCGGGATTATCAGAAGATGTTTCCTGATATTCGTTTTCTGGATTCCGACGCTTTTCAAAAGGCGATTTTGTCGGATCGAATCGTAAAAAGCGAACAGGAAATACAGTCTGTCATAGACGCACAGCAAATCGCGGAAAATGCTTTTGAAGAAACCCTTCATTATATTAAAAAGGGCAGAACAGAACGGGAAATTGCGCTTTTTTTGGATTACACGATGAAAAAGCTTGGTGCAGAGGATATCTCTTTTGAAACGATTATTGCATCCGGAAAAAATTCAGCGGTTCCGCATGCGGTTCCGACTGATAAACCTGTGGAAAACGGGGATTTTATCGTCATGGATTTCGGCGCAGTGGTAAATGGATATCACAGCGATATGACCCGCACGGTTGCAGTGGGGGAGATTTCCTCGGAGCAGCAACGGGTATATGACACCGTGTTAAAGGCGCAGCTTGCCGCGCTTGACGCAGTGCGGCAGGGGGTGACTTGCAAAAGTATTGATGCTGCGGCAAGGAGATTGATCGATAACAGTGGTTATGCGGGCTGTTTCGGACATTCCACCGGACACGGCGTAGGATTGGAAATTCATGAAAAACCGAACATCTCTCCAAAAAATGAACAGATAACCGAAAATAATATGCTGTTTACGGTAGAACCGGGAATTTATTTGGAAGGAAAATTTGGCGTACGAATCGAAGATATGGTGGTTGTACGGGATAATGGCTGTCTAAATTTAACAAAATCAAAAAAAGAAAGAATAAGTTTGTAATTTAGACTTGAAAAATTATGAAATATAGGATAAACTATATGTATATGCCAAGCTTGGCAAAAAGATGATCAATGATATTTTATAGCTTGGATACTAACATTTTGGAGGTAGCATATGATTTCAGCTGGTGATTTCAGAAACGGCGTAACTTTTGACATGGACGGCAACGTTTTGCAGGTTGTTGAGTTTCAGCATGTAAAACCCGGAAAAGGCGCTGCGTTCGTTCGGGCAAAGGTAAAAAATGTCATTACGGGCAGTGTAATAGAAAGAACGTTTAATCCGACCGAGAAATTCCCGACGGCTTATGTAGAG
>CAUHFD010000136.1 GCA_959605275.1 uncultured Eubacteriales bacterium | reverse complement strand
CCGTTAAAATGGAAATGATGAGTAACCATGAACGGAGGACCAAATATGCTCTATATTCATTTTACAGAAAAATTACTTGGATTGCAAGGGGTAAAAATCACAAATATCGAAAGCATCGAAAAAGCATCACGATTTATGCAGAACTTGAAAGAAAAACCGTACAACTGTACCAGTTGTGGTACCGTGACTAGTACAATTCACGACTACCAAACGCAACATATAAAGAATAATCCTGCGTTCGGTAAGCTTGGCACCATTGTTCTGCGGAAACACCACTTTGTCTTGATGTCCCGGCACTTTTCAATTGTTTAGTAGACATTGTCTAGTTATTTTTTGGCGGAGCGGTGGAGTAACGAGGTACGACACTGACAGGGATAAATAGATTCTGAATCGGATGATTTTCTTCTGACAGCAATTCTAATGCTGTTTGCGCGCTGTAATAACCGATTGCATAAAAGTCTTGTCGTACTGTGGTGATCGGATTTCGTAGCGAGAGATCATCGAATCCGATAATGGAAATATCATCGGGAATTTTCAACCTTTCGGCTTCAAGTGCCTGAATCGCCACGCTGGCAGCGATATCGTTTAATACAAAAATGGCGGTCGGAGGATCGGGCAGAGATGCCAATCGCTTTGCCGCTTCTGTGACCTGATCTTCTCCGGCGCAAAAGCAAAAGTATTCTTTTGGAAGCGGAAGATTTTGTTGCTGCAAGGCGAAACTAAAGCCGCGAATACGCAAAGATAGGTTGGCAAGATAGGAAACGTTGACGCTGTGGGGGGAAATTAATGCTATTTTTTTATGTCCCAATTTAATGAGATGCTCTGCCGCTAAAAATCCGCCCATTTCATGATCGCTGGAGATAAAGTTCACATGCTGCATGTAACCGGGCAATGTATCTAAAAATACAAAATGGACGTTGGGTCGGGAAAGATTGAAAAACAAATTTTTATCATATTGCATATCGGGAACCATGATCATCATACAGCGGACACCGGATTCCACCAATTGATTGATCGTGTCCTGATATTCTTTTTCTCCTGCAGAATTCAGACAATAAGGAGACAGATGACAGGAATGCGCGTTTAAATAAGCTTGGGCTCCTCGAATGATATCAAACCCATGCATTTCGTTGAATTGATTTGGGAGAATGAGCGGAATCATAACGTTGGATTTGGCGGATGTCCGAGGGGGAGAAGCAAAGGTTCCGCTTCCTTGAACACGATAAATGATTCCTTCATCCTTTAACCGTTTTAAAGCTCGCTGAATCGTTGCACGGCTTAATCCCAGCTCTTTGGCGATCTGCTCTTCGGTTGGCAATTTCGTATCTTTTCCATATGAGTTGCTGTTTATTAACTGTTGAATATAGTCCATTACACTTTGGTATTTAAATTTGGAATTCTCTGTCATTTCGGTCACTCAAATCGTTTGTATTTTATACTATTGGTTTCATCATAACATTTATGATGTGAATTGTCAATAAAAAGATACGAATAGGATGTGATTTTGAAAATTTGATTCATCAATTGTTATGGACAAAATTAATGATATAAATTAGAATCAAATTTCAATACAAATATATTTTTAAATTTTGAGCAAAGATCAAGAATACACCGAATGGAATAAAACTAATAAACAGAAAATAATAAAATTACGAAAAGTACTTGACAATAATGAATAATAGTAGTAATATTTAGATGTAATCAAACGAAAAACAATCGTTAAATTTGATTCACAATTTGATTCATTTTTGAACTTGCTTATTTATGGCTTGTTGTTTGCGACTTGTGTCTGTAAACGGGAACAAGGGAAAATCCGATTATTTGATGCGTATTTTGCTTGTTGGTTTGCCAATGAAATTTGGCTTTAAATAAAAAACGAAAGGAGCTATTGTAATGAAGAAAAAAATGGCAGCTGTATTTTTGGCAGCAGTTGTAGCGGCGACCGGCTTGTCCTTTTCCGGATGTGACAAAGGGAACACAAAAGAAAAAGTAGACTTGTCTGGGTATGAATTTACATGGGCAACGTTATGGGATTGGAATAATTATCCGGAGGCCGGTGAATCGGATTACGGAGACAAACGAACCGCATGGTATGAGCAGGTGGAAAAAGATTATAATTGTACCATCAAAAAAGTAGAAATCAATGCAGAAACCTTTTTCGATCAGGTAAATAAGGCGATTATGGCGGGACAGAAATTTGCAGATTTTATTGAAGTGGATTATTCGCGCTACCAGGTTTTGAGAAAGACCGGCTCATTGATGGCTTTGAATACCATTGAAGGTTTTGATCCGGCGCAAGAGAAATTTTTTGCAAGCCACAGAAACGCATATACTCATGAGGGCAATGTTTACGGCGTGCAATTTGAATATCCGCAAATCTCATCGGGATCCTTCCTTTTTTACAATAAAACCATGCTGGAAAATGAGAAATGTGAGGACCCTTATGATTTGGTAAAAAGCAATCAATGGACTTTTGCAAAATTTCAGGAGATCTGCAAAAAGGTGACTAAAAGTTTGTCAGGCGGTGCTATCGACCAGTGGGGGATTACCACGGTTGACTGGCACGCAAACAACTTTGAAAAGCCGATGATATTTGCAAACGGCGGCACCATGATAGAAAAAAATGAAGAAGGCAAATATGAGTTTGCTTTGTTGTCTCAACAAGCACAGAATGCCTTGAACTATTTGTACCAGCTGGAAACGACCGATGCTACGTTGATGCCGAGCGGAAAAGATCCGATCACAACATTTTATTCGGGGGAGGTTGCCTTTTACAGCGGAGGAGCAGATAATTTCCAGTCCATCAATAAAAACTTTAAAGAGGATCAGGAGTGGGGAATCGTTCCGCTGCCTATCGGACCGGACGCAGATGATTTTATCGTCATGGATTCTCAACTTCGTTCTTGGGTGATGCTTGCGAACAATACACAGGATGCAAAAAACGCTGCTGTTGTTTTTGATGCGTTGTCAGAGCCTTTGTATGGTTCCGTTTCGGAAGACGCGGAGGCATATTATGACGGACAGTTAAACAATACTTTTAACGGCAACGAGCACGCGTTGGAAATGTATCGTTTGTGCACCGAAAAAGTGGTGGCGGATGAATCTTGGGGCATGTCAGGCGGAGATGTATTGGGCGAATCAATATATGCTTGTGTTCGTTCTTCTGAGTTTACTCCTCAGTCGGCAATGCAAACGATCGAAGGTGTTGTAAATGGATATATTGAAGGATTCTTCTATACATCGGAAACAGACGAAAGCAGTTCCTCTGAATGATATGGTCTGTATTTGTACGAGGTTCCGTACGCGGAACAGACTTTTGAAAATTTAACGGTAAAGGGATGGATACAATGAAAATACTGAAAAAGTCAATAGCATTGATTATGGTAGCATGTGTTTTGTCGGCTACTGCAAGCACCTTGTCTGTGAGCGCAGGAGCGTCAAAAGTGCAGTATTACAAAACAGTCGGTGATATCTTTGATGCGGATTATCTGATTGATTATCAGCATGAAGAAGAGCAGAGAATCGGCAGCAGCGCCTCCATTCCGCTTGGCTTGGCGGGCATTGATACGAAAGATAAAAAAGTCGGCGACGGCAGCTTTTTCCAGAAAGCCTTGACAGCCAATAACGGTATGTCAGCGTGGATATGCGGGGATAAGAAATGGAACGGGAAAGGGTATGTGAATGCATCGGGGGCTTCCCGTCCGGGATTTGTAATGTGGTTTTATATCAGCGATGTCAGTAAAATGGCGATCGGAACAGAAGGCGCAGCCAAGGATGTTTTCTTTAAAGTTCGGTTGGGTTCCGACGCAGACAAATCGCTTTCCAGAAATGATTCTATTTATTATTCCATGTGGTTTACCAAAGAAAATATCCAAACCGGTTGGAATTATCTGGTGGTGGATCTGAAAAAAGATTATACGCCCGGTCAATCTTACAAATCAAGCGTAGACGGAGTAGAGTGTGAAGTAACTACGGGAGAAAAAGCAAGAGTGGATTTCAGCAAGATCGACTGGATCGTGTTTGATATTGTCGCAGGCGGATCGATGACATGGAAAATGGATTATGTGCAGATCGTTGATCTGGCAGTGAAGCAGAACGGTCCGACTGAGCCGACACCGGCAGAAACTACCTCAAAACCCGCTACTTCTTCGACTGCCAGCACTTCTGCGTCCAGTCGTGCAAGTAGTAATACAACGGTCAGCACTGCTTCCGATAAGCCGTCAGCATCTACCGGCACGACCGATACAGAGTCTCAGCCAATCGATACGTCCGGAGAAGTGATAACAAGTTCGGAACTGGAGGCAGAGTCAAATTTGGATCAGGATGGCGTTACTTCAGAGATCACATCAGACAGCAATGAGAGCCGGTCCGATGCGGATACAAACGGAGAAACCACGCAAAGCAACGCGGGCTTGATAGCCGGAATCATTATTTTAGTGGTTGCGGTATTGGGCGGCATTGCGGCGGCAATCTATTTCTTGGTCATTAAGAAAAAACAGAGTTAACATAAAACGCGGAAACTGTTCGGGATCGATTGGGGAAAGGAAGATCAGATTTTGAAACATACCAGATATCATGCATTAACGGCAGTCATATGTATACTGAGTTTACTGTTCCAAGTTCCGCAGGTTTCCGCGGGTTCTCCTGCCATTTCTGCCGGCGGAGATGTTACCGAGCTTCTCTTGACCGATGCTGATGCGGATACTGAATTTGATTATAACAAGTATGATGAAAAATATCAAAATGTCCCATTCGGCACAGAAACTATAGAGTTATTCCCCGAGTCAGGAGCACATACGGCTGTGTACGAAAACAAGACCTGTGCCGTGGATGACGGGGAAACACCGATCAGTTTCCGATTTCGGTTGGAGCAAGAGGCCCGTTACATAATCAGCGTCGAATACTATACCGTTGCGGGAGATGCGAACAATATCGAACGTGAGCTGAAGATTAACGGAGAGATTCCTTTTTCAGAAGCGCAATTATTCCAGTTTAATCGCATATATCAAGATGCGGTAACCTATAATGACGGATTTGAGTTTGATGATTTCGGCAATGAAATTCGTCCGTTTCAAACACAAACGTCGTGTTATCAGGATTTAGCATTATCCTCAACCAGCAGTTATTATACAGAACCGTTTTCCTTTTATTTCCCGGCAGGAGAAAATACTATCACTTTTTCTTACATCAGAGAAAGCTTTGCAGTTTCAAAGGTTACTTTAAAGCCGGCGGAAAGCTTGCCCTCTTATGCAGAGGTCAAAAAGAAATATGAGCAAAAAGGATATACGGCGGCATCGGGGAATCAGCTTGTAAAAATTCAAGCTGAAAATACTTATCAGAAATCAACGCCTTCTGTTTATCCGATTTCTGATCGAACTTCTGCTGCCAGTGAACCGTTTGACCCTTATCATATCCGGTTAAACACCATCGGCTCTTCCAACTGGAAAAGCCCGGGAGATTGGATATCCTGGAAGATCACTGTGCCTGAAAGCGGGCTATACCGTATTGCTTTACGGCAAAGGCAGAACTTAACCTCGGGCAGTTTTGTTTCCAGAAAACTGTATATCGATAATCAGGTCCCTTTTACGGAAGCAAAAAATCTGCGGTTTGTGTATAACGCGCAATGGCAGTGTACCGTGCTGGGAAATGATGAGGAAGCCTTTGAATTTTACTTTGAAGCAGGCAAGACCTATGAACTGAAATTAGAAGTTACCATAGGCGATATGTCTGAAATTTTACAGGAAGTACAGGCGAGCATCCGCAACTTAAATTACGTCTATCGGCAGATTTTGATGATCACCGGTACGACTCCGGATCAGTTCCGGGATTATCATTTGGGGGATGAACTCAAGGACGCCATGAAAATGTTGTCCTCAGAGTCAGACCGATTGCAGACAATATTAAAGCAGATCCGGACGATTACCGGATCTCGCGGCAGTTTCACTTCGGTGATAGAAAAAACGATTTTTCGCATTGACAGCATGGTAGAAGATCCGGACAGTATTCCGAAAACCTTTGTGGATTATCAGAACTGCATTATCGGCATGAGCTCTTGGTTGGTCACTGCGGCGCAGCAGACGCTGGAATTGGATTATATTGCGCTGCTGCCGTCAGATTGTGAGGTGCCGCGCGCGACAACAAGTTGGTGGAAAAGTTTTTACGCAACGGTGCAAATGTTTATCAGTTCCTTTATCAGTGAGTACGATGCGATCGGCAACTATCAAGAAGGCGCACAAACCGTAACGGCATGGATCGGTACAGGACGCGATCAGGCTCAAATCATCAAGCAGTTGGCGGACAGTGATTTTACCGAGACAACCGGCATTGTTTTAAATCTGAAGCTGGTTGCGGCGAACTCACTGCTTCCGGCGGTCCTGTCCAACAAGGGACCGGATTTGTATTTGTCTGCGGTAAATAGCGATCCAATGAACTATGCGATTCGAAATTCCCTTTATGATTTAGCCTCCTTTTCCGATTATGAGGAGATCGCTTCACGCTTTTTGCCGAGTGCCTTAGTTCCTTATACTTACGGCGATAAAATTTATGCATTGCCTGAAACGCAAACATTTCCTTTGCTGTTTTATCGCACCGATATTCTGAAAGAACTTGGGCTGGAAGTACCCCAGACATGGGATAATGTAATCGACATGTTGAGTGTGCTCCAAAAAAACAATATGTCCTTTGCGCTCCCTGCCTATGCTTCCGGCAGTACGGCTTTGGATTTATCGGGTTATGGTACGTTTTTGTATCAAATGGGTGGTTCTTTCTTTACCGAAGATGCAAAGGCGGTTGCGATCGATTCGGAGGTTGGCATTAACGCGTTCGAATATTATACGTCTTTTTATACCACTTACAGTTTGGAATATACCTATGATTTCGCAACTCGTTTTCGTATGGGTGACAAGCCGATCGGAATCGCCGATTATACGATGTATAACACTCTTTCAGTGTCAGCGCCCGAGATTAAGGGGTTGTGGGATTTTACAGTGATTCCGGGCATCAAGGATGAAAACGGAACAATCAATCGTTCGGCCGCAGGAAACGGCACCTGTACCATGATGCTTGCGCAGGTGAAAAATCCGCAAGCCGGATGGGAATTCTTAAAATGGTGGTCCTCTGCCGATGTTCAGACCAATTACGGCAGAGAGCTGGAAACGATTATGGGTGTTGCTTCCAGATATGCCGCAGCAAATACGGAAGCACTGCATCGGTTGCCTTGGCTCAAGAGTGAACTGGAGGTGCTGGACGCGCAGCGGGAATGGGTCGTCGGCGTACCGGAAGTGCCCGGCGGATATCTGAAAGACCGCGAAATCAGCTTTGCCGTACGTGCTACGGTGCGTGACGGAGAAAACGCCAGGGAAGCTCTGCTGGATCATACCGAGCGGATCAATGAAGAAATTACCAAAAAAAGAAAAGAGTTTAACATGGATTAGAAGGGAGGCGGAGATAATGAAGCAAAAAAACTCACTTGGTAAGCAGATCTTGAAAAACCGGAATAATTATATTTTCATGGCGCCGTATCTTCTGGTGTTTACCCTGTTTACCATCGTACCGGTGGTTTTGGCGATCTGTTTGAGTTTTACCTATTTTAACGTTTTGGAACCGGCAAAATTTATCGGTTTGGAAAATTATCTCAACCTCTTTTTGAAAGACGATGTATTCCAAATCGGTCTGAAAAACACCCTTATTTTTGCGGTGATCACCGGACCGGCAGGATATTTGCTGAGTTTATTGTTTGCTTGGATTATTAACGAATTGCCGCCAAAATTGCGGGCTTTGCTGACGCTGGTGTTTTATGCGCCCTCTCTGACCGGCGGCGCGGTGTATGTTTGGACTATTATTTTTAACAATGATGCAAACGGATATG
>CAUHFD010000135.1 GCA_959605275.1 uncultured Eubacteriales bacterium | reverse complement strand
CTCATCTCATCGTTTCTCTTTTATTTCTTTACCCCAACTATTGACATTGAGCCTATGTTTAAGAAAATCAGAAACAAGGTTAATTCCATGGTTGCGACTGCTAAAGCAACCGCCGCTTGCAAGAAGGCTGAGGGCTATGTCGATTCCGGCGTAAAAATCCTGATCGCCGTTGTTATTGGCGCGCTTCTGCTCGGCGGGCTGTATTTGCTGTTTAACGGCACCATCATGCCCACCGTGACCACCAAGATTCAGGGACTTTTCAACTACGCAGGCTAAACACGGACGGAGGGGTGTCAAAGTCGGCACCCCTCCGCCTATTCTTCTTTGAAAGGGGCGTATGTAGTGCATTTGATGATTCGACCTATTATGCCGTATGATGTGCCGAAGCTTACAGAAAACCCGGTTGTCCTTATAAGCGGCTTTGTACTGCTTTTTATGGCTATGCTGACTGCTGTTTTTGTCAGCCGGTATGCTGCCGAAGCATATAAAGGCAGCAAGAAAAAAGCAACGCTTTTTTTGTCGGTATTACGGCATTTATAACCCTTATGCTGTTCTGTTTTTTTGGATGTGCTGCAACTGCGGTCAAGGGATGTATATTCTGCCTCCTCCTCGTATTCTCCTCGTATGAGGACATAAAAACGCGGGAGTGCGATAATTTCATCCATATAATGATCGTGATTGCAGCGTTTATCGGAACGGATATGGCGGCTCTGCCCGGTATGCTTTTGTCAGCTCTCCTTGTGGGCGGTATTATGCTCATAACAACAGTTATAACCAAAAGTCAAATCGGCGGTGCGGATATAAAGTTTTCCGCTGCCTGTGCTTTTCTGCTCGGAATCAAGCAGGGCTTTGCCGGATTAATGCTCGGACTTATCGCCTCAATTATTGTAAACATCATTAAAAACAGAAAAAAGAAAACAGAGGGATTCCCTTTGATTCCGTACCTTGCCGCCGGGTTTATGGCGGCATATTTTATGTAGAAACAGGAGGTTCAATATGAAGAACAGAACAATTATCGGTATTGTCTGTATGATCCTTTCGGTTGCTATGACCTTTCTCGTCGCTCCCCTTGTAAACCGGCTGACAAGTGATACCATCTCAGTGGTTCGGCTCAAGCAGGATGTCGGCAGGGGCGCGAAGATCACCGAGGAACAGGTTGAAATCGTAAAGGTAAATTCCGACGCTATGCCGCAGGGCGTGTATGTAAAGACCGCCGATGTGGTCGGCAAATACGCGTCCTCCAATCTCTATGCCGGAGATATTCTGACCAAAGTAAAACTTTCAGGTGACGCCAACAGCGCCGAAGATGTTTTCGCATCTCTTAACGGCAGTAAGGTTGCCGTCAGTGTTACCATCGATGCCTTTGCGGCAGGACTTTCGGGCAAGCTTCAGAACGGAGATATCATTTCGCTTATCGCCGTAGATAAAAACGCAGGCACTTCCACCATTCCCGGAGAGTTTAAGTATATGAAAGTCATTACGACCACTACCGCAGGCGGTATCGATCAGGACTCTATCGTAAAAAATGAGGACGGCAGCTATGAAATTCCGAGCACCATTACCGTGCTTTGTAATATCGAACAGGCAAAGCTCCTTGCAAAGTATGAAGCGGACATTACGCTCCAAGCGGCACTTGTTTACCGTGGAGATAATGACACGGCAAATAAGTTCCTCGAAAAGCAGGACGCTTTCTTTGCAGGAGGTGGCAACAATGGGTAAGATGATTGCCGTTTGCGGTTCTCCCGGCAGTGGGAAAACAACCGCCGTACTGAAAATTGCGGAGGAAATCTATTATGCAAAGAAAGATTCGGTTATCTTTCTTTCCCCTGACCTAAATGTACCGTGCCTTGCTTTTATCTTTCCAAGCTGCAAGGAGGGAGAGCTGTATTCCGTAGGTAAAGCAATGGACCGCACGGACATTTACCGCGAGGATGTGCTGAGACAGATGAACCATGTAAAATCAATGGAAAACTTCGGATTTCTCGGATATAAAGCCGGAGAAAACGGCTATACCTATCCCCGCCCAACCGAAGATAAGATACTGAACCTTTTCTCTTTGCTTCGTGAACTCGCAAACTATGTGATCGTGGACTGCGCCGATAATGCCGACGAGCTTATATCCTCTATGGCAAAGAGCCATGCGGATAGACTTATTCAGCTAATAAATCCCGACCTTAAATGCATGGCGTACTATTCCTCAAATGCCGGAATGTTTGAGCTTAATGCCGAAAACCGAATCAAGGTAATGAACATCACAGATAAGGATTTGTTTCTGCCCATAAGCGAGGTGGCAAACTTTTATTATATTCTACCATAAGGGGGCATAAGGTGTGGTTTGTTCTATTGTCCGTTTTTGCTGGGCTTGTTCCAAAGCGCTCGGATTTTGCTATCGTTGCTTATGAATTGTCTTGTGAGGATTAATTATTAGTCTGAAAAATTCCCGCATCATCCATATCAGCCCATAAGCTTTTCTAAAGCTGGATAATCAATCTTTCTATCGTGCATAGATATCATATAACGACTTAACCAAATGCAGATTCCCGATCAAGTATAATATTATTCACACGGAGATGTAATAGAAAGACCGGTGTTTTCAAACCAGTTGAATTGAGTTGCAATACCATTAACCAGCCATGTTGTCGGACAAGTAGTATGAAGCCAATCGACCGGTTCCAGCGAATCCGTTTGTTTAGACGCCTGTTTATAAGCGGCGCGTAGATCTTCTTGTTGCTCATCGGTAATGGTATTAGAATCCACTGACACAAAAAGAGGCGTTCCGCTGTTCTGTAATAGACGAAGCCATTCTTTATTTAACTTCCACGGGATGTTTCCGGTCATACCGATACAATCAGCATCTACCGCATAAAAAATATTATGCTGTGGCAAGCGAAAAGCCAGTGTATTTACTCCCATTTTTCTGGTGCGCTCCCAGTTTTTACCGCTGGTATCATCGCCGGTACGATAAACGTGCATGGTTCCGACTCCTAAATGACCAATGCAGTTGCAACCCAAAATGATAGTATCGGGAGTAGCTGCATGATAAATGGTTTCATATAGTTTACGAATGAGCTCCGCGCTGGTTCTGGTGTTGTCCTGAAAGCGCAGACCGTTGAATGATGCCCTGGGAGAAAGATGAAATCCCCATTTTTCGAAAATATCATATGTCGTAAAATCGTATTTGATCAACCGGTATCCCCATTGATTAAAACGATGGATGTCTTCGGCAATTTTAGATAACACTTCCGGATGGGATATATCCAATCGGCCATTGCGATTTTTCAGATACATTTCTTCTGGCAAATCCTGTCCCCGATGCAAAAGCGGACGGAACCATATGCCCGGAATCGCACCTAGCTTTTTAATATCCTGTGCTAGTTTTTCCATATCTGAAAAACGTTCATTTGCCTTTAACCAGGGACCTCCGTCATTATCCATTCCCGGTGCATAGAATTGCTGCCATCCGTCATCTACGACTGAATAAGGCGGGTTGTCGCCATTAGGAGAAAGAGACATTAATAAGCTTGTGTCCCGCAAAATACTTGTACGGGAGCTGATTCCGTAAGCATAATACCAGTCATTGATACCATACACCGGCTTAGCAGGTAAAACAGCGTGCCGGCACATTTTTTGGCACAGTTTGACTGCAGTTTCGTATGGTCGTATTCCATCGCATTCTTCCGTTACTATTTCTGCCGCTTCCAAACATCTGCCGCTCAAGTCAACCCCAACATCTCCACTGCGCACATCCAAGCATAATGTAATACCGATATCATCTATCTGCCAATAGCACAGAGCGTTAGGAGCCGTTTTTACGCCGCATCCCACTGTATGTAAGTGATTGGTCATTAGGAAATACCATGGGAAATAGCGTTCCGGTACCATTCCTCGCCATTCTAAATCACCATAGCTGCGTTCTAAAGCATCTCCCATAATGCGAACATTTTTTGGGATGGTCATAGACCATCTCAAAGTTACAAACCGAACGAGTGATTGCTCAGCCTGCAATTCAACAGTAAGGCTGTCTTTGCGTGTACGGCAGATTACCGATACATCCTGCAATCTAAATTCTTCCGAACCGGGGACCAATGCCAGCAATCCTTTTTCGGTTTCGGCATAGACAAAGTCCGGTTGTCTTAGGATTGACAAGTGAAACATTTGATTTTGTGTTGATGAAATAAGCATACAAACCCTCATCCTTATGATTTTCTACAATAGTTGAATTTTAAGTGTTTGAATTTGACTGGGAAGCAGTCTCAAAGATATCACATTATCTGTCATCGGGCAGGCTGTTTGGACATTTTCCAACAGATCACAATATGCCGCTGATTGAGTCGGCAAACCTATTTGAAGCTGAGCGTTTGCCGATTTTTCTGACGGGTTAAAAACACGTACAATCATAGCATTGCTGTTGTCTTCGGCCGGTTTTATCGCGCTAATGCACACCTCGCCCTGAATAGACAGCAAAGAATCTGACATTGGCTGGTTATTGCAAACAGCGACAATCTCTGTTTGCAATATATCCTGCTTTTTCTGTAAATCGACGAGTCCTATCTCGGCTGACACAGGAACCAAGGTAAAGTAAAAACTATGAGCGCCCCGTTCTTGAGAATCGATCAGATTGTCGTCGTAATATACTTTACCGAAGCTGCGAAATAATGTAATAATAATATTATCGTTTTCCGCTGCACATTCATAAAACCCGTATTTTCCGATAAACGCAAGGCCGTTGCCATTAGAATCTTTTTGACAAGCAATGCCTCGCATATTTTTTTCCATCCGTTCTGCCTCAATCCAATTTTCCGTTTTTTTGTCTAACCGTACCTTTCGGTTTAAAAAAGTAAACGACTGATTGGTTTGGTATTCATTGGTATCGCATCCGGTCGGCAGTACCAATCGCATTCTGTGATCTGACGCTTTGTTGTCTATATCAATGCAAACATTGATTGCTCGGCTGTTTAAACTAAGCGACAATTTAACATCCACAGGAAGCAAAACATTCGTTGTGCTGCGCTGGAATCCCCTGTCCGTATGAAGAATATTTTGCGGCACGATGTATTCCCGATGCAAACAAATTTCTGCGTAATACGGAGAATTCGTCAGGACTTCAACGCCTTTCAGCGTACCGGAAGTGATCACCGAAGCTGATTTTGGCTGAACGCTGTTCCATCCGTCTCCGATTTCAGCATCATCCCATATACCTAATAAATTTTCATATCTCCGTTTGGTGTTTTTATCAAAAAGGTTGACCGTTCCGTCCGGATTGACATCAATGGATAACTGATTGTTCTCTAATCTGCCATTATGATATAAAGCATCTCCGAAAAAGCGAACCGGTCTGTCATCAGGCAATACTTTTAAGGCAGTGAATCCAAACGGCTGAAGCTCTGTTTCCAAAACCACCGTATAATAATCGACTTTTTCCCATGTTTCGCCGTATAGAAGAAATACTTTATTCGTTTCCATATGTTTGATGGTATAATAAACTTCTTCTCCTTGTTGGGTAAAAATACGAAAACGATTGATTTCCTCATAGCCAAACGGTTCTTTATATTTTGGGAAATTCCGCTTGAACGGAACGGTAACCTCTATGGTTTCCTGTCTGACTGTCGGAGAAGGATTGAACAAATTGATAAAGCCTCCGTCCGCTCCGATCACATATCGTTTTCCGACCAGCTGATCCCATATTTCGGTTAAAAGTGCCTTGCTGATGGTTTCAGTCTGAGAAAATCGATACTGCATATCTTGATGGACAATATCACGAGAGCACCCGCAAATCGAGTCATGGGGATGGTTTTGCAGCAAATGCTTCCATGCAGTTTTCCGAAATTTGTCCGGAAAAACGATGCCTTTGGTTCGAGCATATACCAAAATCGGCTCCAGTTGTTTTTCCAACAGAACTTCACAACGATTATTGCGCTGCTTTAAGGAAATGCGACTGGAAAGTGTGTGGGTGATCAGCGGCATTCCACCGTCTTTAGAAGTATGCGCCAGTTCTCCTGAAATGCAGGGGAAATCTGCTGAAAACGGCTTGATTGCTTCAAACATCTGCCGAATATCCGTGTGATAAACTTCGCAGTCCGGAAATAATTCTCTTAGCTTTTGAACATAGGCTGATGTATACCGATGTGCCGGTTCGTGATCCATTGCATCGGCTGCTATTACCGCCGGCGCATTGGTTCTGGACAATTCTCGATTCAGATATGCCAGTGCGGCAGAACAAAAATCAGCACTGTCTGCGGAACGTTCTGCTCCTGATGTCAGTCGCCCGGTTACCTGAAGGCAAAAAGAACCATACCCCTCCTCCCTGGGAAAACGGTAAGTAATCACTTCATCTCCGGACGGTGCTTGCCAGCGGAAAAAAGTAGGTGCGTTTTCATCGATGCCCCGTGCCAGCATACAGCATTCCGTTCCGATGCCTTTCAGAATTTGCGGAAGCTGCGCGATATGCCCGAAAATATCAGGAACATATCCTACTTTCCATGGCTCTGTTCCGAAACTCCGGCAGATTTCTTGTCCTGCAATAAAATTGCGGATGATCGATTCTCCGGATGCTAAAAACTCATCCGGCATACAATACCAAGGACCGATCAGAATACGTCCGCTTTGAATTTGTTTTTCCAGCCGGTTACGATTTTCGGGACGGATTTCCAGATAATCTTCCAGTACAATGGTTTGTCCGTCAAAATGGAACACGCCGAAATCTGAATCTTTTTCCAACAAATCCAATAAATGATCTACTAAAGAAACCAGTTTCAGCCGAAATTCTTGAAAAGTAATATACCATTCCCGATCCCAATGGGTACCGGAAAAATAATAAATTCGTTTTTTCATGATAACATTCATCCTTTTGCAGTTGTATTGTTGCTCTGAAAATCAGCCCACCAAACCGGTTCGTTCTACGCCTTCCATAAACTGTTTTTGCAGCAAGAAGAAAACCAGAACGATTGGCATCAATACCAGTACAGCGCCGGCCATCAAGACGCCCAAGGTGAACACCACTTCCTGATTGGCAATTTCAGCAGCACCGGCACTGTTGTTGATATTATGTACAATGCTGGTTAAAAGCTGCGGCAACAAACGCTTATCCGAAGAAGTAATGTAGAAAATAGGCTCATAATAATCATTCCAATGCCATACCATCGATAAAATCAGATTGACAACAATGGCGGGTTTGGCGTTGGGAAGAATAATTCTAATATAGGTACGAGCAGCTCCGCATCCGTCGATTTGCGCAGCTTCTTCCAATTCCAGCGGCAGACCGATGTAAAACTGGCGAAATATGAAAATATACAGTCCGCCACGCAATCCGAAGCCGAAAAAGTTTGGCACAATTAACGGCAGCAGAGTGTTTGCCCAGCCTAGATTGGAATATTGTATACTCATAGGGATGATAATTGTCTGAACCGGAATGATAACGGTTAAAATCACCAGCATAAACAGCAGGTTTCTCCCCCGAAAATGATAGCGAGAAAATCCATAAGCAATCATCGAAGAAGAAATCAAGTTTCCCAATACAGACAATGTGGTGACAACCAGAGAGTTTTTTAAAAATTTAAAATAATAAAGATATTCATAAGCAACGGCATAATTTTTGAAATACAGCGTTGTCGGCACCCAGTTGACTGTGATATCCTGTAAATCTGCCGGAGATTTTACCGAAGTGATCAGTAAAAATAAAAAGGGATAAAGAAACAGAAAAGATAAACATATCAGCAAAAAATAGGTCAGAATATGACTGCGGGCAATACCGTTTTTTACTTTGCGCGTACCTATTTGCAGCATTGCGGCGGCTTTTTGTGCGCTTGCGGCGGCAATTCGATTCATTTCTTTACCTTCCTTTCTCCTGGTATACTCTGCGCCCGATGATAACATA
>CAUHFD010000134.1 GCA_959605275.1 uncultured Eubacteriales bacterium | reverse complement strand
GCTCACGTTGACTGCCCCGGCCACGCTGACTATGTTAAGAACATGATCACCGGTGCTGCTCAGATGGACGGCGCAATCCTTGTTGTTGCTGCTTCTGACGGACCGATGGCTCAGACTCGTGAGCACATCCTGCTTGCTCGTCAGGTTGGCGTTCCTTATATCGTAGTATTCATGAACAAAGCGGATCAGGTTGACGATCCGGAATTGTTAGAGCTCGTTGAAATGGAAATCCGTGATTTGCTGTCCAGCTACGACTTCCCCGGCGATGATATTCCGATCATCAAAGGTTCTGCTCTCAAAGCTCTGGAAGCTCCGGATGATCTGAGCGATCCGGCTTATGCTCCGATTTTGGAATTAATGGATGCTGTTGACAAATATATCCCGACTCCTGAAAGAAAAGCTGATCTGCCTTTCTTGATGCCTGTTGAGGACGTATTCACCATTACCGGTCGTGGTACTGTTGCTACCGGTAGAGTTGAGAGAGGTCAGCTCAAGACCAGTGATGAAGTTGAAATCGTTGGCTTGAAAGACGAGAAAATGAAAACAGTTGTTACCGGTATCGAAATGTTCCGTAAAATTTTGGACTATGCTGAAGCCGGCGACAATATCGGCGCTCTGCTCCGTGGTGTACAGCGTACCGATATCGAACGTGGTCAGGTTCTCTGCAAACCCGGTTCCATTCATCCGCATACCAAATTTTCCGGTCAGGTTTATATCCTGAAAAAAGAAGAAGGCGGCCGTCATACACCGTTCTTTGATAACTATCGTCCGCAGTTCTATTTCAGAACAACTGACGTTACCGGTATTATCAAACTTCCGGAAGGCACAGAAATGTGTATGCCTGGCGATAACGTAACCATCTCTGTTGAGCTGATTACTCCTATCGCTATTGAAGAAGGTCTCCGTTTCGCTATTCGTGAAGGCGGACGTACCGTTGGTTCCGGTGTTGTTACTGCAATCAATGCATAATTGAAATAGCTGGTGATAAAAACGCTGATGCAATTGCATCAGCGTTTTTTTGTATCCTTCTTGACAAGAAAAAATGAATATGATACGATAGACGAGTAGAATAGTCTATTGGGGTTGAGATAACGATGAAATTGTTTGATAGTGAGCTGAAATTAATGGAACTTGTTTGGGCTTCTGAACCGGTAAAAGCAAAGCAACTTAGTTTAACAGCTGCGGACAAACTTGGATGGAACAAAAATACCACATATACCGTATTAAAAAAATTAGTAGATAAACAAGCAGTCAAGCGGAGCGAACCGGGATTCCTTTGTACCTCTCTCGTTGGAAAAGAAGAAGTACGGCAGACAGAGACTGAAACATTAATTAAAAAGTTATATAACGGCTCGAAGAAGGCGTTGTTTTCTTCTTTGCTGGAGGACACTGCGCTATCTCCGGAAGAAATTGATGAGTTGAAAAGGTTGATTGAAAAGATATGATGGCGGAAACGTTCTATTGGATTCTCAACATGAGTATAGCGGGATCCCTGACGGGACTTATTGTCATGCCGCTGCGGAAAGTGAAACGATTACCACATCGATATATTTGTGTTTTGTGGCTTCTGCCGTTCATACGAATGGCTGTTCCGTTTGGCTTTCCAAGTAAATATAGTGTGTTGAATCTGATTGCGGAATTTGCGACGAAATCAGTTCCGGTTTATTCTGCACCGGAATATCTTCCGCCGCTATCCTATACAAACTACATTATGGCAGTAAATAATTATGGGGAGTCAACTCCAACTGATTCACTTTTAGGAGGTCAGACAACATTTATATTCAAATCAGAATGGCTTGAAAAAATATTCTTTATTGGTTCAATTATTTGGATGGTTGTTTTAACAGCTGGGTTGTTGACCTTTGCGCTCCTGTATTTTATTACTAAATCGGAATTACGGACAGCTACCTGGCTGCATGGAAATGTGTATGTATCGGATAAAATTACTTCTCCGGCTTTATATGGAGTAGTGAGACCTAAAATCATGATTCCACGCGATTTTCCAAAAGAGCTTCTTTTGTATGTTGAAGAGCATGAAAATGCCCATCGACGGCGGTACGATAATTTGACTCGTTTGGCTGCAATTACAATAACTTGTATACATTGGTTTAATCCGCTGGCGTGGATTATGCTTAAAATGTATCTTCATGATGTGGAACTCGCCTGTGATGAAGCAGTATTGCGGAAAATCGGAAACAAAAATAAGAAAGCATATGCCTCTGCATTGGTTTGTTGTGAGGAAAGCAAATTGATTTTTGCGCCTGCATTTTCAGCTTCTTTGGGTGGTGCGAAAATTAAGGTGCGGATAGAGAATATTATCTCTTTCCGAAAACTGACAGTAGGAAGTGCAATCCTGTTTGGTATATTGATTGCTGTGTTGGCAGTGACCTTGTTAACAAATGCGTCTTGATTTTTTAATGGACGGAATCTTTGTCTTATCGGATGGACAACTGTTTGTTATTTTTACAGTCTTTCCGTCCTTTTGCGTTCAAAATTTGTATTTCTTTCATTATTCGGCAAAAAATAAAAGAAAAATGAAAAATGTAGTTGTAATACGATTCAAAAAACTTTATAATAAATAAGATAGAGATAAAAATAACCGGAAAGGAAAAAACATGATGGCAATAGGATTTGATAATGACAAATATTTGAAAATGCAGTCCGAACAGATTTTAAGACGGATTGAACAGTTTGACAACAAGCTATATTTGGAGTTCGGAGGTAAATTATTTGATGATTATCATGCCTCCCGTGTCCTTCCCGGATTTGCACCCGACAGCAAGATAAAAATGCTTTTGCAGCTTTCTGAACATGCGGAAATTGTAATCGTGATTAATGCGACCGATATCGAAAAGAATAAGATTCGTGGGGATTTGGGAATTACTTATGATTTAGATGTTCTTCGGCTGATTGACGCGTTTCGGGACAGTGATTTGTATGTCGGCAGTGTGGTTATTGCACAATATAACGGTCAAACAGTGGTCGATAACTTTAAGCAGCGCTTGGAAAGCTTGAATATAAAAGTATATCTGCATTATCCCATTGCGGGATATCCCGGTAACATCCCGCTGATTGTCAGTGATGATGGGTATGGAAAAAACGAGTATATTGAAACCAGCAGACCGCTTGTAGTAGTGACGGCACCCGGACCGGGGAGCGGTAAAATGGCAACCTGTTTGTCGCAGTTATATCATGAGTACAAACGCGGCATCAAATCAGGATATGCGAAATTTGAAACTTTCCCTATTTGGAATCTTCCGCTGAAACATCCGGTTAATTTGGCATATGAAGCGGCTACTGCGGATTTAAATGATGTCAATATGATAGACCCTTTCCATCTGGAAGCCTATGGAAAAACGACGGTTAACTACAACCGGGATGTAGAAGTGTTTCCGATATTGAATACTATTTTCGAAAAAATCACCGGAAAAAGCCCATATCATTCTCCTACTGATATGGGTGTCAACATGGCGGGCAATTGCATCGTAGATGACGCAGTGGTATGTGAGGCGTCTAAACAGGAGATTATCCGGCGGTATTATCAGTCTTTGTGCGAGCAGCGTCAAGGGCGGCTGAACGCAGAAGCAGTCTATAAAATCGAATTGTTGATGAATCAGGCAGGTATCAGTACGGCGGATCGCAAGGTTGCATCTGCGGCGGTGGAGCGAGCAGAGCAAACCGGCATGCCGGCTGCTGCAATACAACTTTCAGACGGCAAAATTGTTACCGGAAAGACATCCTCTTTGCTGGGTGCATCGTCCGCAGCATTGCTCAATGCCTTGAAATATTTGGGAGGCATTAACCATGATATGCATCTGATTTCTCCCACTATCATTGAGCCGATTCAGCATTTAAAAACCGATCATTTGGGGAATCACAATCCGAGATTGCATACCGATGAAATTCTGATTGCGTTGACGATTAGCGCCGCAACTAATCCGGTTGCCGAATTAGCGATGAAACAGTTGGAGAAGCTTCACGGATGTGAAGCACATTCTTCGGTTATTCTATCACAGGTGGATGAGGTAACTTTCCGTAAATTGGGAATGAATCTGACTTGCGAGCCAAAATATCAAACTAAGAAATTATATCATAAATAAGTTGGTTGTTCCTAAAAAGCAGGTCGCTTCGCTTCGTGACCTGCTTTTGCGATTATGGTAGATCAATCAAAAGGATGCTATGGAAAGGCGGGGATGGATTAGATGTTTCAGAATAAAGTTGCCGTTATTACGGGCGGTGCAAGGGGAATCGGCAAAACGATTGCGGAAGAGTTTCAGAAAAACGGAGCCATTGTATGTATCATTGATAAGACTCCAAACGATTATTTTACTGGTGATATCGCCGAAGAAAACGTAATTTCTGCATTTGTACAAAAGGTGATCTCCGATTACGGTCATATTGATTTTTTAATCAATAATGCAATGTTGTCCAAAGGCGGAATCGATAATTGTTCCTTTGATGATTTTAATTATGCGCTTCGGGTTGGCGTGAGCGCTCCTTATATGCTGGCTAAGTTGTTTCGGGATTATTTTGCATCGGGCGGCTGTATCGTTAATATTTCTTCTTCTCGTGATAGAATGAGCCAGCCCAATACCGAGAGTTATACTGCTGCGAAGGGCGGTATAGCGGCGTTAACTCATGCATTGGCGGTCAGCCTTTCAGGAAAGGTGCGGGTAAATTCGGTTTCTCCGGGGTGGATAGATACAGATTTTACTGAATATCGCGGAGCGGATGCCGTACAACATCCTGTTGGAAGAGTAGGAAATCCACTTGATGTTGCCAATGCAGTCTTATTTCTTTGTTCGGATAAAGCTGGATTCATCACCGGTGAAAACATTTGTGTCGACGGTGGTATGACAAAACAGATGATTTATCACGGAGATTTTGGATGGAAACTGAATTATGAAAATAATCAATAGATGAGATCTTCGGTTGGGAGACCATGTTGAAGTGATTTGTTGCCAATTTAGCACTCTCGTATGTAGAGTGCTAAATTTAATATTTTTTTAAAAAAGATATAACACAAAAATCGTAATTGATGATTAAAATAATAAGTGTTGAAAGGAAAAGATCAACAGATAAAAACAGAGGGTGGTAAAAATGTGGAGATCATAGACGTCCGATGACCTTAATAATCCCAATCGAACGCGATAACATGCAACCGGATTATATATCATATAATAAAATTATGTAATCGGGGGTAATTTATATGTTTGACTTAAGACCTTATAATCGTAGACATTCAATGGAAGGTTATGATCCTTTCCGTGAAATGCAGAATTTTGAAAAAGAATTTTTTGATTTTCCATTTTTGTCTTTTGAAAACGGAATGTTGTCCGAATTCAAAACTGATATTGTAGATAATGGCAAGGAATACGTTCTGGAGGCGGATTTGCCCGGATTTGATAAAAAAGATATCAAGTTGGATATCGGCAACAATATTTTGACAATTCGCGCTGAGCGGCATTCCGAGCATGAGGAAAAAGATAAGAAAAATAAATATGTACGCTGTGAACGTTCATATGGCTCTTATTGCAGGCAATTTGATATTTCCGGCGTTGATGAGAATGCGATCAAAGCAAAATATGATCAAGGTGTTTTGAAATTGACGTTGCCGAAAAAAGAAACACCGGCGGATACCGGACGGCATTTGGAAATTGAATAAATGATTTCTTTCAATCATGTCATATCCTGCTGATGAAGGCAACAGTAACTTTTGGCAGTTTCCTTTCGGTACGGTACAAAAGCGAGAATGTTTTTTAAGCACATAAAAAGATAGAAAAAACCAACCCGTCAAATTCACTGACGGGTTGGTTTTTTGCAGATATACACATTTATTTGGAGCTTGGAAAAAAGGGACTAAGAGAACCGGCGACAGCACTGATCGGCATTGTTTGTAAAATAATTCGCCCAGGACCTTTTACCACGGTGTTAAAGAATCCTTCCCCTCCCAAAAGTTTATTTTTCAGACCGGGTACCGATACAATTTCGATGGAGCAGGAAGCAGTCATGGCGGCTAAATATCCGGTGTCTACCACCATGGACTGACCGGCTGCCAGTTCATATTCACAGGCGTGACCGTCTATTTCCACAAAGGCAATACCGTTTCCGGAAAGCTTTTGCATGATAAAGCCTTCTCCGCCAAAAAATCCTGCTCCTAATTTTTTCTGAAAGAACACTGATAATTCCACGCCGGCTTCGCTGGCTAGAAATCCGCTTTTTTGCACAACCATTTCATTGCCGGGAGAGATATTAAATACCTTGATAGATCCAGGAAAGCTGGAGGCAAAGGTAATTTGCCCGGGGCCGCCCTGTGCGGTATAACGGTTTTGGAATAACGCTTCTCCGGCAAACATTCGTCCGATGGCTTTTCCGAAACCGCCGTTTGAAGTGGTTTCCATCTGCATGTTCGGCGTCATCCAGCTCATAGAGCCACGTTCGGTGATTAGAGTTTCACCGGCTTCCACATTACAGATTACAGCGGACAAAGGTTCTCCTATGATTTGATACTGCATAATAGTATTTCTCCTTTTTATTCTGTCTTTGGAAATCGCTTGAATTTATTGAAATGCTCACCGAATAGTGATAAAGCAATGACGGCGAGGCATTTTTTCGGTTGTAACGATATCGGGCAAAGCAGTAAAGAATCGGATTAACCCGCAAAATTATTTTATTGGACAGGCAGATCATTATAATTTACAAAACATAAATTCAGATCTACTTCACCTGTAATACCATTCACCTTGCCTTTGTTGGTATACTGCCATATTTGGAACTCATAGGGGAAAAACGGTTTATTATAATATTGAGCAAACCATTTTTGATATGCGGTCAATCTGGATAGTTCTACATGTTCCATCATCCATTTCACATTGCCGTAAATCATCGGTGTATATCCGGCGGATTTGATTCGTTCGCAGAAGGCAATGGTTAAATCAGTGATTTGAGCAGCGGTAAGATTGGCTGTACGCGCACCCTCCGTGGTGATTTCTTCCATGTCAAAGACGATTGGATATCGAACAGTATACCCTTTCACTGCGTTTAAAACAAAATCCGCTTCTTCGATGGCTTCCTCTTTGGTAATTGCCTGGGAGAAGAAGTATACGCCGACATCCACACCGGCTTTGGATGCGCCGGTTAAATTGGCGGTAAGATAGGGGTCCTGCGCAATTTGTCCTGCTTCGGCATATCCGCGGTGTCCGGCACGAATAAATGCGTAGGAAACACCATCTTCTTTGACTGCCTGCCAATCAATTTTGCCCTGATATTTGGAAACGTCGATTCCTTTCAGTCCAACGACACCGCTATTGTCATCGTATTGAATTTGACTGTTTTTATAGGTGAGCATGCTGAAATCATATGTGTTTTTCGGAAGACTGTCGTCAATCGGTTGGTAAACAATACCTTGTTTGTTTTTATAGACAATCACGTCATCAAAAAAACTTTGCAGAAAAGGGATACTTGCACCGTATTGCTGTGCGTGATTTTTGAAAGTTTCGATAGAGATGGTTTCATTGTCAATAATGCTTTGTTTTTCATCTAAATTTGTTTCCAGCTGCGTAATGGCGGCAACCGATTTGTTTTTATCCAATCTGGTAGATAAATACAGAATGGCAAGGGCGGCAGAAAGCAAAATACAGCTTATGCTTAAAACGATAATCGTGATTTTAGCGACCAACGGTGTTTTTTTTTCTTCCATTTTTATAACGATTCCTTCCTTAACTTGTGTGCGTTTTGAATAAGCAGAAGTGTTTGCTCAAGATTTCAGCTTCCGTTATTGTCGAACAGCATAGAAGCAGAGAAAGAAAAGGGTGTGGGGCACTCCTTTCTTTATAAAATACTGTTATAAATAATGTCTGCGGAACAAATCAAACATTTGATTTGTTCAAACGGCTAATCGCCATATAAACCAAGAAAAATGCGAAATTTCGTATTTTTCTTGGTTTAGACATTTCTTGATG
>CAUHFD010000133.1 GCA_959605275.1 uncultured Eubacteriales bacterium | reverse complement strand
AAATTCCTGCGAGGCAAATAAATCTCGAAAGCTTCGTTCGTTTTCATACAGCCGGTAAATGGTTCCCAGCATGCGCTCCATCGCCCAATCAATTTTATCGCAAACATAACAGCTATTGTTTATTTTAGACACCTTTTTTGCTTTTGAAGATTTATCCAACAAATTGTTTAGCGATTTGGCATCCATGATTTTTTCTCTGACCTCGGCAAGATGGGATTCCAGCATCAAAGCCAAAGACAGCCGATTCCGTGCCTTCAGCATTTTATCGAAGTGTTCTTTGCAAAAGCCGGTTTTGTTGGTTTCGATTCGGACATCCGGCTCCATCATTGCTGCGCCCATAATGTATTCAATACACCGGTTTTCCAGCATATTGCGCATGGCGCAGATCGGGCAGCCGCATTTCGGGTCAAAGACTTCGGATACGGGAATGGTGTAGATACTGTCTTGCATATTGACATCCTTTCTGGTTTTCAAAGATGGTAAATAAAAACGGTTTATCTTCCGAAATATTTATGTTATAATAACTTCAAAAGCACGATATGATTTTGAGAACATTGAAACACTGCTCGCTATAACATGCGGCTAAGACGGCACAAAGTGCCGACGCTTTTTGTTGCAACAAATGGTTATAATTTGGGAGATAAAAATGGATTTTAAATATCAAACTGATGGTTTTTCACTAAAAAATACATTGGAATGCGGACAATGCTTTCGGTGGAAGAAACTGTCTGACGGCAGTTTCTTTGGTGTTGTAGGCAATCACTCTTTACGAGTGGAGCAAAAAGAAAGCACGGTTGTTTTTTATGATACCACAGAAGAAGAATTTCAGCAGTTGTGGCGAAATTATTTTGATTTTGATACAGATTATCACGCAATATATCAGCAAATCTGTACAGATTCCGTGATAGAAAAAGCGTATACTTACACCGGCGAAATACATATTCTGCGTCAGCAGCCATGGGAAGCGTTGTGTTCTTTTATTATCTCTCAAAACAACAATATACCTCGCATTACCGGGATTATTGATCGTCTTTGCCGACAGTTCGGAGAGCCAATGAAAAACGGTGTCTTCTCATTTCCTTCTCCGCAGCGGTTGGCATCGTTACATGTGGATGATCTGGCTGGATTGAGAGCAGGATTCCGCGCAAAATATATTTTAGACGCGGCGAGAAAAATAACTGACGGCACCATCGATATTCAGGGGATTTATCATTCTAATATCGATGAGGCACGCAAAGAATTGCAAAAAATTTGCGGCGTCGGTCCGAAGGTGGCAGATTGCGTATTGCTGTTCGGATTTTATCGACTGGAAGCCTTTCCAGTCGATGTTTGGATCAAACGGGCAATGAACTATTTTTATCAAAATGGATTTCCGAAGGAATTGATGCCATACGGCGGAATTGCCCAGCAAGTGATTTTTCATTATATCCGCTGCTGCGAGGAAGCGTTGCCGGACGGATACCGCAGGTAACTTCTGCCTGCATAATCAATTTGGTGAAAGTTAAAAGGATGCGCCTCCGCCGCCATGCGTCGTTCCGCTGCTGGAGGTATGGGTAGAACTCAATCCGCCGCCGCCTCCGTGAGATCCTCTGCTGTCCGGCGGGTCAATATGATGATGGGTCAGTGTTTGATTTCGGAAACGGTCTTCAACACAGGTAAACTGAATCTGACTCTTTTGACGGAAAGGATATTGATAAGCGGAAAAAGACATATTGTATTTCGCGGCAATAATACCGCAGCAGACTGCACCAGCTACAAGTGCAATGATAACTGAAATAATCACTACTGCAACCGGATTGGGTTTTTCCTGGGATTCGGTGTCGGTTTCTCCCATTGGATAGTCAGGATCGCTGATATCTTGTCGATACTGATTGTCCGGAATACCCGAAATGACATAAGATTGGGCTTTGCTCAGAAAATCATCGGCAGCAGAATAGTACTCTTTTTTCTTTAAATGCGTTACCGCATCATTCAGCATGATATGAATTCTTGCATCGGTCAAATAATCAATCATTTCTCCGCAGGTGGAAATGTATACTTCACGATTATCCATGTCAATTAAAAACAAGACACCGGTTTTGTTTGCTCCGATTCCGAACCCATGCTCATCATAATAATCATCGGCGTATTCCTGCGCGGTAGCGCCTTGGGCATCATTTGTCGTCACAATTACAAAATCTTGGTTTAATTCTGATATTAAAGCTGCAATTTTGTCATTAAGCTGCGTGATTTCATCGGTGCTGAACAGCTTTGCATCGTCGAATACACGGTCTTCAGCCGCCAATACTGTTTGAAAACCTGCCATAATCAGGCTCATTACAAGGAAAGAGAGAAGAACAGGGAGGATTCTGCGCTTTATCATCCGAAGACACCTCCCAATAAAGATCCCAGCATGCTCAGCAGGATAATGCCGCCTGATACAATACCAAACAACGCCGCAAGCCGTTTGAAATCGATCGGTAATTTTCCGCACAGTTTTCCGGTTTGCCCGTTCATCATATAAGTATATATTTTTTTATTATGTGCTTTGTAAGTCAAAACCCATACCGGCAGCAACAGATATCTCCAGCTGGTATTTTGTACGTTACAGGTAAATCCTGTTTCCCGCACGGAATCATAATTATTGATGGAATCGCGCAGCAGAGCATTGGAATACTGCGCCATACATCTTTCCATACTTTCTCTTAGCTGTTCTTTTTCGATATTCCGTTTTTCCGCTTGAAATCCGGATAAAAAACTTGGATGAAAATTTTTTACGGTGGAATAATCAAACGGCTGTATTCCTTCTATTAACTTTAAATTTTCGTGTTGCAGTGCGTTGGCAGTCATATCGGAAAAATGAATATTTCCGCTTCTGCGCACGTCAAAATAAGATGTTTCAGTGTATTGTGTATCGCCGGAACGCCAACTGCGTACCCGAGTGCAAACGGTATTCAGATCCGCATACACATCTCCGTCCGTAATCCAATACGGAAAATATACGCCTGTAATTTTTTCCAATTGTTTTTTTGAGTAAAAATTGCGAGGCACAAATTTTTTCTTGTGCGCCCATTTCAGAAACTCATTTACAGCCGTATCCCGGTCTATTTGGAACGGAACGACCTGATCCGGACGAAATTTACCATCCAGTTTTCCGGATAAAACGACCGGATTGTGACAATAAAAGCAAAAGGTTGCGGCAGTCGTCTCGTCCGTTACTACTTCCGCTCCGCAGCTGGGGCAGGTATAAATCACGGTGGTGTCCGGAGATTCCTGAGTTTCCTGTGTTTGTTCCGATGATCTTGTTTCATTTTCCGAAGAAGGAGCGTTGTTTTGCAGTTCTTCTTCGCTGAAATAGCTGAGACAATATTCACAATGGAACTTTTGACTTTCGGGATCGAAAATCAGCCCGCCGTCGCAGTTGGGACATTTATAGGTAATAACAGCCATGCTTCAAATGCTCCTCGCTGAATGATCATTGTTTATCATCGTCGGTGATTGGATCACCGCATTCGGGACAAAACTTGGGCATCGGCGTAGCAGTTATCTCACAGCCGCACTTGTCACAGACAATTTTGGAAGGGCGTGGCTTTCCGCATTCGATGCAGAAATTACCGGCATTTTGCGCGCCGCAGGAACAGGTCCATTTTGAAAACTCCGGTTTGGGTTTTCCACATTGAGCACAAAACTTTCCTGTATTTCCGGATGCGCCGCAGCCGCAATTCCAGTCGGATGGCTCAGCAGAAGGTGATGCTTGTGCATTGTTTTGCTGCTGTGCCTGCATTTGCTGCATATTTGCCTGAGATGCGGTTCCCATAAAGCTTCCGCCTGCCTGCATCCCGACGCCCATGCCCATAAATCCTGCCATGCTGCCGTTGGCATTGGAGCCTGCTGCTTCCATTCCACGCGCTACTGCTCCCTGCACATAACCTTCCCGTACAGTGGGATCGCTCAACATAGCGCCCTGATTGCGCATATTGATCAGCTTGGTGGACTCTTCATCGTAAGAGATGCTGGCAATGCCGACAGATTGGATTTCCATGCCGCGCATTTGTTTCCATTCTTCGTCCAATGTGTTTGCCATGTAGCGGCTGAGCTCCCGTCCTTTGGAAGACACAAAAGAAATACGGACGCCTTCTGCCGACATTTGGTTAATAGAGGACTGCAATGCCTCTAAAAATTCAGAGAGATACTGCTCGTTAATGTCGTTGATGTCCACACGGTCTTTGTTGCGCGGAATCGCTTCGGCATAGAACAAAATAGGATCGGTAATTTTAATAGAGTAATTTCCGTGTGCTCTTAAAAACAGTTCTGCGTTATAAAAGCTGTCAAAATAATTGATCGGATTGCGGGTACCGAATTTGATGCCTTTGATTTCCTGTAAATTTATGTAATAAACTTTTTGTGCGGTCGGAGTTACGCCGCCGAATTTAATACGATCCAATGAGTTTTGCAAAACATCTCCGAAATTTCCGTTAAACAAAGAGGGCATCGTTGTATTGCTGACCGTATAGTATCCTTCTTCGGCAGTATAATCTACAATTTTTCCGCCGTCTACCAATATCATAAACTGATTCGGATATACATGAATCACCGAACCGTCACTGACAGTGTTGTCTGTCCCTTTCGTATTATGATTTCGGCGGTCGTTACGGCGCACCGGAACTCCCGCGGTAAAAACGGTACTATCACTCATTTCATCCGGCTCGATTACTTCCAGCCATTGATCCGCGAGAGTACCTCCGACGGCGCTTGCAATTGCTTTAATAATTCCCATATCAATATATCCTCCTTTAAATTGTTAAGCAGACATTCATTATAAATGCTTTGATTCTTTATTTAGCTGTATATGTTTTTTGATTGCCTGAAAGCTTTGCGCACTGATAACGTGCTCAACCCGACAGGCGTCTTCTACTGCCGTTTTTTGATCCACGCCGAGAAAAATCAGCCAATCTGTCAGCAAAGTGTGCCGTTCGTACATTGTTTCAGCGATTTGACTCCCTTTTTGTGTCAATGTAATGTGGCCGTTTTCGTCCATTTCTACATAGCCGTTCTCGCGTAAGTTTTTCATGGCAACGCTGACGCTGGGTTTGGCAAAATCCAGCTCATTTACAATGTCAATGGAGCGCACAGTACCGTTACGTCGTTTTAAAATATATATGGTTTCCAGATAATTTTCTGCCGATTCTTGAATTCTCATAATCAGTGCATGATCCTTTCTGTAAGATAACATTTTTAATGAATGATTTTGTGTATACCAATGGTTATTAACGACGCCGCTTATCAGCGGACGACGTTTTGCTTCGTCCTTGCCGCCAAATACAATCGGCGGCATTTCGGCAAAGCCGAAAACCGTGCAAAGCCCCGCTAGACTTTCAGTTGGCTTTGAAATCTGTGATTTTGTGTGTACCAGGGTTATTATTATGCAAACTTCTCGCGTAACGAAGTGAAGCGGCATAACAATGTTCTCAAAAGCGCAGCATGCTTTTGAGGTTATTATAACATAAACCGCTTGCGCAGCGAAGCAAGCAATGTTTCAATGTTCTCAAAAGCGTAGCGTGCTTTTGAGGTTATTATAACATAAACTGCTTTTACAATGCAATATCAGTTTGTTTACAAAAAGATATAAATTACTTGATTATGGTCGTGATAACGGATATAATAAAGTAAAAACAGGAAAACCGGACGAACGAAGAAACGGACTTGAAAGGACTGACTATAACAATGGTTAAAATAGTCGCAAAATTTAATATACAGAGCAACAAGAAAGAAATCTTTTTGAAATATGCGGCAGAATTGATAAAATCCAGCAGAAAAGAAGATGGCTGTCTCTCTTATATCCTGCATCAAGACATCAATCATAGAAATAATTATACTTTTATGGAAGTATGGAAGGATCAAGAGGCAATCGACCTTCACAATCAATCTGATCATTTCCGGGCTTTTTGCGTGAAAATCAAGGAGTGTCAGGCGGGACCAGCAGATATTGCCTTATATCAGGAAGTGGACTGTTAAAGTGAAAATGTCTGTTTTACAATTAGAAGGGGAAACCGTTGAAATCCTTGTTGTGCGTAAAAGGATAAAAAATATGTATCTGCGAATCAATCAAAACGGGCAAATTGCTGTTTCCGCGCCGCTGCGCCTTTCGGAAAAGCAGATAGGCGATTTTGTTCAGTCGAAAAAAAGCTGGATTACGAAGCAGATAGAAAAATATCGTATACGCCGGCAGGAGATTGCTGCTCCGAATACGGTTTGGTGGTTGGGCAGTATAAAGCCGCTCCTGGTTAAATCGGGAACAAAAAATACAGCAGAGATGGGCGAGGACGTACTTTATCTTACTGTCAAAGACAGAACAAACCAAGCAATGTGTGAAGAGGTGTTGGAGCAATGGATGCGTCAGCAGGCTGACGTGATTTTTAATGAACAGATGAATCGGATCTTTCATCAGGTGTTTGCTGCATATCATCTTCCGATGCCGAAATTGTATTTGCGCAAAATGAAGACACTGTGGGGGAGTTGTACGCCGTCTAAAAATAAAATTACTTTAAACACTGTGCTGATTAAATATGATATTCGGTATATTGAATATGTTGTACTGCATGAATTAACGCATTTGCTGTATATTCATCATGATGCTGATTTTTATCGTTTCCTTTCGGCACATATGCCTGATTGGAAAGAGAGAAGAACCGAACTGAACAATCATTCCGGCAGAATGGCATTTTGATTTTATGGGTTTCACAGACAAAATGTTCTGTAAAGCGCGATATCGACACAAATTTAAAAAAAATGGTGATTACAATATGAATTACACAATGGAAAACGGATTATTGAAGATTTCAATATCGGAAGATGGAGCTGAACTGAAGCATATTATTTATATGCCGGAACAATGTGAATTGATGTGGCAGCCGGATGAGAAAATTTGGAACGGGCAATCGCCTATTTTATTTCCAATCGTCGGAAGGCTATGGCAAGATAAATATTCGGTCGGATCATCGGATTTTTCGCTTCCGAAGCATGGATTTGCCAGAAAAAGCCGATTTAAAATGACCGGATCTGCTCAGGACATGCTTTGCTTTACTTTGAGATCCAATGAAAAAATAAAACAGCAGTATCCGTTTGATTTTCAGTTGGACGCGGTTTTTCAATTAAAGGACGATCATCTGAAAATTTGCTATCAGGTGCGCAACATAGACAGCGGTACGATTTGGTTTGCAATCGGCGGTCATCCGGGATTTCAATGTCAGATGGGAGACCAAATCTTATTCGAGTATCCGGAGACGCTGATTACTGCGCTAATGGATACCGAAGGATATCTGGAGCCGGAGACAAAAATCATATCGGAAAACGGAACGATAACTATTACGCCGGAAAGCTTTATCCATGATGCATATATGTTCCATAAACTGAAGTCGAGCTTTGTCACCTTAAAAAAACAAGGAGAGACTCCGGACATTTGCGTGACATTTTATGATGCGGAATATCTTGGAATTTGGGCAAAGCCCGGTGCACCCTATGTCTGTATAGAACCATGGTCCGGCATTAATGATTTTCGCGGAAGAACAGGACAATTGTCGGATAAAGAGCATATGATTTCATTGGCGGCAGGAGAGCAGTATTGTTTTGGTTATGATATTCAGGTGCTGCCCAAAAAAGAATAAAAACTGTCCGCGGAAGTATTGCTCAAACAATATAAGCCGTGATTTCAATTTGTTTCTTTGTATTATTTTGTGTTATGATGTAGGGTGACTGAAAAAATGTTTTTTCGGAATCTCCGGAAATTTTCTGATATCGGTGGCATAAATTTCCCAATGTAGTAAATAATAGAAGCAAGGATTTAAGGAAACACAAGTTAAATCAAAGTCTGATATTTTGCCGGTAATATGATTGCCTTTGGGCGTTGAAGAATCTCGAAGACCAATGGTTTTTCTGTGATTTTTCATTTTAAGTTATAAAGATTATATTACGGTAATGCGGATTGAATTTGAC
>CAUHFD010000132.1 GCA_959605275.1 uncultured Eubacteriales bacterium | reverse complement strand
TCATCTTTCTGATTTTCACCCTGATTTGCGGCATCCTGTATACCGGAGTCGTCACCGGCTTAGCACAAATCTTGTTTCCGTATCAGGCAAACGGAAGCATCATTGAAGTAAACGGAAAAAAATACGGCTGTGAATTGTTAGGACAGTATTACAATGACAAAAAACATATGTGGGGACGTATCATGGATATTGATATTTCAACCTATAAAGACGAAAACGGTAAAATACTAATGTACGCCAAGCCCTCTAACCTCAGTCCTGCGAGTAAAGAATACCAAGATTTGGTGGCAAAACGGATAAAAATGCTCCGCGAAGCCAATCCCGACATGGACGAAAAAAAAGTTCCCGTCGATCTGGTCACCTGTTCGGGCAGCGGTCTTGATCCGCACATTTCTCCGGCTGCCGCAGATTATCAGGTTGCCCGCATTGCGAAAGCAAATGGTATGACAGAAGATGAGGTCAAAAAAATGATTGAAAAATGTACAGACGGAAAATTTCTCGGTATTTTCGGAGAAAAGACAGTTCATGTACTGAAGGTCAATCTGATACTTGACGGTATTCTGAAAGGCTGAGATCATCGCTAAGATCCGAAAACAATTTTAAGATTTCCAAACAATATCCCGGTAGATGAAATGCTAAAAAGGTGATATAATAACCTCATAGCAATCTTGATCCTAATAAGAAACCGACAAAAAAGGAGGCATAAGTATGGAAGCGCAAAGGCAGGATCCTAACAGATTACTTCAGGCAATCAAAAATGATGCAAACAAACAGCAGCGCGGACATTTGAAAATATTTTTCGGCTATGCCGCCGGTGTCGGCAAAACCTATGCTATGCTCAAAGCCGCACACACCGCACAGCGCCGCGGCATTGATGTAGCAATCGGTTACGTAGAGCCGCATCCAAGACCGCGAACGTCTGCGCTTTTGGAAGGTTTGGAATATATTCCTGCCCGTAAAATACAATATAACAATATCACTTTAGAGGAATTTGATCTGGATGCAGCACTGAAAAGAAAACCGCAGCTGATTCTTGTAGACGAATTAGCGCATACGAACGCTGCAGAATGCCGGCATACCAAACGGTATCAAGATGTAGAGGAACTGCTCAAAGCAGGAATTAACGTTTATACTACTGTCAATGTCCAGCACATTGAAAGCCTAAACGATACTGTGGCATCCGTCACCGGAGTTATGGTAAAAGAACGCATCCCCGATTCAGTATTTGATGATGCTGATCAGGTAGAATTGGTAGATATTGAGCCCGACGATTTGCTGGAACGTCTGAAAGGCGGCAATATCTACAAGGAGGAACAAGCTAACCGTGCCGCCGCTAATTTCTTTACCGTTGACAATTTGACTGCACTTCGTGAAATTGCGTTGCGACGCTGTGCAGATAGAGTGAATCTGCTGACCGAAAATGCTCGTATTAAAAGTCACGGAGATTACCATACTGACGAGCATATTCTTGTTTGTCTGTCGCCTGCGCCGTCAAACGCAAAAATCATCCGTACTGCGGCGCGTATGGCAACCGCCTTTCGAAGTACTTTTACCGCATTGTTTGTAGAAACGCCGGATTTTTCCATAATGAATGATAAAGACAAGAACAGACTTCGTGCAAATATCCGTCTGGCACAGCAGTTAGGCGCAACAATAGAGACAGTTTACGGCGAGGATGTGCCGTTTCAGATTGCGGAATTTGCGAGACTTTCCGGCGTGTCAAAAATTGTGATTGGGCGCAGCACAGCAACTCGAAAACGTTTTTTCAACAAACCGACGCTGACAGAAAGATTAATCGCACTGGCACCGAATCTGGATATCCATATCATTCCGGATTCTATGACAAGCAAATTTTATCATGTAAAAAAAATGAAACCGAATCCGACTCTGAAAGTACCACGGAAGGATATCATCGTAAGTGTTTTGCTTCTGTTATCCGCAACGCTGATCGGATTTGCTTTTTATCATTTCGGGTTTACCGAATCGAATATCATAACCATTTATATTCTTGGTGTTCTGATCACTTCTATCGTTACAACAAGCCGAATTTGCAGCCTAATATCCTCGGCTGTAAGCGTATTGGCGTTCAATTTTTTCTTTACATATCCGAAATTTACCTTCTTAGCTGATGACAAAAGCTATCTGATTACTTTTTTAATCATGTTTGTTTCAGCTTTTATTACCGGTGCACTTGCCGCAAAACTAAAAACCCATGCAAAACAATCGGCAAGAGCCGCCTTTCGTACAAAAGTACTTTTTGACACCAATCAGCTTTTACAGCAGGCGCAATCAGACGAGGAAATTATAACCGCCACAGCAAATCAATTAATCAAATTGCTGGACAGGGATATTGTTATTTATCTCACGGGTCAAGAAGGACTTGACATTCCCCATGTTTTTTATGTTTCGGACGAAACACGGCAAGATATTGTATCAGATAATGAAAAGGCAGTTGCCGCTTGGGTATGGAAAAACAATAAACATGCCGGAGCAACCACCGACACGCTTTCTAACGCTAAATGTTTGTATTTGGCGATTCGCGTAAATGATCAAGTATATGGCGTAATAGGCATCGTGATAGAAAGCCAGGCTCTGGATTCCTTTGAAAGCAGTGTGTTGCTGTCCATTCTCGGCGAATGCGCGTTGGCATTGGAAAACAACAAAAACGCCCGCGAAAAAGAAGCAGCAGCAATCCTTGCCAAAAATGAACAGCTGCGTGCGAATCTTCTGCGGGCGATATCTCACGACTTGCGTACACCGCTCACCTCCATTTCAGGAAATGCCAGCAATCTGCTTTCCAACGGTGAAAGCTTTGATGAAACGACCAAAAAACAGATCTATACCGACATCTATGATGATTCAATGTGGTTAATCAATCTTGTAGAAAACTTACTGTCAATCACCCGAATCGAAGATGGTAAAATGAATCTCCGCATCTCCACAGAACTTATGGATGAAGTAATTACTGAAGCACTCCACCATATTAACCGAAAAAGTACCGAACATCAGATCATCGTACAAAACACAGCCGAATTTATTCTTGTCAAAATTGATGTCCAACTGATTGTCCAGGTCATCATCAACATCATAGATAATGCCATCAAATATACCCCCGTCGGCTCTCATATCTCTATCACAACCGAAAAAAAGGAAGATATCGTTATTGTTCATATTTCAGATGACGGTCCCGGTATTGCAGATGAAATCAAGCCGCGGGTTTTTGATATGTTTTACAGCGGTGCAGATCAAATTGCGGACAGCCGGCGAAGTCTGGGCTTAGGACTGTCTTTATGCAAATCCATTATTAACGCACATGGTGGCGAAATATCCGTTTCAGACAATCCTCCGCACGGTACGATATTTACTTTTACATTACCTTCCGGAGAGGTGAAAATACATGAATAAACTTTTGATATTAGTAGTCGAAGATGACGCCCCTATACGTAATCTTATTACAACAACACTTAAAACACATGATTACAGATATATTACCGCAGCAAACGGCGAATCAGCTATTATGGAGGCGTCTTCCCACAACCCGGATATTATTTTACTGGATTTAGGATTACCCGATATTGACGGCGTTGAAGTGATCAAACGAATCCGTACATGGTCCGCTCTTCCCATCATTGTCATCAGTGCGAGAAGTGAGGACAATGATAAAATTGATGCGCTGGATGCCGGCGCAGACGATTATCTCACCAAGCCTTTTTCAGTAGAGGAACTTTTGGCAAGGTTACGTGTAACACAGAGACGGCTTACTATGCAAAACGAAGCATCAGCGTCTGATTCAGTGTTTATAAATGGTTGCCTGCGGATAGATTATGCCGCCGGATGCGCCTATCTGGATAATGAGGAACTGCATCTGACACCGATCGAGTATAAGCTTTTGTGCCTGCTTGCCCAAAACGTCGGTAAAGTACTGACGCATACCTTTATCACTCAAAAGATATGGGGAAGTAACTGGGATAACGACATTGCTTCTCTGAGGGTATTCATGGCAACACTGCGCAAAAAAATAGAAGTTCTGCCGGATTCACCTCAATATATACAAACCCACATCGGCGTCGGATACCGAATGCTGAAAGTAGAATAAGATATCATAACAATCAAACTGAGCCCGGTTCCGAATATGGAGCCGGGCTCAGTTTGATTGTTGTCTGATGTTCTAATGCATATTACATGGTTACGTTTTCATCTAATATCTGTACTTCTATTCCAAGAATTTTTGCCACGATTTTCCATTCTTCCATATAATCTCCGTACGCGCCGTGAATATGATTGCATGGATAATGTTTTAAAAATGCCTCCGCGGGAGTTGCGACCTCCAACTGAACTGTCCTAAATTATGTTATCCGCACAAATTGAAGTTTTTTACAAGCTAGGGACTTTTTTATCATAACTCGATCTTTTGTGCATGGCTGACTTCGCCTTTTATCTTTGTCCCGCCGGGTAACGTAAATTCGCCGTCCTGATGAAAAACGCAGTATGCATATCCGTTCCACTCAATTGCCTGACATTGGAGTGTGTTTGCCAAAATCTTCACCGAAGAAAGTTTCTGCTCCGCCATGGATTCAGGTAATATCGCAAATGTATAAGAAGCATTTACAGGCGCTGTACCATGATCAATCCATACCGTTAAAACGTCTTCCTTCACCGGCGGAGCTGATTCGGATTCATTAATTCGCTTCCAGTCACCGGTGCGCGTCTGCGTATTAATTTGAAGCTCATGCTGATCCAAAAGCGCATATACCGTACCATTGTGCCGAACCGCACAATGGCCGGCACAGAGTTCCCGTCCCAATGATCCCTCTAAACGGCACTGCTCCAAGGTAGTCACAATCGGCTCTGATCCTGATGCGCACAAACCGCTACCAAGTGCCACCAGCATTCCATCGACAAAAAAGCGCGCTATCACGCCGGAAACACCGTTGTATTTCATATCCTGCCAAATACAGCCAACCGTTTCATCCAGTATTGCGCCGTACCCGTATTGATTTTCCGGCATCTTTCCATGCCAAATCGCTCGTTTTTCCATCAAAGCATCATCGGTTTCAATCCGTGCAGTCGAACCGGGAATCCGGCAAAAATCCCACACCGGCATCAAATTATCATACTCTCCACCGTTCGGCATAGTACAGATGACGCCGCCGGTGTACAGATTGGCACTGTAAAAATTTTCACCGTTAATGGTTTCACCAAGCATTTGACCGGGCGCTGTCACCCGTGAAGACAAATATTTTCCGTGACGACGGCAAACATACATATGAGCATACGAAAACCACCGGTCGCCCTCCGGCTGCAACTCATCCTGACCACATACCTGACGGTAAAAGCTTATCAATTCTTCTACGCGCGGCATTCCTTTGCTGTTCGACAGTCTCCATAATGCTTCATGCATATTATCCAATTTCAGATCATCGACACGGCAGATTTCCCGCCCCACTGTCATAAAATCCAAGCTGTTTTTTTGTGTCATCCAGCGCAATCCGTCCAAAACAAAATCCGCAAATACTTTAAGTGCAGAGGATGAAAGCTGTAATGGAGATTCCTGTAAAATATAGACTAAAGAAGACAGCTCTATCACAAACGAACGACCGTATCCTCCTGAATAAAACTGCGTAGAATGCTGAAAAAAGCTGTAATCCGGTTTGATTCCTTCTGCATCACCGTCTTTCACGGAAATCTCCCGTTCAGCAAGGGTGATTGCCGGTTTTGCCAGCATTAAATCGCCGGACAACAGGGCATATTGCACGGTATCAATCACGCCCCACAGCAAATTAGCGCCAGTCCAGCCGGAAATGCGCGGAAGGTGAGTAAATGAGCCTTTACTTGCCAACTGTTTTGCCCGCTCTTTCTGATTCGGCGTCAACCATGGTTCGGCAAGCAAGGCGGCTTTTCCGATATTTTGAGGCAATCCGATATCATTGTGCCACCAATTTGGATTTACCCAATCATTATCCAACCAATAAGAGAGCGCTGCCAGTGCTTTCTTTCGCAGTGCGGATTGTTTTAATACTTCGGGATTAGATAAAAGACAAACTGTTCTTTTCGCATGCGTTGTACAATGCCAGTTGTTGCGGTCTTGGCTATTGTAATCTAAGTCGGTAAAAATACCGGTATCCGTTAGTTTTTCCATCAGCTCACTGATCGCCGAAACAGGAATTTGACTTCCTGTGTGTATCATCAAATTTTGAAAATTTTTGACAGCCGTTTGTTCCATGCTGGACATTCGAATCTCTCCTGTCTTATAGATACTTACCGAGCAAAGTTTTATTCCTTTTCTCCAAGGATTTGCCGTTTGGTATTCACGTAAACTAATAGCTCAACCAAGAACGCAAAGTCTTATGTTTTTGATTCATTCTGCGGATATTTGTTATGATACAATAATTGTATCATAACACAGTCTGTCGAAAAACTATAAGCTACAACCCTTTAAAATTTATGTCACGTAGGCGGACATGCGCCGCCGTAGTGACTCTTTGAAAAGAAAATCAGCGGTAAGCAACGGCAAAGCCGTTTGCGGAGCTGGTTTTCGTCGAAAAGGGGGAATCGGGGGAAAAACGCAGAGCAAGGTTTTACCGCAGCGATTGCGTTTGTCCTTCGAGAGCGTTGTCGACTTTGTCGACACGCTCGGTTATGATACAATAATTGTATCATAACATACTTTGCCGGAATAGATAAAATCAGCGGTAAAATATGCAGAATTTGCTCTGATAAGGCTGCTTTAGCTGCCGTCCTTACTTTTCAGGCATATCTTCTCGCGGAGAAACACCAAACCGCTTACAGTAAGAGCGATAAAAAGCTGAATAATCCTTAAATCCGCTCTTTTGACAAGCCTCTGAAGCAGATTGTCCGTTACGCAGTAATGATCTTGCGTTCATCAACCTCTTTACTAAAATATATTCTCCGACAGAAGAACCAGTTGCTTTCTTAAACAAGCGGTTAATTTGAGAAGCGCTGAGAAAAAAACGCTCGCTCAGCAAATGCAGAGATAAGTCATCGCTTAAATGCTCATTAATATATGATACCAACTTTTCTGCTGAAGTTCGCTGCATCAAAAAGGAATCATCTTTTTTCAAAAATGCTGTATAAAGTTGTTCTAGTAAAGAATAAAGATAGGACAACACTTTCAATCGTCTTTCTTTTTCATTAGCAACCGGCACGCACATTGCGTCTAAAAGTTCTTTCGGGCGCATTCCCCCAAATTCAACCGAAAAATAACGGTTTTTTTGCCCGAGCGAACGATCCAAAAATGCCTTCAACAAATATCTTTCCGGATCAACAGCGTTCAGCAAACTGTCTGCAAACTGAATCACATACCGCTCATAAGGCTTCTGAGATATGATACGTACCTTATGAACTTCGGAGGGACGCATAATAAGGATACACCCCGGTTTCAACGGATAAACATTGCCTTCCACTAAATATTCGGCATCGCCGGCGAGAAAGCAATAAATCTCATACTGATCATGAATGTGAAGAACAAATTCCTGCTGCTTGGGGTGGGTATCATAAGTATGAGTAAACTGTAAATCATCATTCTTATAAGAACAAAGAGCCGCCATGTCCGCTTTCCTCCCTACTGTTCCGTGGTTGTATCTCGAAAATTCTGCTGCCAAAAGCAATCATCTGAAATCATACCGTTCTACGGCAAACGGTCATTCTATTTGATCGCTGTTTCGGTTGATTTGTCTCAGAAACCGCCTATTGAAGCTTCTAAAACTATAATAACACATGATGCGCAGATTTGCAATAATATTTGCAATAATACGCAATTGATTTGTAAATATATACAATTTATAATAAAGGTAGCAGAAAAAATTTTCATCAAGATTTTTAGCATTTTTTACGGAAGATTTCGCTCCCCCGAAAATCATAATCGGTCGGAGAAAAACAGTTTTCTTGCACGTGTATTGATGAAGGAAATAAAACAACAACTGATACAAACACGGGCTGGTCAAGATCTTAT
>CAUHFD010000131.1 GCA_959605275.1 uncultured Eubacteriales bacterium | reverse complement strand
ACCGCGTTGTTTACTTCTGTAAATTTTTGCAGAAAACCGCTTTTTTCGTCACAACCGCATAACATCAGCAGCAGGGCGGAAACTGCAAACAACAGACCTACTCTTTTTTTCAAATGAAGTCCTTCCTTTCGATGATATGTCCCGCTTTCAGAAATGATAAAAGCCGGTAAGCATTGTCCGTTGGGACAGTGATTGCCGGCTTTTAATATAAGAGAAAAATTATTCCTTTTTCATCAGATCGCGGATTTCCTTGAGGATCGCAAGTTCTGTTTCTTCCTCTTTTTCTTCTGCCGGGGCTTCTTCTTTCTTTTCTTCTTCCTTTTCCTTTTTAATTAGGCTTTCCATCTTTTCCTGTGCTTTCATCATCAGCCGGATTACGACAAAAATGGAGAACGCAATAATCAAAAAGTCAATGATGCTTTGAAGAAAATTGCCGTATGTGAGAGCAGTTTCGGCTTGGGTAATATTTCCGGCGGCATCGGTGACAGCGGGATTGATGACCCATTTTAAGTCGGTCAGCGTTACCTTTCCGGTCGCCAGGCTGATCAGCGGAGAGATAATGTCAGCCACCAGCGAAGAAACGATTTTTCCGAATGCGCCGCCGATGACAACACCGACCGCCATGTCGATAATGTTTCCTTTCAAAGCAAACGCCTTGAAATCACTGAAAAATTTCTTCATTTTATGGTCTTTCCTTTCTTTTATTCTGATTCCGATGGCAGTCAAATTTTCCCTTGTCGAAAAGGGAAAAATGCTGTCGAATAATCCGTTTTTCAGTATAGCATACCGCAGGCAAGATTGCAAGTGAAAGACCTATCCCTGTGCGGTTTTTCCTGCTTTTCCGAAAGAGTCTCCACATATGCAAACTGTCAGGTCAGTCGTTCACATATTCCGCAATATCTTCTAATTTACAATTTAAAACGGAGCAGAGCTTATTTAGCGTTTTTGTTTCCATGTTTTCGTTTGCTTTTAGCCGCCGCACGGTTTTGCTGTCAATGCCGCATTTTTCTCTAAGCCGGTATGTGGATATCCCTTTTTTCTCCATCGTTTTCCATAATCTATCGTATTTTATCATAAACGATCCCCCCATCTTGACAATTTTTATTATGGGGGTTATAATCTTAAATATTAAGGGGATATAATCCCCATATATTTTTGTTGACGTGAGGTTATTTATGCAATTATATCAAGAAATCCTTGCCGCAGTTTTGGCAAAAGAGGAAGTGCAGATTACATTTCCGAATCTGAACATCAATCTAACTGAAATGATAGAATCAGAAAGCTATCAGGCATTGCAAAAAATAAAGACTGTCATCACAGATGACAGCCTTAGAGCGTGTCGATAAAATCGACAACGCTCTCGAAGGACAAACGCAATCGCTGCGGTAAAACCTTGCTCTGCGTTTTTCCCCCGATTCCCCCTTTTCGAAGAAAACCAGCTCCGCAAACGGCTTTGCCGTTGCTTACCGCTGGTTTTCTTTCAAAGAGTCACTGCGGCGGCGCATGTCCGCCTGCGTGACATGATTTAAAAAAAGGACTATAATTTATAGTTTTTCGACAGCCTTACAGACAGCGAATGCTTTATGAAAATCGAAGAAATTATCAACATATTCGAAACATTGGGCAGCGGCGGAGGAAACCGCCATGATTTCGGATAACGGAGCGGCATTTTCTAAAATCCCTACCCTTGCCGGTGGTAAAGGCGGGCATAGATTCCCTGCTTGGCAAGCAGTTCCTCGTGGGTGCCGATTTCGGCAATCCGCCCTTCGGACAATACCACAATCCGATCGGCACGCATTACGGTGGAAAGGCGATGCGCAATGGCAATAATGGTTTTCTTGCCGGAAAGCGCCTCGATGGCTTCCTGAATCTGTGCCTCGGTTTCGTTGTCTACGGCGCTGGTCGCCTCGTCAAGAATCAGGACCGGAGCATAACGCAAAATGGCACGGGCAATCGCGATTCTCTGTTTTTGTCCGCCGGACAGCCGGACGCCGCGTTCTCCGATTGCGGTTTGATATCCGTCCGGCATCTCCCGGATAAAAGCATCCGCCCGGGCAATCCGAGCCGCCTCGTATACTTCCTCTTGGGTAGGATTGCTGCCTCCGTAAGCGATATTGTCGTAAATCGTTCCGTTAAAAAGGAAAACGTCCTGCAAAACAATGGAAAGATTTTCCCGGAGACTTTTGAGCGTCACGTGGCGGATGTCGGTTCCGTCAAACAGGATTCTGCCTCCTGTCGGGTCATAGAAACGCTCCAACAGAGAAACAACCGTGGTTTTGCCGGCACCGGTTGCTCCTACAAAGGCAACCATCTCTCCCGGATTTACCGTGAACGAAACATCGTCGAGTACCTTTTCTCCGTCTTTGTAGCCGAAGGTTACATGGTCAAACTCGATTTTTCCGTTTCCCAAAGGCAGAACTTCGGCACTCACATCTTCCTGAACATCAGGCTCCGCATCCAGAATCTCAAAAACCCGTTCCGCCCCGGCAAGGGAGGTTTGAATATCCTCTGCACAGCGCGCGAGGGTGGTTAAAGGGGTGTAAAACAGGGACAGATAAAGGAAAAATCCGACCAGCTCCGCCGCGGTGAGCGAATTTCCGGGGAAAAGGAATCCCGCCGCAATCAAACCGCCGATTCCCATGACCAGAACAGTGCCGAACCCGGTCAGAAATTCCACAAGCGGGTTGTAAATGGCGTTGGAAAAGTTTGCGCGGATGTTCACCTTGCTGTAATGGCGGCAAAAAGCCTTCATTCGCTCATACTCGTGCTTCTCGCGGGCAAAAGCCTGTATTTCCTTCATTCCGGAGATCACGTCCTGCAAGTCCCCGTTGAGTTCTCCCAGCACCCGCTGATTGATGCGGAACAGCGGCGCCACCTTTTTGGAGTACAGACTGCTGACGGCAAGCACGATAGGGAGCGGCAGCAGGGTGAACAGCGCCAGCATCGGATTGATGAGGATAATCATGACACATACCAGGACAATGATAACAATGTTCGAGAACATATCCGGCAGAGCATGCGCAAACAGCACCTCCAGATTGCGGGTGTCGTTGAGCGTTCTGCTCATGATTTGCCCGGTTTCCTTGTCGCTGTACCAGGCGAGGGAAAGGGATTGCAGCTTGTCATAAACTTTCAGCGTCAGTTCCCCCACAAAATTCCATGCAGTTACGTGCGCCAGCCACATGGCGAGAAAACGGCAGACGGCGCGCAGCAAATAGGCGGACAGCAAGATGCCGGCAAAGGTCAGAATATATGTTTGGGTTGCACTGCCGTCGGTCAGACTTCCGGTCAGCCGCTGTACCAGAAACGGGGTCGACAGATTCAGCGCCGCCGCTCCCAGCAATGCGAAGATGGTGATAAAAAGGGTAGGATAATACTTTCGTGCCATTTTTAAAAGGCGGATAATGATTTTCATGGGTATCGCTTCTTTCTGTAAAAGGATGGTCGGTATGATGCATCATCTACATGGCAGGATGAATGCGCTTTTTGCTTCTCCATTTGTCGGGGGATAAGGCGTGTTTGCGATAGAACAATCGGTAAAAATGAGAATAGTTGTTAAATCCGCATTGACGCGCGATGTTGTCTATCGTATCCGACGTGGTTTCCAAGAGATATTCCGCCTGTTGAATCTTCAAGCTGTTTGCATACTCAAAGGGAGTCATATGGTATTGGTTTTTAAAAATGTTAATAATATGATTTTTGCTGAAATGAAATCGATCGCACAGCATTTCCAAAGAGATATTGTTGGTGTATTCCTCGGAAATAAAATCGCAAATTTGATCCGCTGTGGTCTTTTTGGTTTCTTTGCGATATAGGTGCAGCAGCAACTCGAAGAATTTCGCCGTTTGTTCTATGGCCAGCGAGTTACTGTGAGATAACCTGTCCAGATCGACTATCATTGGTTTGAGCTTTTCGTAATCGAAGTCGCCGCGAGCCGGAAGAACGGCATCGTCTTCTGACCAATCCGCGAGAAAATGAACATATAAATATTTTGGCGAATCGCTGGCAACATCACCTTTTTGAAGGGTGTTGTGTTTTTGTATGTGGTATTTCCCGGGAAACACTTCATAATTTACGCCGTCTTCCGAGAAACGCAAAACACCGTCAAACACCAACAGCAAAACATCGTCTTCGCAAAAACGATCGACGTGATGTTCGTTTTTGCGAAGAATCGAAGCGAAGCATGTTTATAAGCGAGCGGTTTGTTTAGATCAATTCCATTCATAATATCACCGATCATTATTATTACAACATCTGCTTTGCTTTTTATTATAACATAAACTACTGGCGCAGCGAAGCGAGCAATGTTTCAATGTTCTTAAAGATACGAAGTACTTTTAAGAACATTATAACATAAATTTCATCAAAACAAGGTTTTGATGGCTGCCGCGGGCAGAAGCGTTGCTATGCAGCGCAATTTACTGTTGCAATAGAAAAGCGACGGCACTTTGCGCCGTCTAAGCCGCATTTCATGCGGCACGCAGATGTATAACATCTGCTTTGCTTTTTATTATAACAATAATTGTGATATTGTCAATATAATCAGTGATATTATCACTTTTTAGGAGGATATCAATGTGATATAATCATATCAAAGGAAAGGGAGGGTTACGATGAAAAAGTGGAAACAATATACTTCAAAAGAAATCAAACCGGCAGGCTGGCTGAAAAAACAACTGGAAATACAGGCACAGGGACTTAGCGGTCATTTGGATAAAGTTTGGCGCGATGTCAGAGACAGCAAGTGGATAGGCGGAGATGCGGAAGGATGGGAGAGAGTCCCCTACTGGCTGGATGGCTTTATTCCGCTGGCATATCTGCTGGAAGACGAAGATATGATATCAAGAGTAAAAAAATATATCAATGCAATTGTGTCATCACAAAGGGAAGACGGTTGGATTTGTCCCTGTGAGGAGGGGCAAAAGGCAGAATATGATTCTTGGGCGGTATTACTGATTACAAAGGTACTAACTGTCTATTACGAATGCTCAAATGAGGAACATATCCTGGACGTTATATATAAGACACTTAAAAATTACTATGATTTGTTGTCAAGCGGAAAGATCAAGCTGTTTGATTGGGGCGCATACCGTTGGTACGAGGGCTTTATTGCAATCAATCTTATTTATGACAAGTATCCGGAACAGTGGCTCGAGGATCTTGCCAGGCTGTTGAAAACACAGGGCACAAACTATAACGATAAAATGGAACTTTGGAAAAGACCGCTCAACCAATGGACCTTTGATACCCATATTGTGAATCTTGCCATGATGCTGAAAAGCGAAGCGGTTTCCTGCGATATTCTGAAGGAAAGCTATACCAACAACGTCGATCGTCTGTATGAAATATTGTATCGGTATAACGGAACCCCTGTCGGTTTATTCACCGGTGACGAATGCCTTTCGGGATTAAGCCCGATTCAGGGAACAGAACTTTGCGCTGTTGTCGAGCAAATGTACTCCTATGAGCTTTTGTATGCCTATACAGGGGATAAAAAATGGGCGGAGAGATTGGAGCAGATCGCATTTAACGCGCTTCCGGCAACGATAAGCGATGATATGTGGTCCCATCAATATGATCAGTTGAGCAATCAGATCGCTTGTCAGAAATTCCAACACCTGGGGAAACCTATTTTCAGAACAAACGGTCATGAGGCTCACTTGTTTGGGCTGGAACCGAATTACGGATGCTGTACTGCAAATTTCAATCAGGGCTGGCCGAAATTTGCGCTGTCTGCGTTTATGCATGATGACAATACGGTGATCAATGTAATCCCTGTGCCGTCTGTGTTAAAAACCGATGATAAGCAGATTATACTGAAAACCGATTATCCGTTTGAAAACAGCTTCCAATACACGATAAAAGCAGAAAGACCGTTTGTTTTTAAAATAAGAATCCCATCTTTTGCAAAAGAGCTTATCGTTAACGGAGAGAAAACGACAGCAGAGGAGCTTACCTTTGAAATTGCTGCCGGAGAACACCGTGAAATCGTTCTGTCTTATGACACGGTACCGTATTTTGAAGAAAGACCGCATGAATTGCAGACGGTAAAATGCGGGTCGCTGGTATTTTCCGTACCGATTTCCTATGCCAAAGAAAGGTTAGAGTATGAAAGAAACGGTGTAGAAAGGAAATTTCCTTATTGCGATTACGAATACATCCCGCTTTCTTCCTGGAACTATGCTTATTGTGATAAGTCACTGCAAAAGGAACTGCGTGAGATCAGTGACATTCCGTTTTCTTCGGAACATCCGCCGGTCGTAATCAAAGCAAATGTAAAAAAGATTGCATGGGGATTCGAGGACGGCTACGAAACTGTTTGTGCGAAAATACCCGAATCGAGAGAAGCAATCAGCGAAAAGGAGGAAATTCTGCTATACCCATACGGCTGCGCAAAGCTGAGAATGACAGAAATTCCTTTGATAGAACAGTAAAACAGGCGGCTACTTTGAGCAGAGCCGGATTGAAATTCAAATCCGGACTGTCTGTAAAAAATCTTCCAAATATAAAGACGGTATCGCTCTTTACTCGGAGCGATACCGTTTTTTCCTTTTTATTCTCCTTGAATGCGCTGTTTTTCAGACGAACTTTTTCGTTTCCAAAAGATGCCGATGAATAGCAGGATAGGAAACAGCAGCGCAGCTAAAATTCCCATCCGCAGATTGTCGCGGAAATATCCCGACACCAGTCCCACTAAAGTGGGACCGCCCGAACAGCCCAAATCTCCTGCCAAAGCCAGCAGCGCAAACATGGCGGTCCCCCCGCCCCGAATGGAAGCGGCTGCCATGCTGAAGGTGCCCGGCCATAAGATGCCGACCGATAAACCGCACAGCCCGCATCCGATCAGCCCGATAAACGGAACCGGTACCAATGCAATCAGCAGGTAGGACGTCATACAAAGAAGTACGCTGTATATCATGAACCGTTCCAGATTTATTTTTTCGCCGTATTTGCCGTAAATTGCGCGGGAAGTACCCATCAGAATGGCAAAGGACATCGGACCCGCCAGATCGCCTATGGTTTTGGTAACGCCCAACCCTTTTTCTGCAAAGGTGGATGCCCATTGCCCCACAGATTGTTCGCAGGCGCCGGCGCACAGCATTAACATCATCATGATCCAGAAAAGCTTATTCCCTGCCAATTGTTTCAGCGAAAGACCGCTTTGTTCATCGGCATTTAGATTAGCAATCGGGACTTTTGCGAAGACAACGGCGTTTACTGCCGGAAGAATTGCCCATAAAACCGCCATAGCTTTCCAGTTTTTAATTCCAAACACGCCGAAAAAGAGGGTAGACAGCAAGATGACGCCTACATGCCCCCAACAGTAGAAAGAGTGCAGCAAGCTCATGGTTTTCTCTTTGTTTTCGGAAGGACAGGCTTCTACAATGGGGCTGACCAGTACCTCCAGCAGACCGCCGCCCACTGCATAGACCAGCACCGCCAGTAAAATGCCGATAAAAGGATCGGGTAATAGTTCGGGCAGTATCGGCAGTAATACTAAACCGGCAGCGGCACAGATGTGTGCCAGAATCGCTGCTGTGCGGTAGCCGATTTTATCCACAAAGGCAATAGCAGCCAAGTCAATCAGCAACTGCAACCCGAAATTGATGGTAACGAGCATGGTGATTTTGGTCAGTGGAATTTGATACTGGGACTGAAACGTCAGGAAAAGCAAGGGAATAAAATTGTTTACAATGGCTTGGGTAATATATCCGGCAAAACAGGCATAGATTGTTTTTTTATATTTGGCGTTTTCTTCTGTCATAAATACGGTCTCCTGAACAATGTAATTCTGTTTGATGAGAGTCTGATTTGCAGGACAAATCAAAATTATGCTTTAATATACCATATTTCAGGGTAAAAATCAATCATACAAATATGAAAAAGCAGGGACAATTCTCGCTCTTCATTGTAACCTTCTGTTTCCGAACCCGACACAAAAATAGGATGATAGCCAGAAAAATCCTCCTGCCTTGCATTGCAAGAC
>CAUHFD010000130.1 GCA_959605275.1 uncultured Eubacteriales bacterium | reverse complement strand
TTTGTCCTTCGAGAGCGTGTCGATAAAGTCGACATGCTCAGGCAGTCATCCATGATGACCGCCTTTATTTTTTGCAATGCCTGATAGCTTTCTGATTCTATTATTTCAGTTGGGTTCGTTTTTAAATTTGGAAAAGTAATTTCTATTTTTTCTTTTGCCAAAATTGAAGTAAGAATTTCTTGGTACAACTGCATACTTATTCGCCCTTTCAGGAATATTATAATACGATTATTTTATTATATTATAGCATATAAATTAGAAAAATAAAATATAAATTTCTAATATATTAATAAAATATACTATAAGTTAAAATACTGTTGGGTGATAAAATGAATTTTAAAATAAAGCCGACGCAGTCCAAAGAGGAAAGCGTTTACAAAACTTTGTATATCAAAAAGAAATTGGCAGACCAAATAGATTCTATTGCAAAAGAGAACGATACCAGCTGGAACAATGTTGTGATATCCATGATAGAGAATTGTTTGGCAGAGGAAGAACCGGAGAAATGACAAAAGCAAAAATCCGCGGCAGGAATTTTTTCCTGCCGCGGATTTTTGCTTTGTGGACATTGTTTACAAATAGTCGGATAATTGTTAAAATCTGTACCGGTTTGTTTCTTTTATTTTCATAATTTCCGTAGTATAATAAAAATATAATATTGAACAATTGTTTAACATTGGGAAAGGGGCGGTGGAATGCAAATCCAAAAGGAAGAAGTCCGTAACAGTATTATCGAAGCGGCAAAACAGGAATTCCTGCGCAACGGCTATCGGCGCACCTCCATGCGGGCAATCGCAGAGCAGGCGGGCATCACTCCCGGCAACATTTATGCATATTTCCGGGGAAAAGCGGATTTGTTAGACGTGATTACCCGTCCAACTCTTGTTGAACTCAACCGACTGATTGCGGAGGTTTCCAAAGGCGCCCGGATCAGCAAGCCTACTATTCTTGAAATGGCAGAGCAAATTACCACGGTTTTTTTGAACAACCGCACTCAGTTTTTAATTTTAATGAACGGCTGTGGCGGCTCCAAATATGAGCAAATCAGAGAACAGATTTGTTTATGCGCTGTCAGCCGGATGGAAGAGGAATTGCTGCCGGTGCTGCCAGGCGGCATGCAAAGCAAACTGCTGATTGAAACGATGGCAAATGCGTTGATTTCCGGCTTTTTTTACCTTTTTGATCAGTATCAGGGCAACGAAGAGGAACTGCGCAGAACAATGATGGACTTTATGATGATTACGCTGTATCATATTCAGGCTCCCGGTGGGGAAGAAACACGTTAGAAAGGATTTGATAGGATGGATAGCTTTGTGACGCTCAAGGATGTTTATAAACGATATCAGATGGGGGAAGTGACAATCACTGCATCGGACGGGGTGTCGTTTGAAATCAATAAAGGCGAATTTGCCGTTGTAGTAGGAAGCAGCGGCGCCGGAAAAACCACCATCCTTAATATTTTGGGAGGAATGGATTCCTGCGACGAGGGGACGATTCTGGTGGACGGCAAGGACATTGCCAAGTACAACGACAAACAATTGACCGAATACCGGCGGTTTGATATCGGTTTTGTGTTTCAGTTTTATAATTTGGTGCCGAATCTGACCGCGAAGGAGAACGTAGAGCTTGCGACCCAGATATCCAAGGACTCCCTCGATCCCGCCGAGGTGCTGAAGGAGGTCGGATTGGGAGACCGGCTGGACAATTTTCCGGCGCAGCTTTCGGGTGGGGAGCAGCAGCGGGTTTCGATCGCGAGAGCGCTTGCCAAACGTCCTAAGCTATTACTTTGCGACGAGCCGACCGGCGCCCTTGATTACAACACCGGCAAGACCATTTTAAAGCTATTGCAGGACACTTGCCGCAACAACAATATGACTGTGGTACTGATCACCCATAATCAGGCGATCACGCCGATGGCTGACCGGGTGATCAAGATGAAAAACAGCAAGGTACAAAGCATTACCGTGAATCCCAACCCGACGCCGGTAGAAGAAATTGAATGGTAGCAGGGCAGGGAATAATTCCCTGCACCTTAGATCGCGGGAAAGTGAGTGAAAGAATGAGGCTTTCTACTCGCGGAATAAGGTTAGAGGATATAAAATTGTACAAAGCAGGATAGAGCAAGCGGCTTTGCCAGGCATAATGCCTGCACTTAATTCGCGACAAAGCGGGCAAAAAAATCAAGTCGGAATTCGCGGAATAAGATTTATGTAAATTCGCGGGCAATCAAGTTTATATAAAAGCACGATAGAACCAGCGGCTTTGTGTTTATTCGCGGACGAAAGTGAGCGGCAACGCGGGCATTGAAGTTTTATTCTTAAACTAGCTTGGTGCGCGAAATAGGGTGCAGGGGATTATCCCCTGCAGGAAAGGACAAGGGATACCAATGAAAAAAGTCCTGAGAAAGGAACTGCTTCGGGAAATATGGAAAACAAAAAACCGTTTTCTGTCTATCCTGGCAATTATAGCGGTGGGGACCGGCTTTTTTGCCGGTGTAAAGGTTTGCTGCCCCGATATGAAGCTGACGGCAACCCATTATTTTGCAGATACCCGTCTGATGGATCTTCATCTGAAATCCACCCTGGGTTTTACCGATGAGGATGTCGATGCCATAAAAAATACCGACGGGATCCGGGGGATGATGCCGGCATATTCGGTGGACAGCTTTGTTCAGGCAACTGACAACACCAATATCATTGTCAAAGCTCTTTCGATACCAACCGGTGCGGCAGAGGAGGATGAGAACTATCTGAACCGCCCGGTGCTTAAGGAGGGCAGACTGCCTGAAAATTCGGGCGAGTGTGTGGTAGAACACAGTTCGCTTGCGAATGTGGATTTTTCTATCGGCAGTAAGATTACGCTTTATCTGAAAACCTCCGACATCGGTGACAGCCTGAAAACCGATACTTTCACCATCGTGGGAGTGATTGAATCTCCTCAGTACATCAGCTTTAGCCGCGGAAACAGTTTGATTGGTGACGGTTCGATTGACGCGTTTATGATGATTCCGGAGCAGGACTTTAACATTGAGGTTTATACCGACCTGTATCTGACGTTGGATAGTACCAAAGGAGTGTCGCCGTTTGAGGAAGAGTATGACAGATTGGTCGAAGAAAAGGCGGCAACACTGGAAGAAATTGCAGAACACCGTGCGCAGCTACGTTATGAAGAAATACATGAGGACGCGCAAGCCGAGATTGATCAGGCAAAGCAGGAGCTTGCGGACGGCGAAAAGACCAGAAATGAAGAATTAAGCAAAGTCGAAAAACAGCTTGCTTCCGCAAAAAAGGAGCTTGACGACGGATACCGGGAGTATCAGGACGGGCAAACCGCGTATCAAGAGCAAATTGCCGATGCGCAAACACAGCTGGAAAACGGGAAGCAGGAACTTGCGGACGGGCAGGCAGAATATGAAAGCGGGCTGAAACAGTATCAGCAAGGCTTGCTGATATGGGAATCGGAGTTAAGCAGCGGCAAAGAGCAGCTGAACGGAGCAAAAGCAACCGTTGCCGGGATAAACAGTATTCTGGAGAATTATGAAACCGTGTCAATTGCCGATCCGGCTGATTTTCCGGAACAGGTACAGCAAACCATCGCTGCCGCCCAACTGCTTGCGGCGGCCGACGGATCGGACGGCTCGGCATTTGCAAACTTGCTGACCGGATACATTCAAGCGCCGGCAGAGCAAAAACCGACACTGAAAGCAGCAGCATTGCAGGCGGTCGGTACCATCAACGCCAATCTCTCGGCGCAGGAAAGCGTATTAAATGCCGGATTTACCAAGCTAAATGCCTTGAAAGAGGGAAAAACGGCAGAAGGGATGACCTATACCGAGGAGGAGCAAAAGCTGGTTGACAGCAACACACTTCTGACCGAAACCGCCCAAAAGCTGACCGCCGCCAAGCAGGAGCTTGCCGAAAAAGAAGCCTTGCTGGCAGTGGAAAAAGAGAAAGGCTTGCAGGAGCTGGCAGACGCCAAACAAAAACTGACCGACGGGCAAGCGGAGTACGACAAGGGATTTGCCGAATACGAGAGTCAAAAGACAGAATCGGGAGAAAAACTGGAGGAAGCCCGCAAAAAAATCAAAGAGGCGGAAAACAAACTTGCCGAGCTGGCTGAGCCGGTATGGTATGTCTGGGACAGGGATAATAATCCCGGTTATTCCGGCTATGAAGAGGACGCCGAAAAGGTAGACGCAATTGCCAAGGTGTTCCCGGTCTTTTTCGTGTTGGTGGCGGCGTTGGTCTGCCTGACCACGATGACCAGAATGGTGGAGGAGCAGCGCACACAGATCGGCACCATGAAGGCGCTTGGATACGGAAAGAGAACGATTGTCTCCAAGTATCTGCTTTATGCAATTACGGCAAGCGTGATAGGAAGTGCCATCGGGTTGACGGTGGGATTCCAGCTTTTCCCGCGGGTGATCATTCGGGCTTACAGCATCATGTATTATCTGCCTGATCCGATGACACCGTTCAGATGGGATTATGCGGTGGCATGTACTGCGGTGGCGGTGCTTTGCACCGGTGTATCCGCTTTCGCTGCCTGCAACAAGGCGCTCAGTTCGGGACCGGCAAAACTGATGCGTCCCCGCGCACCCAAATCGGGCAAGCGGGTACTGCTGGAAAGAATTACTTTTATCTGGAGCAAACTTTCCTTTATTCACAAAGTCACATTGCGTAATATCTTCCGATATAAGCGTCGAGTGGCGATGACAATTATCGGCATTGCCGGATGCACTGCGCTGATGCTGACCGGCTTCGGATTAAAATATTCGATCTCCTCGATTGCAGACAAGCAATACGGCAATATCTTTGTTTATGATGCGATTGCGGTAATGGAGGATGACGTTACCGATACCGCGCCGTTGCAGGACTTTTTAAACGGGATCGACGGCGTCAAACAAAGTATCAAGATTGTTCATCGCAGTTTGGATGCTACCAACGGTTCGGTTATTAAAAATATCAACCTGTATGTGCCGCAGGAGCCGGAACAGATTGGAGATTACATCAACCTGCGGGAGCGAATCGGGCATCAAAAGCTCTCGCTGAACGACGACGGCGTAATTATCAATGAAAAGCTGGCAAAGCTGCTCTCGCTGAGCACGGGGGATGACATTACGCTGAATAATCCGGACGGGCGTCCGATCACGGTGCCGATTACCGGGGTTTGTGAAAATTATGCGCTCAACTATGTTTATATGTCGCCGGCGCTTTACGAATCCTCTTTCCGAACCGAACCCGCCTATAACACCTTCTTATTCAATGTCAGCGAGGATTGCGACCGGAGCGCCGCCGCGGAACAGCTTCTTGACCACGGGGGATTTTTGGGGGTGTCTTATTCCAGTGAGGGAATGGGACGGTTTACCGACATGATGGGGAGCTTAAACAGCATCGTTTGGGTACTGATTATCTCGGCGGGCGCGCTCGCCTTTATCGTCATGTACAACCTGGTCAACATCAACGTAAATGAGCGAATCCGGGAGCTTGCGACCATTAAGGTGCTCGGTTTTTACGACAAAGAGGTTTCCGCCTATATTTACCGCGAAAACAATATCGCGGCGGCATTTGGTATTATGATCGGTTTGATTTTGGGCGTCTTTCTGGAGCGGTTTGTGATTGTGACCGCAGAGGTGGACGCGGTCATGTTTGCACCGGATATCAGTGCACCCTGTTTCTTATTTGCGGCGGCACTGACGATATTATTTACGCTGATTGTGAATATTACCCTTCATTTTCAGTTGAAGAAAATCAACATGGTGGAATCTTTAAAATCAGTAGAATAGCATAAAAGCGCGGTTGCTGTCTAAACAGTAACCGCGCTTTTTATGTTTGATAAGCGATGCCAAAAGCAATTTCACGCTTTGATCTCCGGCATCGGATAAAACCCGGAATATGAGAAAAACTCAAGAAATGTTTGAACCCAGAAAATTACGAAATTTCGCATTTTTCTGGATATGTACAGCGATAGTCGTTAGCACAAATCAAATTTTTGATTGGTTTTGCCAACATTATTTATAAAATATCTTGTTTTTCCTTTTGATTTTTGATATTATGTTTTAAGACGATATTAATATATTGAGAAAAAGGGCGGTCGGCTTCTTCCGCTAATTTTTTAGTTTCTTCAATTACATCTGGGTCGAGAGAAATGCTGACCCGCTCTTTTAGTGGCTTCATGAACTGAAATCTTTCCTTTCTTGTCTTGGTCGGGCTTTAGCAAACGGGGGATGCCTGCCGCTATCCGTTATCATTCCTTACAGAGAATAGGGAATTCTCTATTAGAAATATATAATGTTTTTCAATAAAACCCCATAATATTTTAGCACGAATAAATCGAGATTGTTGACAAGTAATAATTATTCATATATAATATGAATAATTATTACTGAATAGGAGGAGGATATATGAAGGTTGTCTGTCAAAATAAAATTTGTACATTTTATAAGAGCGACCGCTGTACTCGAGAAGAAATTGTTTTAAATGAACTCGGCGTTTGTGGATCCTATGTTACCACCTTAAAGTTGCCGGAAGAAGAAGAAATGTCAGTGAGCTTTGGCTGGACAGGTCATTTCCACGATGAGGACGAATAACAATAAATTAGATATGTATGGATAAATAGAGAACAAATTTAAGCGTGGGGGTTTCCCTCACGCTTAAATTTATTTGGAAAGTATTCATGAAAGCACGGGTCGGTATTTTGTCGGTTCATTTGGATTGCTTTTTTATCCGGATGATATCTTAATGTCCGTTCGAACAAATCAAATTTTTGATTTGTTCAGTAGACATTATCTTATGCTTGGTCATCCGCCGGTTCAAAATCGATTTGACCACTGTTCACATCAGCACGGACGCAGATTACTTTTATGTTATCTCCGACCCGGTAGCTTTTGCTGCTGCCGGGTGCTTTCATTTCGATCAACCCGTCAAATGCATAGCCGTCTCCCAAACTTTCGGTGCGAATCAATCCCTCTACGGTGTTTGGAAGTTCTACATACAGTCCCTGCGGCGTTACCGAAGAAACTTGTCCGTCAAACGGCTCGCCCTGATGGTTGGTCATAAATTCGGCTTTGTAACAATCTTCACATTCCCGCTCTGCCTGCATGGCGCGCAGTTCGGTGCGGGTGGATTGCTGTGCGGCGGACGGCGCAAACTTATCGTATTTTTTTTGTACCTTTGCCGCGGGCATTCCTGATACCAAATCAGACAGGATGCGGTGAATCGCCAGATCCGGATAACGGCGGATCGGCGAGGTAAAGTGAGCGTAGTCCTGCAGTACCAGCCCGAAATGCCCGAGCGGTTGTTCGCTGTATTTTGCCTTTGCCATCGAACGCAGAACGTAAGTGTTGATCAAGGCGTCGTATTGGGTGCCCTTGGCGTTTGCTAAAACAGCGGCAAGCTGTCCCGGCTGTACCTCTGTTTGAAAGGTCGGTACCGGCAGTCCCAGCAGCCGGAGAATTTCCTGCAAATTTTCTGCTTTTTCGGGAGAGGGCGGCTCGTGGACGCGGTAAACAAAGGGAAGATCCAGCTTTCTGCCCAGTGCCGCCGCCGCTTCGTTGGCAAGCAGCATAAATTCCTCAATGATCCGTTCCGATTTTCCTCGCTCCCGCGGCTTGATATCCGAAACGGAACCGTCTTCACCGATGATGATTTTGCTTTCGGTGGTATCGATCTCGGGAGCGCCGCGATTTTTGCGGTTTGCGGTTAAAATATCGGCAAGCTGTTCCATTTGAAACAGCGTATCGGTTAATCCGGCATATTTTTCGGTGATTTCAGGGGACGCTGTCTGTTCCAGAATTTGATTGATTTCACTGTAAACCCCTTTCACACGGGAACAGATGACTGATTTTTGAAAATCAAAATCTACCAGTTTCCCGTCCGCGCTGACTGTCAGCAGGGCGGAAAAAGCTAATCTATCCTCATGAGGATTCAAAGAGCAGATACCGTTAGAGAGCGCCTCAGGCAGCATCGGCACCACCCGGTTGGCATAATACAG
>CAUHFD010000129.1 GCA_959605275.1 uncultured Eubacteriales bacterium | reverse complement strand
CCAATGATCTAACGTAGCGTATCGAATAGATACTTGAGACTCATCCGAAGAACAGGTTACCAGTTTTCCGATCGGCTTCAGTTTCTGCGCTCCGCAATAGGGACAGCAATGTATTCTGGTAGACGGGCCCACGGATTCATCCGGCTGATGATCTATCAAATCTGCAAATATCCGATTGTTGACATATTTTAGAAAGGTTTCCCGTTCAAATCCGCGAAAGGTGATGTAAGGATAACTATAAAGCGCCAGCTTATTTTGAAAGTAGTCATATAGTTCTGCATGATCTTTTTCAAAGGAAAGATATAAGTAGTTCCCGGTTGAAACCGGAAATAAAAAGCTTTTTTCACTTTCTTCTGTCAACAAGGGCACTGAAATGCTTTTATCGCAATTTTTACATATGTACAGCATCATCTCCACAGCAGTTATATTTTTTTGCAAAATGCTGTCTCCGGAAACACTCGTATGATGCAATGTTACCATCACCTTTTATTGTTTTCTTATTATCTATTATACTGCAAAAAATCGATTTGCTCAATAACTGTTTTTTATCTCACCGTTAATTATATTATCCGAAATGCAAAATCTTTAATACTTTTATTCACTGCTGGCTAAAGATTACAGACAAAACTCTTTTTATTTTTATGACCGCTCCTTTCTGAGCTTTTGTACAGGTTTATTGTCCTTATAATCCATCGGATTGTAAGGACTGCCGTCTCTCATCTATGCCATACAAGATTGGCACGCTACCGAAGTTACACACTGAAAAATGTATGGTTTTGATTGCTGCGGCGTAATTTCATTTTAACACTATAAAGCAAAAACAATACTGAAAAAATACTCCTGAAAGTTATATTTTAGCTTCTCGTCTCAACTATGAAAAAAGCAGATGAAACTTTTTCTGAAAAAAGATTGACATTTGCCGGTAGAAAAGGCTACAATGAATAAGATATTAAACACAAATAACGTAAAAACCGAAGAAAGGTTTTGCAATAGAGATGAACAGAGAACTTCTTATCAAAATAAACCGCAAGATGGACGAGCTGTCCAAAGGACAAAAGCGAATTGCAGATTACATCCTGCATCATTACGACAAAGCCGCTTTCATGACGGCTTCCCGACTCGGCAGCACAGTCGGCGTCAGCGAATCCACGGTGGTTCGGTTTGCTTCTGAAATCGGCTACGACGGCTATCCTATGCTGCAGCGTGCCCTGCAGGAAATGATCCGCAACAAGCTGACATCGGTGCAGCGTATTCAGCTTGCCCATGAACAAATGCTGCCCTCCGACGTGCTGGACACTGTGCTGAATCAGGATATCGACCGTATCCGCCGCACGCTGGATGAAACTTCGCGGGAAGACTTCCAAAAGGCAGTACAAGCGATTATCCATGCGAAATCCGTTTATATTGTCGGAGCGAAAAGCGCCTCTACCCTTGCCAGTTTTTTAACCTATTATCTCAGCCTGATTTTTGAAAACGTCAAGCTGGTGCAAGTTTCCAGCTCCAGTGAAATGTACGAACAAATGATCCGATTGTCCGAAACCGATGTCATTATCGGCATCAGCTTTCCACGTTACTCCAAACGTACCATCGAGGCGTTCCGTTATGCGTCGGATAATCACGCCACCGTCATCGCAATCACAGACAGTGCAGAATCTCCGCTTGCGGAAAAAGCCGATTACACCCTGCTTGCCCGAAGCGACATGGCGTCGTTTGTCGATTCCCTGGTTGCTCCGCTCAGTCTAGTGAATGCGTTGATTGTCGCCATCGGCATACAGATGAATGATCAAATTTGTCAAACCTTTGAAAAATTGGAAAATATTTGGGAAGAATATAATGTATATGAAAAAGTCAACAGCTAAGTCGGGAGAAAGGTATGGGTATTAGATTGATAGAAAGCCAATATGACATCATTGTCGTGGGCGGCGGTGCGGCAGGCTTGATGGCGGCAGGCACAGCGGCAAGCTGCGGCAAACGTGTGCTGTTGGCTGAAAAAAATCAGCGTCTTGGCAGGAAACTTCTGATTACCGGCAAAGGCCGCTGTAATATCACAAATAACTGTGATATTGATACACTGATGCAAAACATCCCGACAAACAATAAATTTTTATACAGTGCTTTTCGGCACTTTTCTACCAACGACACTATTCGCTTTTTTGAACAGCGCGGTCTCCCGGTAAAAACAGAACGCGGAAACCGGGTATTTCCCGAATCGGACAAAGCGGCTGACGTCGCAGACGTTCTCATCCGGTACTGCCAGTCTGCCGGTGTTGTATTCGTACAGGAGGAAGTTTCCGCCATCGCTGTACAGGACGGTAAGGCTTCCGGTATCATCTGCAAAAGCGACAAACAATACGCTGCCGATGCCGTCATTATCACAACAGGCGGCTTATCTTATCCTCTGACCGGTTCCACCGGAGACGGATACCGTTTTGCTAAAACGGTCGGGCATACCGTAGTCCCCCCTGTTCCGTCACTGGTACCGCTGATTATCCGTGAGCAATGGTGTAAAGAACTGCAGGGACTTTCTCTTAGAAACGTAACCCTGACTGTAAAAGAGACACAGACAGGAAAGTTTCTGTACAGTGAACTGGGAGAGATGCTGTTTACCCATTTCGGCGTCTCCGGTCCGCTTGTGTTGAGCTGCAGCGCCCATATGCGAAATATGAAGCCGGGGAAATACCAAATATATATTGACTGCAAACCCGCTTTAGACGAAAAGCAACTCGATAACCGATTGCTGCGCGATTTTCAGAAATATGCCAACAGAGATTTTTCCAATGCGCTGCATGAACTGCTACCTCAGAAGCTGATACCTGTTTTTATCCGGTTATGCCGGATTCCTCCTGACAAAAAAGTAAACCAGCTTTCTAAAGAGGACCGCCGTATTATGATCGAACAATTGAAAAGGATGAAGCTGACAGTGGACGGGTTTCGTCCGATTACAGAAGCTATCATTACCAGCGGCGGTGTAAAAACATCTGAAATCAATCCGAAAACAATGGAATCCAAATGTTGTTCCTGTTTATATTTCGCCGGTGAAGTAATCGATGTTGACGCCTACACCGGCGGCTTTAATCTGCAAATTGCGTTTTCGACCGGATATCTTGCCGGAATAAGCGCATCCGAAAACACGTTCAGAAAGGAATCGCTTTAACCATGATTGCCATCGCTATTGACGGACCCGCAGGTGCGGGCAAAAGTACTATCGCAAAAAAAATCTCCGCTGAATTGGGGTATGTTTATGTAGATACCGGCGCGCTGTATCGTGCGATCGGATTGTACGCTATCCGCAGCGGAGTACCGGAGCAAACCGAACAATATGTTGTCCCGCTGTTGCCTGAAATCCGGGTGGAACTAAAATTTATCGACCACACGCAAAGAGTATTTTTAAACGCTGAAGATGTTTCCGAAGCCATTCGCCAAAACGAAGTTTCAATGGCAGCCTCCAACGTTTCGGCGATTCCTGCCGTACGGGAATTTCTTTTCTCTTTACAGCAAAAAATTGCACGGGAAAACAACGTCATTATGGATGGCAGAGACATCGGAACGGTGGTGTTGCCCCATGCGGACATTAAAATTTTTCTCACTGCCTCTCCGGAAGATCGGGCAAAGCGCCGTCATCTGGAGTTACTGCAAAAAGGACAAGAGGTCGATTTTGACACGCTTTTGCAGGAAATCATCGAGCGGGACCACAATGATTCAACCCGCGCCATTGCTCCGCTCAAAAAAGCAGAGGACGCCATTGCAGTGGATACCTCCGGAAATTCCTTGGAAGAGTCCATTGCACTGCTCACTGACTTAATCAAATCTCAACTGCAGAAAAAACAAAAATAAATTTTCACGCTCCATTTATTTCTTTTTGTCCAAATACAACGGGCAAAATTTTGCATAACCGCAATACCGGTACAAATATAGAAAGGAATCATCTGTTATTATGACATTTTATCAATTCGGACGCGGCGTATGCCGCTTCTTTATCCCTTTATTTTTTCATTTTCGAGTAGAGGGAGTGGAAAACGTTCCCGATGACCGCGGCATTATTCTATGCAGTAACCACCGCAGCTATTTTGACCCCGTTTTTCTCGGCGTTAAATTAAAGCGCCAGCTACGTTTCATGGCAAAGGACAGTTTGTTTCACAAACCCGTTCTCGGTGTAATCATTAAACATCTCGGCGCTTTTCCGGTCAAACGCGGCAAAGGTGACACACAAGCCATCGATAACGCGGTCAAAACCGTGCAGGACGGCGGTCTGTTTGCAATCTTCCCGGAAGGAACGCGTTCCAAGACGGGAGAATTAGGAAAACCAAAATCCGGGGCTGTTTTGGTTGCCGCCAAAACAGGCGGAGACATTATTCCCTGTTGCATCAAATTCGAAGGAAAGCTTCATTTCAGATCTAAAGTAACCGTAACATATGGTAAAGTAATTAAAAACGAGGAACTGGGCGTTCATGAAGTCAGTCCGGCTGAGCTGAAGACTGCCAGCAAGATGATGATGTCTAAAATTGCCGAGTTATATGAATCCTGATGATAGGTACAGAAAGGATAATACAGATTCATGAAGCACCAAATTACACTGGCTCAGACTGCCGGATTCTGCTTCGGCGTTGACCGTGCCGTCAAATTGGTTTACGGGTTGGTAGAAGAACAGGAACCCGTTGTCACATTGGGTCCTATTATTCACAATCCGCAGTTGGTTGCCGATTTGGCAAAAAAAGGCTGTATTGCCGTTGACGATCCGATTCATGCACAGGGGAAAACGCTTGTTATCCGCTCTCATGGCGTTGGGAAGAAAATCTATCGGCTGCTGGAGGAGCATAACATAAAATACAAAGATGCCACCTGCCCTTTTGTGACTAAAATCCACCGGATTGTCGAAAAAAATTCCGCAGCCGGCAAAACCGTTATCATTATCGGTGATGCGAATCACCCGGAGGTACAAGGGATCATCGGTCATTGCCAAGGTACGGTGTTTACCGCCCAAAATGTGGATGATTTAAAAAATTTAAAAAAAGAATTTACAAACCAAAATAAAAATGATATAATAGTGGTTGCGCAGACTACAATAAACCTCGAAACTTGGAAACAATGTTGCGCTTTTATTGAAAAACACTGTACAAATGCGGAAATTTTTGATACAATATGTAACGCGACCAATGAACGTCAATCAGAGGCAATCAAACTGGCAAAAGAATCCGACTTAATGCTGATTATTGGCGGAAAACACAGTTCCAATACGGTTAAACTGTTAGAGGTTTGTCGTGATTTCTGTCCTTCTGCTTTAATTGAAACCGCAGATGAATTGAAAACAATTGATTTGCATCGTTTTCAGAAGATCAGTGTTACTGCCGGAGCGTCTACCCCGGCTTATATAATTAAGGAGGTTCTAAAAACCATGAGTGAAATGCTAAAAGAACAAGATGAGGAGCTCAATTTCGCCGAGCTGCTGGAGCAGTCTATGAGCGAAAAATTATATAACGGTAAGCGGGTAAAAGGCGTTGTTACTTCCATTGCTCCCAATGAAGTACAAGTCGACGTAAACGCAAAGCAAGCCGGCTTTATTCCGTTATCTGAATTGACAGATGATCCGAATTTGAAAGCATCGGATATCGTTGAAAAGGGTCAGGAACTGGATCTTATCGTTATTAAGGTTAACGATCAGGAAGGTACTGTAATGCTTTCTAAAAAGCGTTGCGATTCTGCTGCCGGATTTGAAACCATCAGCCAAGCTTACGAAAACGGTACTGTTTTAGAGGGCATCGTAACTGATGTTGTCCGTGGCGGTATCTTAGTGCTTAGCAATTATGTAAAAATATTTATTCCCGCTTCTTTGGTTTCGGATACCAGAGTAGAGGATTTGAACACATTATTACGCCAAACCGTTTCTTTTAAAGTCATTGAAATCAAAGACAATGCACGCAAAGCCGTCGGCTCTATCCGTGCTGTATTAAAAGAAGCAAAGGCTGCTAAAGAAGAAGCTTTTTGGAGTCAAATTGAAGTTGGTCAGATCTATAAAGGAGAAGTAAAATCTCTCACCTCTTACGGAGCATTTGTGGACTTAGGAGGCGTCGATGGTATGGTACATATCACCGAGCTTTCCTGGAAGAGAATCAAACATCCTTCCGAAGTGGTCAAAGTCGGCGATGTGATCGAAGTTTATGTAAAAGATATCGATAAAGAGAAAAAGAAAATTTCTCTCGGCTACAAAAAGACTGAGGACAACCCTTGGGAAATCTTCAAAAACAACTATGAAGTCGGCAGCGTAGTAAAGGTAAAAATCGTGTCGCTGACTCAATTCGGCGCATTTGCTGAAATTATTCCCGGCGTTGACGGTTTAATTCATATCAGCCAGATTGCCAATGAACGGGTTAATAAGGTTTCTGATGTGTTGGTCAGGAAGTAGAAGCTAAGATCATCGAAATTGATCTGGAAGCAAAACGAATCAGCCTTTCCATCCGCGCATTACTGGAAGAAGCAGCCGCCGCTGAACAAGCTGAAATTTTAGAAGAAGCTGCAGCAGCAAGTAATATTACCATTACTTCCGATGAAGATGTTCCTGTTGAGGAAGATTCCGAAGAACAAGCTCCGGCAGAGGAGTCTCCTTCCGAAGAATAACAAACATTGGGTAACCGTCAAACACAAAGTTTGACGGTTATTTTTGATGTAAAACAACAAATTTTCGGTTATTGGGAAACTTCTATCCCAATATCTTGTTTTTTATCGAATTTTGTATTATAATAACCTCAAAAGCACGATGCGCTTTTGAGAACATTGAAACATTGCTCGCTTCGCTGTGCAAGTGGTTTATGTTATAATAACCTCAAAAGCACGATGCGCTTTTGAGAACATTGAAACATTGCTCGCTTCGCTGTGCAAGTGGTTTATGTTATAATAAAATACGGCTGATACAGCGCAAAGCGCCAACTGTTTTTCTATTGGAATAAACCAGTGATTGACAATTTTAAAAATTGCCAATACTATAAAAAATCAGGAGTTCGTAAAAAGGGGTTGTCCACTGCATGAAGTTTAAAGAATATGAATTTTTACCGGTCATTTTGGGCGGAGATATTACGGCGTACAGTTTAGCAAGAAGCTTTCACCAAGAATATCAAATAAAATCCTTAGTACTGAATATGTCAAACGGCGGTCCGATTAAAGGCAGCCATATTTGTGAAGATGTTTACCGCGAAGGATTGGAAAACAAGGAGACCTTGCTGAAAGTCTTGCAGGAAGTCGGCAAACAGCATCGCGACAAAAAGCTGATTATTTTCGGCTGTGGAGATTGGTATGTCCGAATGATCATTGAAAATAAGGAGTTGCTCTCCAAATATTATGTGATTCCTTATATTGATGAAGAATTGATGAACCGCATTGTGCTGAAAGATAAATTTTACGAGATCTTAACCGAATTGGATATTCCACATCCGGACACTTTCGTATATGACTGCAAAGAAAAAACGCCTTTAACCTATGACTTTGAATACCCGATCATTGCCAAAACCGCAAACAGCGCGCTCTATCATTATGCAAAATTTCTGGGGAAAAAGAAGGTATTTAAATTCAACAGCAAAGAAGAATTGGAGCAAATGCTTGACAATCTCAGCACCAGCTCCTACGACTATAAATTTCTGATTCAGGATTTCATTCCGGGTGAAGACAGCAATATGCGGGTATTGACCTGTTACAGCGATCAAAATGCAAAGGTTCGTTTTGCGGCATTCGGTCATGTTCTTCTGGAAGAGCATACGCCGACCGCGCTCGGTAATCCCTGCTGTATCATCAACGAAGTGGAAAAAGTTGCAATCGAACAGGCGACTCGTTTTCTGGAACATATCGGTTATACCGGTTTTTCCAACTTTGACCTCAAATACGATCCCCGTGACAATCAGTTCAAGTTCTTTGAAATCAATATCCGACTCGGCAGAAGCAATTTTTACATCACCGGTAGCGGTTTCAATACGGTAAAATTGATTGTGGATGATTTAATCTACAACAAAGAAATTCCCTAC
>CAUHFD010000128.1 GCA_959605275.1 uncultured Eubacteriales bacterium | reverse complement strand
GCTTCGCACCGTTTCCGCAACATACGCGCCCGAATTAATGCCAAACGCCAGAATCGCTACCGGCACGCCGTTGGTCACTGAGGCAAAAATCGCATAATACATAATCATCAACTGAACCACCACAGGCGTTCCGCGAAAAATAGTAATATACAAACTCAGCAGCCAATTTAAGGGTTTTAAGCGTCCCGTCTGTACGCAATACACCCGTATAATCGCAACCAGTGTTCCGATGACGATACCGATCAATGTTGCAAACAGCGCAATCACCAAAGTGTTTCCCAACCCTTTGACAAACATCATCCATCGATTTTCAGCAATTAGTGTATTATAAAAGCTATCCCCGATATCCAAAAACCAATCAGCTATCGATTGACCAATATCTGTAAAAATATTTAATGGGAGCAAATTCATTCGCAACCTCCAACATAACAAGTATCAACCCCACGTAATGTGAGGTTGATACAAAGCATTATTCTTTTATCCTATTATTTTGAATGATTGACAACAAACTCATCAATTTTTCCTTCATCCATCAATCTTTGCAAGGTTTTGTTGATTGCCTCAAGCAAGGTTTCATTTCCTTTTGCTACCGCAATTGCGTATTGTTCCTCGGTATTGGAGCCGTCAGAATATACCAGTTCAAAAGTTTTGGTAGTAGCTTGTGTAGCTACGATGTTTTCAGCCGGCAATTTATCAATGACAACCGCATCCAATTTGCCGTTTACCATATCCTGCGTCGCGTCGATGGCATTATTTGCTCTGGTGATGGTAGCGCCGGTATCCTGCAAAACGCCTTTTACCGGATTGCCGTCTTTATCCTTATAACCTTCCACCTCGTCGGTAATGATGAAGTCTCCGGTCGTACCGAGCTGAACGCCGATTCTTTTCCCTGCCAGATCTTCTATTGTCTTGACATCGGAATCTTTAGGAACAATAATGTACTGGGTAGAAGTAATATATTTTACAGAAAAGTCCACTTCTTTTTCCCGTTCTTCGGTAACCGTCATGCCTGCCGCACCGAAGGATACTTTACCAGACTGAACAGAAGGAATTACGGCATCAAATTTACCGTCAACGATTTCCAACTCAACGCCTAAATCCTTGGCAATTTCAGCGGCGATATCCGCATCAACGCCCACTACTTTGTCGTTCTCCAAATATTCAAAAGGAGGGAACTCGGCATTGGTAGCCATCGTAATTTTTCCGGCTTTTTTAATGGCATCCACAGATTGTTTATCCGCAGCATTTCCGCATCCGGAAAGTGCAGCAACACAAAGAGCCGCCGCCATTGCAAGTGCTAAAATCTTTTTCATTAATATCAATCCTTTCATTCACTTTTATGTTGCCGACACTTTATATCAGCGGCACAAAAGCGGAGGGTTTAAACAAAACCCTTGTATTATGTAACTCATTGATATTACTTTACCATACTTTGATAAAAAGTGCAAGTGATTTTTGCAAAAAAATACAAGAAATCTTTATATTTATGCAATATCACTGATATTTTTTGGATATTTATACGATATATGCTGTATAATTATTAATATTGCTGCATAAATATACCTTATCATGCATAGTGGGATGCAAAAAAGATACCTTTGCGCAATGTAGCGCATGTCCGGAAAAATCAGACATATCTCCTCCGTAAAGAGAATCTCCTGCCAACGGATGTCCGATGTAAGCAAAATGCACTCTGATCTGATGTGTACGTCCTGTTTCGGTCCATACTTTTACTAATGTATATTGTTCTCCCCGATCTAACACCTTAAAATGCGTAACCGCCTGTTTCCCCTGCCCAAAATCCACACATCGCTTGATCGCAGTTCCGCCGACCCGCGCAAGCGGTGCGTCAATGGTTCCTTCTTCCTCCAGCAAAGCTGCCGCCTCACCGATCTGACAGCGGCTGCTGACTAGCGCAATGTATTCTTTATCCACTTTGCCGGATAATTTCGAACAACTCAACGCGTTCTTTGCAACCACACACAATCCCGTCGTATCTGCATCCAATCGGGTCACCGGACGAAAGATCAGCTCCTGCTCCGTTCGTATACAATGCGCAGAAAAATAGTTTCCCAAAGTATCGAGCGCATGATTACGAGAAGGATGCACCGGCATTCCGGCAGGTTTGTCAAACACAATGACGTCGTCATCCTCATAAACAATTTCTACCTTCAAATCCGGATTTGGAGGAATATGCGGCTGATCTTCCAACTGGATTTGAACGCTTCCTCCGGTGAAAACAGGATCCACCATGCGAATATGTACCCCATTATACTGCACATATTCCGGTTTCTTTTTCAGGGAAATAATGATCCGTCCCGAATATCCGTGTACCAAACGCAAATACTGCTCCAGTTTTACGCCGTCATATTCCGGCTCAATTGTATAGGTAAATATCCTCATAAAAACCCTCTAAAAAAGAGCTGCTCCGAACCGGAACAGCTCTCCATACAATCTTCTTTAAATTTTAACCGTCCAGCCAAATTTATCCTCAATTCTTCCCCATTGGATACCGGTTAACTCATCATACAATCTCTGAGAAATTTTGCCGATTTTATTATCATTAATGGTCATGACCAAATCTTTATAACGCAAATGTCCGACCGGAGAAATCACAGCCGCCGTACCGGTGCCGAACACCTCGTCCAGCTTGCCGTTCTGGTACGCCTCTACGATTTCATCAATGGAAATACGGCGCTCTTCCGCTTTCATCCCCCATGAACGCACGATATCAATGCAGGATTTTCTGGTAATACCCGACAGAATGCTGCCACTTGTTAATTCCGGTGTCACCACCACTCCGTCGATGACAAAGAAGATGTTCATAGCGCCGACTTCTTCAATATATTTGCGCTCTACACCGTCCAGCCACAACACCTGTGTATAATCCTGTTCGCCAGCTTCCTGCTGAGAACGCAAAGAAGCGGCATAGTTGCCGGCGGTCTTTGCCATACCGGTTCCGCCCTTAACGGTACGAACATAATTGGTTTCCACATAGATTTTTACCGGATCCAATCCCTCCGGATAATAGGGACCCACCGGAGAAAGGATGATCATAAACAAATAATGATGAGCAGGATGTACCCCCAAATGAGGATCGGTTGCAATAATAAACGGACGGATATATAAAGAAGTATCCTTTGAAGTCGGGACCCAATCCTGTTCGATTCTGATAAGCTGCTTCAAAGCATCAATGACAAATTCTTCGTCTATTTTCGGGATGCAAAGCCGCTCATTAGAAACATTCAGCCGTTTGAAGTTTTCATCCGGGCGGAATAACTGGATAGAGCCATCAGCTGTCCGATACGCCTTCAGTCCTTCAAAAACTTCTTGTCCGTAATGCAGGCACATCGCAGAAGGATCCAGTTCTATTGGTGCATAAGGGACGATGCGGGCATCATGCCATCCTTCTCCCTCATCATAGTTCATTACGAACATGTGATCTGTAAAAATTCCGCCGAATCCCAGTTTCGAATCATCTGTCGGTTTGGCTTTCGGTGTTTTTGTCAGTTCAATTTTCAGTTCAGCCATAAAAGTTCATTCCTTTCCGGAAGTTGTTAAAATGGATGGCAAGCCGCTTTTGCATCAGATATCCGGAGATCACTGCAAGATAGAAAATTCAGCTCATCGGTCTGTCATTTCATTTATTGTATTATGTATAATCATACCACTTTTCTGTTTTTTTGGCAAGAAAAAAATGCCTATATGCTTGTTTTTTTCCTTTTAGTTTTTGGATAGTTATACAAAAAATATACAGTTGTCTTCGGAAACAAAAAGGACAAGCATAGTACTTGTCCTTTGAGCGTGTCGACAAAGTCGACAACGCTCTCGAAGGACAAACGCAATCGCTGCGGTAAAACCTTGCTCTGCGTTTTTCCCCCGATTCCCCCTTTTCGAAGAAAACCAGTTCCGCAAACGGCTTTGCCGTTGCTCACCGCTGGTTTTCTTTCAAAGAGTCACTGCGGCGGCACATGTCCGCCTACGTGACATAATTAAAAAAAAACTGTTACTTATCCTTTTTCGACAGACTGAAAGGACAAGCATAGTACTTGTCCTTTTATTGTCGCTCACTATGATTCAGCTTCATCTTCTGTCTGCAAGCCGGAGCCCGAAATCGGGATTGCCTCCCCTAAATATTTCGGTGCACGCCGAAATATTTCCACATCCAAAAACGCCTTGACTTTTGCGAGACTTTCCCGAAAATAATTATAATTCTTTTTATAGGCAATATCGGGTGCAGGGTATCCCTGCGCCTCCAAACCCAGCCGTCGTGCAGTATAGACCGATCGGGAAATATGATACTTTTGTGTTGCAATAATAACACTTTTCGCCTGGAACACATCTTTTGCCCGATACATACTGTCATAAGTATCAAATCCGGCATGATCCATAAAAATATCTTCCTCGGGAACGCCTTTATCCAACAAATATTGCTTCATGGCACGAACTTCGTTGTATTCTTTTGTGCCGTGATCACCGCTTACTATAATTTTAGGTGCCAATCCTTTTTGGTATACTTCAAGCCCTTTATCCAGGCGTCCTTGCAGCAAAAGAGAAGGCGTGCCGTCTGAATATACCCTGGACCCCAACACCAAGACTGCGTCTGCTCCCACAAGATGGTCAAGCGTCCTAATATAGTTTTTGGCAGAACGATTTACATAAATCTGAATAAAAATGAAAAAAAGTACGCCAAGTAAAAAAACAGACGCCAATATAATCAGCCATATTTTCAATCGTTTTTTCCTCTCCATACCGGATCATCCTTTCTGTTTCAATAAAAAGGAGCTTGTCCTGTTTTAGTCGAGCCGCCTATCCATACAATTGATTCAAGAAACAATCCGCAATCAACGATAACAAATCAAAAATTAGTGGATGCAACAATTATTTTTGATTATTTCTTGCCATCTCCTTAACGCCGTCATTGTGTTGTTTAATTCGGGACTTATCGGTCACACTATATTTCAACAACGCATGATACAGCCGGTCAACATCTACATCACGGTCTTTTTCATATCTGGATTTGTGCAGCAGCTTTTTTAATTGCTTGCGCTTTATGACAATCCCATCACCTTTTTGCAGATATAGCTGCACTTTATTATTTGCAAAGACCACAACATTATCAATTGTTATATTATAAATATTTTCTTTTGCCAAGCAGTGCCGGATGCAATCAATGTGTGCCTGGTTCTGCATAAGCGGATTATACAGTTTGCGCTTGTTCTCTCCGACGATATAGGTCCATTCTTTCGCTTTCGGATCGCCATACACCTCGCCACACATATTCTTGGTTTCAATTACAATCATGCCGAAAAAGCCGATAACAACATGATCAATCTGTGTTGTCTTATCATACAAAGGCAGATACAAATCATTAATCACCTTATAATTTTGCAGCAATGCCCATGGCTTTAGTATTTTAGCCACCATTTTTTCGCCTTTTACTCCTAATCTTTCAATACGCTTTTTCCGATAACGAACCAATAAAATGATGCCCGCAATCACCAGCAGTAACACAATCAATCCAACATATGCCCACATGTAATCTTTCATTGAAATAATCTCTCCCGGTTTTATAATATTAACACCGATACTCAATTTTTGAGAACGGTCTTTTGAAACATATCATACATTATTTTTTATTATAACATAAATTACATCAAAGCAATGCTTTGATGTCCGCCTGTGGCGGAAGCGCTGTTATACAGCGCAATTTATTGTTGCAATAGAAAAACGTCGGAACTTTGTGCCGTCTCAGCCGCATTCATTCGGCGAGCAGATGCAGAGCATCTGCTTTGCTTTTTATTATAACACAAATGAATATTTTTGAAAATAATGTTTATAATACAAATGAAAATCTTTTATGAACAAATCAATAAAAGAGGAAATAGAAAGGATGAAATAAAAATGCTGGACAAACTGGCTTTATTACTTGTGATTATCGGTGCACTTAACTGGGGATCTATTGGCATTTTCGCCTTTGACATCGTTGCTTGGATATTCGGAGGACAAGATGCGCTGGTAAGCAGAATTATATATACATTAGTAGGGCTTGCCGGTATATGGTGCATTTCGCTTTTTTTCAGAAAAAATGATGTACTGGAAAGCCGCGACTAATCCCATACCAATCTCACAATAACAATAAAAACTCCCACTATCAATTGGGAGTTTTTATTGTTATATGCCCATGTTTTTCGCAATATACGATCTTTCATTTTTATTTACTAAACATATTCATTTTAACAAGAATCAGCGCAACAACACCAACGACACCTGCTGACAAAGCAACCGGAAACCAGAAATTCGGAAACGGCAAATTGTCAACATTCATGCCGTAAAAACTGGAAACAATAGTAGGTATTGACATCAAAATGGTAACTGCCGCCAGCACTTTCATGACGATATTTAAATTATTCGAAATGATCGAGGCAAAAGCATCCATCGTTCCGGATAAAATACTGGAATAAATGTTAGACATTTCAATCGCCTGTTTTACCTCAATCAATACGTCTTCTAATAAATCCTGGTCTTCTTCGTAAAGCTTGATCACTCTGCCGCGCAGTAATTTTTCCAAGGTCACTTCATTTGATTTGAGCGAAGTAGAAAAATAAACCAGTGATTTTTCAAGTCCCAATAACTGAATCAATTCTTTATTTCGCATGGATTTATGAAGCTGCCCTTCTACCATGTTGGAAATCTTGTCAATCTGCTTTAAATATTGTAAATAGCGAGTTGCAATACGTAATAACAGGGAAAAAATAAATCTGGTTTTCAGATGCGTCTGTATGTTGCGAACCATGCCGTCTGCAACTTCCTGCAATACCGCACATTCAGAAAGGCAAATCGTCACCAAAAAAGTATTCGTAATAATAATCCCCATCGGCATAGTCGTATATAAAATCGTATTCTGCGATTCGGTTGTTGCCTTAGGAGTGTCAATGATCAGTAAAGTCTGATCATCTTCGCTTTCAATACGGGAACTCTCTTCCTCGTCAAGAGAAGACCGAACAAATCCCGCATCCAGTTTCAATCCATCAATTAAATATTGGATTTCTTCTTCGGTCGGGCTGACAACATTAACCCAGCAACCCTCTTCCAGCTTATCAATTCGGCAAATCTTATTTTCAATGGTTTTGTAATAATTCAGCATATTACCTGTCTCCTTTACACAAAATTCAGCAAACAAACGATGCATCCATCATGTGTAAAAATACGCAACGGTATTCAGCGGCAGGTAGCTAAAACGATGACGCCGATCGACCTGTCACAAACATCATGATGGATATTTCTACTCCCAGGGTCAGGACTCACAACGCCACCTCCAATAATCTTGTTGATATTAACCCTTTTTGCGCAGTGAAACGAGCAGTGCTTCAAGTGCTCTGCGTGCCGTAAACGGCACAGAACGTTCGAAATCTTCGATTTCGGTCACGTTCCAATGGTTATTAACGACGCCGCTTGTCAGCGGACGACGTTTTGCTTCGCCCTTGCCGCCAATCATAACCGGCGGCATTTCGGCAAAGCCGAAAACCGTGCAAAGCCCCGTTCGACTTGCAGTTGACTTCGAAATCTTTGATTTCGTGTATTCCAAGGTTATTATAACACATACCACTTGCGCAGCAAAGCGAGCAGTGTAACAATGTTCTTGAGAACGTTCGAAATCTTTGATTTCGGTCACGTTCCAAGGTTATTATAACACAAAAATCAGACTTTTCAAGTTAAAAAAACTCCTTTTTCCGTATATACCGTCATATTTTGCAGTTATTCTTGTTTTATCTTTTTATTACGTTCTTTTTTAGTGATTTTTTCATTCTTCCTTTTGTCGCACCGAAACGGATAAAATAAAAAATAGAATTGATTTCAAAACAGCCTATCGGCTGATTTTCAGAAGTACTATTTTATTTTGCTTTTGCACACTTCGGTGCAACGCAATAAAAAATAGAATTGATTTCAAAACAGCCTATCGGCTGATTTTCAGAAGTACTATTTTATTTTGCTTTTGCACACTTCGGTGCAACGCAATAAA
>CAUHFD010000127.1 GCA_959605275.1 uncultured Eubacteriales bacterium | reverse complement strand
GATTCTACAATATTATATGGAGGTCAAACAAAAAGGGTGCGATTCCGTCTAGCGCTGTTAAAATACGCTTGCATATAATTTACAAAGATAGTATAATAACTATTATAAAGATGTTGGATATAGCTAAAAAATGAACCAAATCGCCAATCACCCCGCTATTTATTCGCAGCGAAAGGAGCACGACAGATATATTATGTATAAATTGCTGATTGTGGAGGACGAGCCAATTGTCCGACAAGGGATTACGCAGATGATTCATTTTGAAGAATTTGGATTCGAACTGACAGCCGCCTGCGAGAACGGCGCCCAAGCCAAGCAACTCATTGACCAATCCCCGCCGGATGCTATTATCTCAGATATCTGTATGCCGTATATGGACGGACTGGAATTATGCACCTATGTTCATCATAAGTACCCCAATATAAAAACCATTCTTTTGACCGGATATGATGAATTCGAGTATGCAAGGCAGGCTTTAACAGCCGGCGTCTTGGACTATCTTTTAAAACCCATTACCAAAAAACAGTTTAAAACTCTATTAGAAAAACTAAAGGTTGCACTGGATCGGGAGTATGCCGAAAAGCAAAAATATATTTCTTTGGAAAGTGATGCCTACAAGGGTGAAAAAGCTGCAAAAGAACAGTTTCTCAACAAGCTGATCACTACTCCCATTGATACCGATATTTTTCAGGAAACCGTGAAAAAGCTGGACTTACCGTTGATCGCAGAAGCTTATATCACTGCGACCGTGAAACTGTGTGAGTCGGAAGATATCAAGAGCAAATTATCTCAGGCTGTCAATTACGCCGCTTATAATGTTGCGGATGAAATATGCAGCAAGCACCCCGGAGCAGTTGCTTTCCAGAACATTGACGGTAACACCTCCCTCATTATCAGCGGACAACGAGAGGGGCTGGAGCAATTTGCCCAACTGGTGATTGAAGAAGTCTATACCGCTTTAACCGGCTCGCTCTGGATGGATGTTCACATCGGCATCGGATATTATGTCAGCCATATCCGACGTCTTCCGGAATCTTATCAGTCTGCTCAAATCGCACTGTACTACCAGTTTTTATCTCCGGATAAAAATATTATCAATATTGCAGATATGGTAAACCAAAAAAGTTCTTCTAGTTTTTTGAGCCAAAACCGTGTCCTTGATATTACCAATATTATTTTGGATGGGGATGAGCCTCTGCTGGTGCGTCAAATCCATACGTTGTTTAGCGACATCCGTTCTACCTATATGACTTTTGATCAATGTGTTTTTTATCTTAACCATCTACTGGAAAAAATTTCGGTATCGGTTAGCCGAACCATAGACAGACAGGTTATCGGTATCGCGGTTTCCCCCGGCACCGGAAAAGAAAAAACATTGGAGCAGCTGGAACATCAGTTTTTGGACAGTTGCCAAAAAATGCTACAGGCAACAAAATCCGCACCGATCACACAGCCGGAAAAGCAAGGAGAAAAAGCGGCGAACTATATTGACGAACACTTTTCCGATCCGGATCTTTCATTAAAAGACATCTGTTCCCATTTGGCGATCAGCGTCAGCTATTTCAGCAGTATTTTTAAAGCGTATACCGATCTGACCTTTGTGGAATATCTGACAGAACGGCGCATTGAAAAAGCAAAACAGCTATTAAAAAACACGGATAAATCCATCGCTGAAATCGCAGAAGCCGTGGGTTATAAAGAGCCTCATTATTTTAGTATGATTTTCAAAAAATCTACCGACATGACACCGAAAAACTACCGAAAACATTCCAGATAATGCTTTAAAGGGCAGGACTATCTATGAAGCTGATGAACCGTATTTATAAAATAAAAAACAAGATGATGCTGTCATTTATGGCTATTATTCTTCTTGCGTTGTTTCTGATCTCGATATCCTCTTATTACATTGCGGCGGAATCTATTAAGCGCAATGCCAGCGAATATAATGATACCATTATGAAACGGCTCGGCGACAATATTGAGTATTATCTTGGTTATATGGAAAGTGTCTCCAACATCGCTGTCGCCAATAATGATATATTGGATTATTTACGCACCGATACCGCTCAGAATTCGGAAACGAAAAAACAGCTAGAGGCAGATATTACAGAATACTTTGACAGCATGCTGCAAACCCGTTCTGATATTTACAGCATTATTATTTTCGGAGACAATAACAAAATTTTGATGACACGAGAAACAGAAAATCCATCGGCAAGTACTAATGCTCCGCAGCTGAATCTTCATGCAAATTATTATGCTACGGATTGGTATAAAAACGCAATAGCTGCCAAAGGTGATGTCGCTTACACGACTTCGCACGTGCAAAATATCTTTGCCGGCGAATACCGATGGGTGGTATCCTTAAGCCGTCAAATCATTGATAAAACGACCGGGAAGGCACTTGGCGTGCTGTTGATTGATCTGAATTATGAAACGATAGAAAAACTTTGCAGAAGTGTCACTCTGGGCAAAAACGGATATGTTTTTCTCATTGACACCAAGCCCGAAACCAACAATGACAATCAGGTATATACTCGTACGGATCTGGTATATCATCCCTATCAACAGCTTTTATACAGTATTCCCGAACGTTGGGAAGAAGTCGAACAGATTCAAAACGCCAAAGAAAACCACCTGACACTTGGCAGAGGATCGGACAAACGCATTTATACGATTTATAAAATGCAAACCTCCGGATGGACATTGGCGGGAGCCACTTATGCAAATGAACTGTTCCCCAATCAGTTGGGAATGTTCATCTCTTTCTTCGGCATTGGTATTATTTTTGTCATCCTTGCGGCATTCTTATCCGAATTGCTTTCCGGTCAACTGACCAAACCCATTCGGAAACTTCAGGAACAGATGAAACAGGTAGAAGAAGGAAACTTCCAGGCGCCTGTTACCATAACCGGGAAAGACGAAATTGCCGATCTGGGGAAAAGCTATAACACGATGATCCAAAAGATTGACCAGTTGATGCATCAGACCGTAGCGGAACAGGAACAAAAACGAAAAAGTGAGCTCAAAGCATTGCAGGCACAAATCAATCCGCATTTTTTATACAACACCCTTGACTCTATCATCTGGATGGCGGAATCCGGAAACACCGATGAGGTCGTGGAGATGACCTCCGCACTGGCAAATTTGTTCCGTACAAGCATCAGCAAAGGGGATGAAATCATCCCGATTCAAGTAGAAATCGATAATATCACCAGCTACCTGACCATTCAAAAAATGCGCTATCAGGATAAGCTTACTTACCGCATCGATGTAGATGACAACATCAAAAAATATAAGATATTAAAGGTCGTGTTACAGCCGTTAGTGGAAAATGCGATCCTTCACGGAGTCAAAAGCAAAACAACCAACGGCTTAATTGAAATCGGCGCCTTTGAAACCGAAGATACCATTGTATTCACTGTTACCGACCACGGTGAAGGAATGACCGAAGAACAACTCAAAAATATTTTTTCATCCAAGAAAAACACCGTCAGCCGTGGCAGCGGAATCGGTGTAAACAACGTGAATGAACGAATCAAACTTTATTTCGGAGAGCAGTATGGGCTTAAATTCTTCAGCCGGTACGGAGAAGGAACAACGGTGCATATTGTCATTCCCAAAGTCGTTTAATGCTCCCTGTATTGATTGATTCAACAGACAACCATTAAAACTGATAAAATCCGTCTGGTGGGGGACTTATGATTAAGAACAAGAGAACATACCGAAAGTTTATTGCGTTTTTTACTTTAGTCGGCGTTGTTTTGATGTCGACTCTGGTCGTTATTTCAACTTATAAAAAATATAATCCTACCATTATCTTTATCGGAAAAGAAAGCGATTACAGTATTGACTTCTGGAAAAGTTTCCGTGAAGGGCTGTACGCAGCTCAAGATGAATTTGATGGCATTACCTTAAAAATTCAGCAAGCCGGCGGAGAAACAGATATCGATGGTCAAATTAAATTGATGGAGGAAGCGATTGAATCCAAACCGGATGCAATCATTCTGGTGCCCACCGATATTGATCAGTTGGTGCCGGTTACCCAAAAAGCAATGAACAAGAAAATTAAAGTCATTCTAGCAGACTGCTATTTGAACATGGAAAACTGTCCGCCTCTCATCGCTACCGATAATATTATTGCCGGAGAAAAAGCCGGAAACAAACTGGCTGAATATCTTTCTTCCGGCGCAAAAATCGGCGTGATTGGACAAACACCTGGAGCTTCCACTGCCATAGACCGTACAAACGGAGTCAAAACAGCATTAAACAATAACGGTCTTGTGCTGGCCGACATTCGTTATTGTAACAGTCAGGAAGCTTTGGCAATATCCGAAACAGAAAAAATGCTGAAAGAGCATCCTGACATCAAGGGAATTATCGGTGTCAACGAAGTATCCGCCATGGGAGCAGCTCTCGCTGTTAAAAAAATGGGGTTAACTGATAAAGTGTGCATTGTCGGTTTTGATAGCTCTTTGCGCGAAGTTGCTTTAATTGAAGAGGGTGTGATTAAAGCTACCGTTGTACAAAAACCGTTTAATATGGGATATGCCGCGGTTAATTCTGCTGTACAGGCGGTAAAAGGAATCCGTCTGCCTGCTTCACATGATACTGGTTCTGTATTGATTACGAAACTAAACATGTATAACAGGGAAAATCAAAAGTTGATTTTCCCATTTACAAATATTGAAACCGGCAGATCGTAACCGAATCCCGATTACATCGAGAAATGAGTAAATTTGTAAACAACCGTATAATTTTCTTGACATCTGAGTCAGATAGTTATAAAATATATATAATGTGTATTTGCACATTTTGATCTTTTAAAAACAAATTATAATAAAAAACAAAAAGGAGGAATAGTCGTACCAATGGACACTACAACAGTAATATTACTTTGTGTTGCTTCTTTTGTTGTAGCGGGAATTATTTTTGGTATTATTGCATTTAAATTAGGCGTTGCATATAGACGAAAAGTTGCAGAAGCTGAAATCGGAAGTGCTGAGGATGAAGCTAAAAAAATCGTAAACGATGCCGTTAGAACTGCTGAAACCAAGAAGAAAGAGGTATTGATTGAAGCAAAGGACGAGATGCACAGATTGCGTCTGGAGGCCGATAAAGATATTAAAGAACGCAGAAGCGAAGTAACAAGACAAGAACGCAGACTCCAGCAAAAAGAAGAAAGCATGGATAAAAAGCTGGACAATCTGGAGAAAAAGGAAGAACAACTGCAAAGCAAACTAAAGCTTGCTGAAGAAAAATTACAGGAAGCAGATATCATTAAGAAAAATCAAATCGATCAGTTAGAACGCATATCCGGGCTGACTGCCGAGCAGGCAAAACAACAGCTACTGGATAGTTTGGATGATGACTTAGTTCATGAAAAGGCTCTTAAAATCGCAAATTATGAGCAGCAATTAAAAGATGAGGTTGATGAAAAAGCAAGAGAATATATCTCCCTTGCGATCAGCAGATGCGCTGCCGACCATGTTTCGGAAGCAACAGTATCTGTTGTTCCTCTTCCGAATGATGAGATGAAAGGACGCATTATCGGTAGAGAGGGCAGAAACATTCGGGCTCTGGAAACAGCAACCGGCGTTGATTTGATTATTGACGATACTCCCGAAGCAATTACCTTGTCCTGCTTTGATCCGGTCAGACGTGAAGTTGCAAGGCTTTCCCTTGAAAAGTTGATTACCGATGGCAGAATCCATCCTGCCCGCATCGAAGAAATGGTAGAAAAATCCCGCAAAGAAGTAGAACAAAAAATCCGCGCTGAGGGCGAACGCGCAATTCTGGAAACTAATGTACACGGTGTACATCATGAATTAGTAAAACTGCTCGGAAGACTCCGTTACCGTACCAGCTACGGTCAGAACGTATTAAACCATTCTATTGAAGTAGCACACCTTGCCGGCATGATGGCATCTGAACTCGGTGTCGATGCTAACTTAGCAAGACGAGCCGGCTTATTGCATGATATCGGTAAAGCTTTAAATCACGAAATTGAAGGTTCTCATGTGGAAATCGGTGTTGATGTCTGCCGCAAATACAAGGAAAGTGAGGCAGTCATCCATGCTGTGCAAGCCCACCATGGCGACGTTGAGATAAAGACTGTTATCGCTGCTTTGGTACAAGCCGCAGATGCAATTTCTGCTGCCAGACCGGCTGCAAGACGTGAAAATATTGAAAACTACATTAAACGTCTGCAAAAATTAGAAGAGATCGCAAACTCCTTTGAAGGCGTTGATAAATCCTTCGCAATTCAAGCAGGACGCGAAATCCGCATTATGGTAAAACCGGAATCTGTGAAAGACGAAAAGATGGTTCTGGTTGCCCGTGAAATCGTCAAGAAAATTGAGGACGAGCTGGATTATCCCGGACAAATCAAAGTGCATCTGATTCGGGAAAGTCGCGCGATCGAATTTGCCAAATAAGAACTTAGCTATTTCTATAATAAAAAACATCCGAAAAAATTTTCGGATGTTTTTTTATTATTCGTGATCCAGCATCGTTACTTTTACATGGAATGTTTTTTCTTCATCAGGCTGCAACGTTTCCAGCTTACCTTGTTCACGGACAATATTTCTGCCGTCCGGGTTGCAGTTTCCGGGCTCAAGCCCCATTACATAGTCATGTACTCCCATCATCTTCCACTGGGTAAAACTCTTGAGCTCATTAGTGGGGAAAGTGATTCGCAAGCCTTTCGCGATCTTAGGATTATAAATCTGTGCTGTTCCCTGCTCTGTGTTGAATTGATGATAATAGCACTGTTCCACAAATCCAGGCTGCGGCGTCAGCACTTTGCTCCAAGTGTCTAAATCCTCAGCTGCCCGCGCATCCCGCGGCATTACCGAATCAGACGGAATGGTCAATTTTGCATTTTCATCCAACAGAGGATACCCCATATTCATATGATACAAAAGCATAACCGGAGTTTCTTTATCTCCGACATTCTTAACAGTATCCACAATTTCAAAACTATTTTCTTCCAGTGAACAAATAATATCACGATACAGCATCAATTTATCTGCAAAGATACCTGATTGATTCATAACCGCATGAATCCGAATTTCTTTATCCGTTGTCACAGCATAAATGCTCTCTGCCGGGCAATTGCTTACCGTACCGTGCAGCGGCAATACTTCCCCGTTATCCTCACAGGGCGATCCAACCGCCGTCAAACCGCAGGTCGTTAAAAATCCGGCGGTAAAGGATTTTAAAAATCCTGTTCCTTTATCATCATAATATGCCGGCGCAACGTAGCCCGCAGGAGAAAAATACCCCATATTATCTCCTTTATAGCTCAGTCGTGCAATATCGGCGCAACGATCGGCTGAAATAGTCAGTTCCATACCCTTTCCGTTTTTAACCTCAAAAAGCCGCATGCCATCGCCTTTTCCCCCAACCAAGCGATGTTCCTCAACACCGAAAAGCTGAGATTGATGACCCAAATACCAATGATTCATTTTTTGCACCATCTTTCTTGATATATGAACTTCTGTACTTTATTAATCATATTATCACATTCCGGCTATTTGTGCAACAGAATTTTTTAATCCATGCTACCTTACTGTTGCTCCGAACGGCATCAGAGACAGCTTGGCGATTTTAAAGCATTGCTTTCCAAATGGAATACCGATAATGGTAACACAGAACAAACAACCAAGTATTGCTGCCTCCAACGCCAAAAAAATACCGCTGAATATCAGCCATAAAATATTACATAGCATAGAGCCGGCACCCCCGCCGTATACGATCTCTTTTCCAAACGGGAAAAATGCCAAGCCCGCGAATTTAAAGCATTGCACGCCGATCGGTATTCCGACTATGGTCAGACACCATACTACACCGGATAACGCCCAACTGATTCCCATAGCGGCACCTCCGAAGATAAACCATAACGCATTTCCTAAACATCCCACCGCGCTTTTTCCCTCCTCTGTTTTACCCGATATATTCGTACAGGAGGCTGTGCATACCACAGCCCCCAAGAGCGCGTCGAAAAAATCGACACGCTCTCGAAGGACAAACGCAATCACTGCGGCAAAGCCTTGTTCTGCGTTTTTC
>CAUHFD010000126.1 GCA_959605275.1 uncultured Eubacteriales bacterium | reverse complement strand
TACGCAGTTTTCTTCTTTGTCAGTGCAGTTCCTCCGGGTAAACGGGAAAGGTCAAGTCCCGTTACCGAACGCAACACGCCAGTATTTTCTCCTTTTTGTCATCAGCATTTCCTGAGAAAAGCGAAAATTATAGATGGTTAGCATTGAAATATTTATCATTCCGTGCTATATTGGAATTGACTCAAAGCCATATTTAACAAATTGATATTTTAAGTTACAATCTCGTTTCAACCGGAACTTGCACTGCAAATATAGTTAGGAGGGCATTGTAAAGATAGAACATTTAATAAAAGGGAAAACAAGTTTGTGCTTTTTCGGCAACCGCTACGCCGAAATTCCTGTCTGCATTTCAATTGATCTTTTAGCATCTCGTTGTGGCTGTCAAATAAATTCGGCAGCGTGCCCGTCTTGTATGGCACAAACGAGAGGTGACAGTCTTTTACGATCCAGTGGATTGTAAAAGACAATAAACCCGTACAAAAGCTCAGAAAGGAATGGTCATAAAGATGGAAACGATGAATTTGTATTTGGAACGGCTGCCGTACTGGGATGATCTTTCCGAAAGCGAAAAAGAATATATCCAAAATCATTCTGTTATTCAGCATTACGACAAAGATCATATCGTTCATGGCTGCGGGGACGCTTGTCTTGGTATGCTCTATGTGATAAGGGGAAGCATCCGCGTGTATCTTTTGTCGGAGGAGGGCAGAGAGATCACCTTATTCCGTTTGGAAGAGGGAGACTCCTGCGTATTGTCCGCTTCTTGTGTAATCAGCCAAATCACCTTTGATACACAGATGGTTGTTGAAAAGGACTGTGATTTGTTAATAGTCGGATCCGGGGCGTTCAGCGCCCTTGCGAAACAGAATGTTTATGTGCGCTGCTTTATGTATGAGCTCCTTACCGAGCGCTTTTCCTCCGTCATGTGGACAATGCAGCAAATTCTTTTTTTCGGATTTGATAAGCGTTTGGCGGCATTTTTGCTTTTGGAATATGAACGAACGGGCAGCAAACGGCTTGGTATTACACATGAGCAGATCGCGCAGCAAATAAACTCCGCCAGAGAGGTCGTTGCGCGAATGCTAAAACGGTTTTCTTCTGACAATCTGCTTGAAATGAAGCGGGGAGAAATTCTTTTGCAGGACATCGCCGGATTGCGCAATTTAATACAATAACTGAATTTATCCTCCGGTTGTCCTGTCGGAGGATATTTTAAAAAGTTTATGGTTATGCGACTTAGTCACAGTATCACGTATATTTTTGAGGTAAAATGTAAATGCAAACCGAAAATTCTGACTGCCAATGGCAGCGGAACATCGCGCATAAGCGCAGAAAGGGTTGGGGATAACAATGAAAGTAACTTTAAATCCGGATGCAGAAATGGTTGAGACCGTGAAAAAAGGGCTCGAGAAAACAGGAGGCTATTGTCCCTGCCGTGTGGAACGGACAGACGAATATAAGTGTATCTGCAAAGAGTTTCGGGAACAAATCAAGGATTCCGATTTTGAGGGATTCTGTCACTGTATGCTTTATTACAAATCGAAATAAACAATAGAAAAGATTGTATGATGGAAAAGGGAAAGGTGATTCATATGGCTGAAATAACAATTACAAAAGAAAATTTTGAAAAAGAGGTTTTAAATTCCACGACGCCGGTGCTGATTGATTTTTGGGCATCATGGTGCGGTCCTTGCCGGATGCTGTCTCCTGTTATTGCAGAGATCGCAGAAGAGTATGAAGGAAAGGCAAAAATAGGAAAGATAAATGTTGATGAAGAACCGGAACTTGCCGCAAAGTTCGGAATTGCAAGTATTCCCACCGTTATGGTTTTTCAAGATGGGAAAGCGACAAATACATCGGTCGGATACAGATCAAAAGCAGAAATTGCGGCAATGCTGAAAGAAACTAGTCGGAAGTTTTAGATTGGAAATTTTCTTATTGTGGCAGGTAAGCAGAATGTTTAAAAAGGACGGGAATAATAATGAGTTTATTCGGGCTATTTACAAAAACAGATATCAATACCGGGGTAGAACAGTTTCGCAATACACCGCATGCAGTACTTTTGGATGTGCGTACCCGGCAGGAATACGCAGACGGTCATATTCCCGGCAGCCGTAATATTCCGCTTGACCAGATAGACAGTGCGCTGGCAACAATACCAAACAGGGAAACGCCGGTATTTGTCTACTGTTTAAGCGGAGGCAGAAGCGGGCAGGCGGTCGCCTACCTCAAAAAGATGGGGTACACCGATGTTGTCAATATTGGCGGCATCAGCAGTTATCGGGGAAAACGGGAAGGATAGCCTGTTACAGAAAATAAACAAAAAAGAATGGAGGTTAAAACAATGAAAATCGTTATTGTGGGCGGAGTTGCCGGCGGCGCGACCGCTGCGGCAAGACTGCGCAGACTGGACGAGCGGGCACAGATTGTTGTCTTTGAACGTTCGGGATATATTTCTTACGCAAATTGCGGATTGCCGTATTATATCGGCGGTACGATTGAAGATGCAGAAGAGTTGACGCTGCAGACACCGGATAGCTTTTGGAGCCGTTTCCGTATCGATGTGCGGATTCATCAGGAAGTGACTGCGATTAATGTCGGAAAAAAGACGGTAACAGTCAGGGAACTTGACACTGATAAAACATATGAGGAAAGCTATGACAAGCTGATTCTCTCTCCCGGAGCCAAACCGATTCGTCCGCGGCTGCCGGGAATGGACAGTCCGCATGTTTTTACGCTCCGTACCGTGGAGGATACTTTTCGGATTCATGAGGCGGCTAGCCGGCAGAAGCCAAAAACTGCCGTTGTGGTCGGAGGAGGTTTTATCGGCGTAGAAATGGCGGAAAACCTTGCCGCTCTCGGAATAGCGGTTACATTGGTGGAAAAGCAAACGCAGCTGCTCAGTCAGCTTGATGCAGATATGGCAAGCTTGGTACATGCTCACATGAAGAGCAAGGGCATCAAGCTACTGCTCGGAAAATCAGTCGCGGGATTTGAAGATAAAACAAGCGGAATTGTCACGAATATTGAGGCGGATGAGCCGATTCTATCTGATATGGTGATACTGTCCATCGGCGTACTGCCTGATAGCTCCCTTGCCGCAGATGCGGGTTTGGCGCTGGGCTTTAAAAACAGCATTGCGGTAAACGACTGTATGCAGACCTCCAACCCTGACATTTATGCGGTAGGCGACGCGGCGGAGATCACCCATTCGGTAAGCGGACAGAAAGCATTAATTTCGCTTGCGGGTCCTGCGAACAAGCAGGGAAGGATCGCCGCTGATCATATTTGCGGGGTTGCTCATACCTACAAAGGTTCCGCCGCGTCCTCGGTTTTAAAAGTGTTCGATCTGATTGTGGCGTCGACCGGAATCAACGAGCGAACAGCCGGCGCGGCAGGAGTAGATTATGAAAAAATCGTACTTTCACCGGTGTCGCATGCTTCCTATTATCCCGGTGGAAAAGTAATGACAATCAAGCTGCTTTTTGAAAGGGAAAGCTATCGGATACTTGGAGCCCAGATTGTGGGATCCGATGGTGTGGACAAGCGGATTGATGTAATAGCAACTGCAATGCAGGCAGGGATTACGGCAATCGGGTTAAAAGATCTTGACCTTGCATATGCTCCGCCTTATTCCTCTGCAAAAGACCCTGTGAATATGGCGGGCTTTATGGCGGAGAACATTGCGGACGGCATGGTGAAGCAGTTCCACTATGAGGACATAGCAGACCTGAGGTGCAGCGAAAATGTCATACTCCTTGACACAAGGACGCCGACGGAATATGCGCGGGGGCATGCCGAAGGGTTTCGGAATATTCCGTTGGACGATCTTCGGGAACGGCTTGCCGAGCTTGATATTACAAAGCCTGTCTATGTGATGTGTCAATCGGGACTGCGCAGTTATATCGCTTGCCGCATTCTGACGCAAAACGGATATGAATGTTATAATTTTTCGGGCGGATACCGTTTTTATCAAAGTATTGATGCCGAAAAACAGGCTCCCCCTTTCGCCTATCCCTGCGGGATGGACAAAGAATATGCGGCGATACTTTAAGCATGATATGATACATTGTGAAAGAAACAAAAGCGCAGGCATGAACCATGCCTGCGCTTTTGTTTTGTGAAAAACACTTGAATTTCCGAATCAAATCGCTTATAATAAAAAACAGAGTTGATTTGAAAATCAGAAGAACTGTTTTGTTTCGGAAAAATGTTTCTGTTTGTGTGCGGTCGGCGGGACGGAATTTTTGCCGGCTTCTATTGTATGGGCGCACAAACTTTGGGCGGAACAAGCGGCAGCCATCAATATTTCAAGCCGGAGAAAATGAAATGCTTCTCTTTTCTTCGGCTGATTTTATGTTAAGGATTAGACGGTTATGCCAGTTTGTTTATCAAAGCAGTATCGTTTTCGGTGAGAAAGTAAGAGACGCAGTGTCTTACAGGCACTGTTTGTGTTTTTCGGCAAGGATAAGGTTAGAATGTGGGACGAGCTCAGAAAGGAATGGTCATCAAATGAAAGGAAATAACGTTGTGTTAATTCCGGCTTTAAATCCGTCTGAAACCTTGATTGATTATGTGCAGGAGTTGATATCTTCCGGTTTTGAACGCATTGTAGTCGTGGATGATGGAAGCGCTGCGGAAAATCAATATATTTTTTCTGAGTTGAATGGCAATGATGAAGTCTTTTTGCTGCACCACGCAAAAAATTACGGCAAGGGAAGAGCGTTGAAAAACGGCTTTAATTTTATCCTCAATCGGTGGAAGGACGATCCATCTATGCGGGGCATTATCACTGCCGATTCGGACGGTCAACATCTGGCAGAGGACGTTCTTCGTTTGAGTGATGCGCTCGACCAGGCGGAAACCGAAACCTTGTTTTTAGGCTCCAGAAGTTTTGATTATGATTTTGTTCCGTTTAAAAGCAAGTTTGGAAACAAGCTGACCAGCGGTGTTTTCAGACTCCTTTACGGAAAGAAAATCAGAGATACCCAAACAGGGCTTCGCGCGATATCAAAGGAGCTTATATGGAACTATCTGGATTTATCGGGAGAGCGCTTTGAATATGAAATTAACATGTTAATTGATGCGGCGCGCAGACATACCTGTGTGAAGGAACTGCCGATAAAGACAGTGTATATCAATCAAAACAGCGAAACCCATTTTGATCCGATCAGGGATTCCTGGCGGATCTATAAGGTGATTTTTTCTAATTTTTTCAGATATGTGATTTCTTCCCTTTCGTCATCTATTTTGGATTTGGCTGCGTTTCAGCTGTTCGTGTTGGTGCTTTCTTTTTTGCAGACCAACATCGCGCTTGTTGTTTCCACAGTGGCCGCCAGGATTATATCCTCTCTGTTTAATTTTTACGTGAATAAAACAGTGGTTTTTCAGAAGAAATCTAACGGAAAAATACAACTGATAAAATACTATATCCTGTGTGTGCTTCAGATGTCGGTGTCGGCTCTTGCATTAGTCGGCGTCCATACGCTGTTTGCGGGAAACAAATTAGTGGAAAAGATTATTGTTGACGGGCTTTTGTTCCTGATTAGCTATCAAATCCAAAGGATATGGGTGTTTAAAGGAGAATAACTTCATGGCAATAACTGTTTTGAAAGTAATTCGGGTAATTTTGCTATGCTTATCCTGTTACGGTTATCTGTATCTGATTGTAGACAAGGGCAAGATCAAGGTGGAATTTTCACCGGCGATTTTGTTTTCTGCCATCGGGAGCGCGATGTTTTTTGCCGGGATTTTAAACATCTTAAAGGAAACCTGCGTTGCAATTCTTGTTGCCGGCATTATTTTTGCAATTTATTCTTTTGTAAAAAAATATAATCCGCTCCGGTTTATCTGCCCGGGGACAATATTCTTTTTGATCTGTTTGGTTTATTTCGGTTATTTCTATTACGGTCGCAAGTTGCAGTCTTACGATGATTTCAGCCATTGGGGAACGGTGGCACGGCTGATGCTGGAGTCTAATCGGCTGCCTAATTTTCAGGATAATATTATTATGTTTCAATCTTATCCTACCGGAAGTGCCGGCTTTATCTACTTTATCGGTAAAGCGACCGGCATTCGTTCGGAGTGGATCATGCCGTTTTCACAGACAATGCTTACGATGAGTTGCTTTGTTTGCCTGTTTGCATTTGTAAAGCATAAAATAACCGGATATATCGGTGTTGTGTGTTTTTGCATTACAGTGATCTGTTCGCAGGCATTTGTCCTGTCCGGACTTTTGGTTGATGTTTTGCTGCCGATGATTGCGTTATCCGGTATGTTGATCGGTATATACTACACCAAGGAAATTAACCGCGTTTTATGGGCGGTTATGCCTTCGGTTGTGTTTTTGATTGCAATTAAAAACAGCGGTCTGTTCTTTTCCGTTGTCATTATCGTATATGTATTGTTGTGTGTTCAATGGAAAACGGTAAAAAAAGGCTCTCTGGCGGCTTTAGTTTTGTCCCCGTTTATTTCGCTGGTGCTGTGGCAAAAACATGTTAAGTTGGTTTTTAGCGACGGTTTGTCCTCCAAGCATACGATGGCAGTTGACAGCTTGAAAGAATCTTTTTTGGAAAAGGATCCGAAAATAATTGCTGAAATCAAGGAGAAGTTCTTTTCTGCTGTTTTCAGTTTGCAGAACATCTTTTTGCTGTTTTTACTGTTGGCAGGTGTGACGCTGCTGCTGATATTTATTTTCCAAAAGCAACAATTTGGGTTTTCTCTCCGACTGATCGTCCTTTCGTCGGTGAGTTATCTTGTTTACCAGGGCAGTATGCTTGTAATGTATTTGACGTCAATGCCTGCCGATGAGGCATTGATGCTTGCTTCTTATAACCGGTACCACTGGACTGTTATGATATTTATGATGGGAATACTTCTGGCAGTCATTTTGCAGACAGAGTTCCGTAATCGTGCGGTGTCGGCGTTGATAACGATATTTGCTATTGCGGTAAACTTTTTTGTTTTTCCTCCGCAATTATCGCAGTTGCAGAAAAAACAATTAAGTACGCCTGCCAGAGAGACTTTGGAAACATTGATAAAAGATTATCGGATTCCGTATGGTTCTTCCTGTATTCTGTTTTCACATGATGATGCCGGATACGATTACTTTTTATGCCGCTATTTGCTTCGGACCACTTCGATAGATCTCTATATGGGAGATCCGACCGGTAAAACGCCGAAGGACATATACAGCTATGATTACATTATTATTACCGACCCGACCGAGGAAACCCGTGCGTATGTGAAAGATGTGCTGAAAATTGATGATACGCGGCAAGTGATACGGCTGAAAAAATAACGCATCAGGCTGAAGCTGCTGCAGAAAGCAGGTCAATGGAAAAGGGGCTGCCTCACTAAGAAAAAGTGAGGCAGCTCTGTTTTGTCTGTCAAAACATTGCACAGCATCTTGATTTAAGGCAGGTTGACAGCGTCGTTGATTACCAGAATATCGTTTGCCATTAGAACGGTGTCGCCGTGTGGGATGACAATTTTGCCGTCCCGCTGTATCATAATGATCAGCTTTTTCCCCGACGAAATATCTGAAATCCGTTTTCCGGTCAATTCATCATCGGCGGAAACCAGTCTTTCATACAGACATACGCCGTCGATTTTGTCTGCGGATTTGCCGCTTAAAATAAGGATGTCGCCTACCTGAAGCATCGTTTGCCCGTTGGGGGCGATTTTTTCCTCGTCTCTTATCAGCAGCACCAGAATCGATTCCGGCGGCAGGATCATGTCGCGAACCATACAACCTGCCCACGGGTGTGTATCCGGGAGGGTGAACCGGATAAATTCCACCGGCAGATCCTCAATATAATCGGTAAAGGTTTTCATAACATCAGCGGAATCATCGGTCATGTTCAGCTTTTTGGTGACAAAGGGGATTAGGGTTCCTTGGAACAAAATCGAGAACAGCACAATGAAGAAAACGATATGGAAGATGTCGTTTTCGGTCACGGCAGGATCAATGACTGCCATAATCGCAAAAACGATAGAAGCGGCGCCTCTCATTCCCACCCAGGAGACCAGCAGTTGCTGGCGGATGCTGCTTTTAAAGGGCGTCAGTATGGAAAATAC
>CAUHFD010000125.1 GCA_959605275.1 uncultured Eubacteriales bacterium | reverse complement strand
TGGAATTGCAACGAAAAAAAAATACCGCGGGGATTCAGGTGAAACTTCTGCCTGAAAACACCGTGGTCTGGAAAAAAGTGATATCGCAACCAGATATGCATATATTCTCAGCATTCCACCGAAAAATCAACTTTAAAGTAGGGCTGTTGCAAAATAAAATTGCAGCAGCCCTACTTTTTTCGATGCAAACAGCGACCTTTTTTTTAGCGCTGAAACATTTGGACTATAATCCGTTATGCTATTTTTGTGCTCCGCCTCGATGCAGAATCAGATATCGTTAAAACCTTTCTTCTAGACACAAATTTCTGTTTTTTCTTCATATAACGATAAGGACGAAAAGCCCCTGCCATACCTGCAAAACAGCCGAATCCCAACAGCAGCAAAACCGAAAACAAACCGGCTTGTCCGAGTGAAATCATCCCCTGATCCAAAGCGGACGGCAACAGGCAGACTGCTGTAATACATCCCAAAGCCAGCACCGATAATACGGGCTGCAATTTACCGGTCACTTTTCCTTTACAACATTTTCTGACACAGCGATAAACCAAATGAAAAAACACTACAATCATACAGAACAATTTATAAAGGCAATGATATTCTTTTCTTTTTGTATTTTGTAAAACAGCAGCAGACATATTAATTTCCTCCGTATTTATGACAAATAATTAAGTTTTTCTTGATTTAACTATATTATAATAAACTTAATGTAAATTTTCAATAGTAATTTTGCACAAATATAAAGTTTTTCTTTATTTCTATTTACTTTTATTCACATATGTTGTATAATAGAAACAGAAAATCGGAAAGGAAGAAGTAATGATGGGCACAGTGCGTGATAATTTGCAGCAAAACTTAAATTATTATCTAAAAGAAAATAAAATGACTCAAAAAAAATTATCGGAATTATTAGATGTTTCACAAGCCGCTGTTACCAACTGGACCAAAGGTAAAAATTCTCCGGATATCGAAACGCTGATTCGCATCTGTAATATTTTGAACATTTCTATTAATGATATTTTGGATGTGGACGTTCCTGTTGCCGACAGCGACCTATCTAAGACAGAACGTGCTTATATTCAAAAATATATTGCTCTGGACAGCAACGGTAAAAGTCTTGTTCATTTGATTATTGACAATGAAACGGAACGGATGCACGCCCAGTCCGTCCAATCGGTTTCTTCCGAAGCGGCTGCCCGCAGTCTGCCGGAGGATGACAACATCATTCCTATCGTTTTTTACGATCTGCCTGTTTCTGCCGGTACCGGTATCTATCTAAACGATTCTTATAAAGAGGAAATTGAAGTGGAACGAAACCCCATAACTGAACGCGCTGATTTTGCACTGCGCATTAACGGTGACAGTATGGAACCACGCTATCATAACGGAGATATTTTACTGGTCAGAGAACAGTCTGCCGTCGAGCAAGGTGAATACGGTATTTTCATTCTAAACGGTGAAGGATATTTTAAAAAGCTCGGACGCAATCAACTGATTTCTTTGAATCCGAAATACCGACCGATTCCCATTCATGAATACGATACCGTTTCCTGCATCGGGAAAGTTTTAGGAACATTGTAGAGCCACTTCATATATTCCCCAAAACAAATCAGTTAACCCCCATCCTTTTTTCAAGGATGGGGGTTCTTTACGTATAAAACCTGTCCTTTTTCAAAAACAAGTCATATCTCTCTGAATGGTTGCGTATTTGTTATAGTAGATAATGAAACCATTGCAATCATTTTCACTACATTTTAATACTAAAATCTGATTGAAAGCTTTCATCAATTTCCGAGAATGAATTGTACCGGAAAAGGCAGACGACGCCGCTGGGCTGACGCCCGGCAAGGAGGACAACACGTTCTGGTGCAATTCAGGTCGGAAAGAATGAAAGTGTTTCATTAGATTTTAGTATAAGCAAAGAAACGGAGCGTGTCATATGGAAAACAAGATGAGCGAACAGCAAAATATGGAGTACTTGATTCAAAAATATAAAGAAGAAGCTATGAAATACCGACAAAAATACAGTGATCTATATCCGGAACAAATTCCGGCAACAGAAGTATCAGCTGATTCTTTTTCCCAACCATCAGAAGAAAAAGCGAATGATGACGGCATCGGTCTGCCGACTGAAACACAGATTGAAGATCTAATAACGGATGAAAATATCGAAACGGAACAGATGCAAAACATTCCACCGGAGCAAGAAGATACAAGTTTGCCCGAAACAACTGTCTCAGACGGTCTCACCGATATATCAGGTGATACGTCTTATGCCCGAACACCGGAAGAAGTAAAAGACATTATCAGTAAAAGTCCTTCTGAGCCCGACAATATAGAATACACTGACACCGGTTGGCTGCAGGTTCAGGTATCCGCTGCCAATGAAGCAATTCCGATAGAATCGGCAATTGTATTGGTTTTAAGAAAAGTCAAAAATGCTACCAACCTAATATGGAACTTGCAAACTGATACCAGCGGAAATACAGATCGGGTCGAGCTCCCCGCTCCGCCGGCAAATTTATCGGAACAGCCTGAGCCGGTAACAGTGATTCCATATGGTGTTTACCTGGTTATCGCATCACATCCCGATTATTACACAACCATCGTTAATGATGTTCAAATATTTGCGGGGCAAACCGCTATTTTGCCTATCTCTTTTATTCCGCTTGCAGAAAAAGATGTAAATCCGTCCGCGTCCAACAATGAGTTTGATACAAAAAAGCATTCCCTGTTAGAATAACGCAAAATGAATGAAAAGGAGTGACCGCAATTATGACTGGTCAGCCCTATATTCCGGAAAGCATCGTAGTACATCTCGGTGCACCGGACAGTAATGCACAGAATGTTACAATAACTTTTCCTGACTATTTAAAAAATGTCGCATCCAGTGAAATCTATCCTACCTGGCCGGAAAATTCCCTACGCGCAAACATTTACGCGCAGGTATCCTTTGCCCTAAACAGAATATATACCGAATGGTACCGCAGCAGGGGCTATGATTTCGACATCACAAATTCTACCAGCGTGGATCAGGCTTTTGTTTACGGACGAAACATTTATGAGGATGTCGACCGGATTGTAGACGAATTATTCAATGACTATCTAACCAAGCAAGATAATATCCAACCTTTTTTTGCACAATTTTGCAACGGTACAACGGTAACCTGTGCAGGGTTATCACAATGGGGAACCGTCCCGCTTGCCAATCAGGGATACACTCCTTACGAAATTTTACAATACTACTATGGCGATGATATCAACATCGTGCAAGACGCTCCGGTGCGCATCAATGCAGAGTCTTATCCCGGGCGGGTCCTGCAAATCGGCGAGGTGGGAAATGACGTGGTTACACTGCAAAAATATCTCAACAGGGTTTCGCAAAATTATCCTGCGATCCCGAAAATCACCCCCGTGGATGGAGTGTTCTCAAAAAATACCGAAGACGCAGTCAAGGCATTCCAACGGATCTTTAATCTTACTCCGGACGGTTTGGTCGGAAAGGCAACCTGGTACCGCCTGACTTATTTGTATACAGCTGTAAAACGTCTTGCCGAGCTGAACTCTGAAGGCGTAAAATACGAAGATATTGCTTTACAATTTCCGGAAACAATCGGACCGGGAGATACCGGACCGGAAGTACAGGTGATCCAATACTATTTAGCTGTAATCGGTAACTTTATCAGCCAAATACCGGTTGTCGCCGTTGACGGAATATATGGCACCGAAACAAGAGACGCCATATACGCATTTCAAGCATATGCAGGACTGCCGTTGGACGGAATTGTAGGAAGACAAACCTGGAACAATCTGTTTGAAACCTACATCGGTATTATCGATACGATTCCTATTAATTATTTCGGCAATCAGGTAGCACTATATCCCGGAAGAGTTTTAACACAAGGATCTTCCGGAGAATCAGTGGCAATTATGCAAAGATATTTAAACACCATTGCCAGAGTATATACCAGCATCCCCACCGTGACTCCGACCGGATATTTCGGCTCCGAAACCAAACAGGCAGTCATTGCTTTTCAGCGTATATTCGGTATCCCGCCGACCGGCGTAGTCGCTCTGGGAACCTGGAACAAAATTGCATCGGTATATGACGATGTCATTTCGGAAATCTCGAACAATCCCGGACAATTTGCCGGAACCGATTTATCTGAAGGCATGAATGACAGAGATTAGGTGGAAGAAAGGAATGATCTCAAAATGGAAAAGCAACCCATCAGAGAACTGCAAGGCTATTTACGGCTGATATCCGCGCATTATAAAAACATCCCGGAATTAAAACCGGACGGCTATTTCGGACCGCTGACCACCGAAGCGGTCCGTGCCTTTCAGCAAGATTTCGGACTACCGGTAACAGGAATTGTTGACTTTCAAACCTGGGACCGCATTTATCAAGTATATCTTGTATTGCTTTATCAGCAAAAACCACCCCTTAACATGCCGGCATTTCCAATCCCGGACGGTGTTTTAAAGCAAGGCGATTCGGGTAGCTATGTGGCTTTGATGCAGGTAATGATGAATGAAATTGGAGGACAGGTCAACAACATAAAATATGTTTCTGAAGTGGGTACTTATGGTCAAGACACTGAAGATAATGTCAAGGCAATACAGAAAATCAGCAGACTACCCGAAACCGGAGAAATCAATGCATTGACATGGAATGCCATTATGCGAACCTACTATGCGATGATACAATAATACACGCTCAAGCCGAATGGACCGTTCTTCGGCTTGAGCGTGTAAAAGCAATATCATCACATTTTATTAAGCTTCGCAAAATTTGCCATGATTTTTTTGGTACCAGAGCTGAATGCAACTTCCACCAACGTATCGTTTCCCATTGGCGTCATTTTTAAGACAATACCTTCTCCAAATGTTTTGTGGCAAACAGTATCCCCGACGGCGTAATCAATCACAGCTTTTTCTTTCTTAGGAGCCGTCCCGACAGAACTAACCGCCGGTTTCGGAGTTTTAACCGAAACACCGCTTCCATAACTGTAATCTACATGATAAGAGGAAACCGATGCATTGGTACTGTCTTTGAGTTCCTTCGGAATTTCTTCAATAAACCGGGATTGTGAATTATATTGCGTTGAACCGAACAGCATTCTCTGCGCTGCATTAGTCAGAAACAGCTTGGTCTTGGCACGGGTAATGCCAACATAAGCAAGCCGCCGCTCCTCCTCCAGTTCTTCCTGTGTGTTCGACATTCTGCCGGGAAAAATTCCTTCCTCCATGCCGATGATAAATACATTCGGATACTCCAAGCCTTTCGCAGAATGCAAGGTCATCAGAATAACGGTATCTTCGTCCTCATTAACGGAGTCCAGATCGGTATAAAGCGCAACTTCCTCCAGAAAACCGGATAGACCTCCGTCACTGTTTTCCTCCTCATATTTCATCATCATGGATTTTAATTCCTTGACGTTTTCAATCCGATTTTTTCCCTCTTCCCCCAGTGCGATCAAAGAGAGCATATAACCGGTCTGTTCCAGCAGTTCATCAAACAATTCACCCAGAGAATGTTGCTCTGCACTGTCGGTCAGTTCTTTTATCATGTTGGCAAATCCCATGAGAGAGATGCTTTTTCTGCCGAGAGCCTGAAAGGTATCTGATGTGCTGATGACATCAAACAGCGACATACCCATGCCGTCTGCAATTTTCTCACAGGCGGCTACGGTGGAATCTCCGATTCCCCGTTTCGGCTCATTGATAATACGTTTTAAACGAACATTATCATTATGGTTATTTAAAACACTAAGATAGGATATTAGATCCTTAATTTCTTTCCGATCAAAAAATTTGTGACCGCCGACAATTTTATACGGAATCCCCGATTTTACAAAATAGCGTTCAATATTGCCCGACTGTGCGTTCATACGATACAGCACGGCATGATCGGCATACTTTGCGCCGTTCTCTACATTTTCAAGAATCTTTTTGGTAACATATTCTGCTTCATCGCTCTCATTCGATGCACGGTAAACCGTAATCTTTTCCCCGGTACCGTTATCGGTCCACAAATTTTTCCCCTTGCGCTCAAAATTGTTTTTGATCACAAAATTGGCGGCATCCAAAATATTTTGCGTAGAGCGGTAATTCTGTTCCAAACGAATTACTTTCGCATCATCAAATTGCTTTTCAAAAGAAAGAATATTTTCGATTGTTGCACCCCGAAACTTATAAATGCTCTGGTCATCATCACCGACAACGCACAAATTATGATGCATCTGAGACAACAGGCTGACTAGCCGATACTGCGCATGGTTCGTATCCTGATATTCGTCCACCAATATGTAGCGAAACCGATTTTGATAATATTCGAGCACTTCGGGGAATTTTTCCAATAACTCCACAGTCAATCCGATGATATCGTCAAAATCCACCGCGCTGGCGTTTTTCAGTTTCTTTTGATATAGGGTATACACTTTCGCTATCTCAGATTTCCGATAATCTCCTGTGACCTGTTGCTTATACACAGAGGGCGGAATCAACTTATCTTTACAAGAACTGATCTCATGCGCGATCATTTTCGGCGGAAACATTTTATCGCTGATGTTCAAAGCAGAAAGGCAATCCTTAATCACCCGCAGGCTGTCATCGGCGTCATATATTGTGAAACTTCTTTCATATCCAAGCTTTTCAATATCTCTGCGCAGAATACGCACACAGACTGAATGAAAAGTACCCGCGTTAATATCTTCCGCCACGGTGCCCAGCATCGCGCGAAGCCGCTCTTTCATCTCGTTTGCCGCCTTGTTGGTAAAGGTAATGGCAAGAATGTTCCACGGTCTTGCCGGATAAACCGCAATCAATTCCCGAAGATGGGCGATATCATCGTTTTCTCCATTTTGATACGCCTTTAAAAACATGATGTCTTCTTCATCAATATCTTCCGAAACATATGTTGACTGATAAGCGTTTCCATAATTTATCAGGTAAGCAATGCGATTCACCAGAACAGTCGTCTTCCCGCTTCCTGCTCCTGCCAAAATCAAAACAGCGCCTCTTGCAGTAAATACTGCTTCCCGCTGACGGTCATTCATTCGACAAAATTCTTTGTTTAATATTTCCTGCTTTAACTTCAGAAAATTCTCCCTTATTTCTGACATCCGGTCCCCTCCAAAACAATATTGCATTCACGCTGCCGGCAACAGCCCGGTGAACTGAAATTCTGCATCCAAGCGGTAAATCAAATTTATGCTTGCAGTTTGTAAAACTATTGTAACACAAACAAAGAAAAATGAACATAGCTATTTTTTAAATTATTTCTTGTCAGCATCTTAATTAAAACAAATGAAGGCAAATATGGCTTTTGAGCGAGAGGAGGTTTTTCTCACGAATAAGCAACAGCTTCTGCATATGCTGGAGGAGGCGGCATTAGCGTATCAGGACATACAGCCTTGCATATTTGACACTAACACTACGGTAATTGATGACTGCGACACCGGCGTTCAATGCTATTTACGACAAAAAAAGTCTCTGCTTATCATTACTTTTCGGGGCACCGATTCCAATACTGACCGCAAAAACAATCTATCTTTTTGGAAAAAAGTAGTCCCTTATGGAAATATTTATTCTAAAATCCGGGTACACTGTGGATTTTTAAACGCCTATAAGTCAGAGAAGATTCGCCACCAAATTCAACATTGTATCACCAGCCAGATAAAGCAGGTACGGATAGCGGGACATTCGTTAGGAGCGGCAATGGCAATACTCTGTGCAATCGATCTGCAATATCATTTTCCCGACCGGGATTATGAAGTGGCTCTGTTCGGTTGTCCCCGTATAGGAAACCGTGCCTTTCAAAAATCATACAATAAACGAATCTATAAAACATTACGGGTAGAAAACGGGAACGACATCGTAACAAAAGTACCGCCTGTCTGGATGGGATATCGCCATGTCGGCATCCGAATCCCGGTAGGAATGCCCAGACTGCCGTTTATCTATTCAATAAGCCAGCATCGAAGGCAAGAATATTACAAGCAGCTATGGAAAGAAATGTGTTAACAACGAAAGCCGTCAAATTTGTTAACGGTTCATGGTAAAATGAACTCGGACACATAAAGAGAATCATAGCAGACGTGGTA
>CAUHFD010000124.1 GCA_959605275.1 uncultured Eubacteriales bacterium | reverse complement strand
TCCCGCTTCCAGATATTCTTTTAAGGACTCCAGAAATTCCAATTCGGTCTGATATTTCTTATCCCCTTTCACCAGCTTTCTGGTTTTGTCAATTCTTCGCTCCAGAATTTCAATATCAGAAAAAACCAACTCTAAATTAATGGTTTCAATATCCCGAGCCGGTCCGATTTCTCCGTCTACATGAACGATATCCGTATCCTCAAAGCAGCGCACAACATGAATAATCGCGTCAACCTCTCGGATATTTGATAAAAACTTGTTGCCGAGTCCCTCCCCTTTTGAGGCGCCCTTTACTAAACCGGCAATATCCACAAACTCTAAGGTAGCAGGGGTGAACTTTTCGGGGTGATACATTTTAGCCAATTCATCCAGCCGCTTATCCGGAACCGATACCACTCCGACATTCGGCTCAATCGTGCAGAACGGATAGTTGGCAGATTCTGCCCCCGCATTCGTCAACGCATTAAATAATGTGCTTTTCCCCACATTAGGAAGTCCTACCATTCCAAGCTTCACTTATAATCATGCCTTTCTTGATTGATTCTTATTGAATATAAATCTATTTACATAAAAAACTATAATACATTATACCGTAAAAAGCAACATCGGGCAAGTATCATTCCTGCTTTCCGTATAAAATTTCATAATTTCTTTCAACCACCTTGCTCCCCCGGAATCCAAACGCTCTGGTTTTCACTAATTCTTTAATCTGTGAATAAGCAACTTCTGCGATTTGATTATCCTGAAAGCCGGGCACCGCGGTCGGCTGCACATTCTGATTATGCGGACATACCTCCTGGCAGATATCACAGCCCCATATTAAATTCCCGCTTTTTATCATCCTGATTTCCTGTTCGGTCAATTCTCCCTTTTTCTGGGTAATATGGGATAGGCATTTTTCCCTGTCAATGCCGTTTTCTCCGATTGCGCCTCCCGGACAAGCTAAAATACAACGCCCGCATCCCATACACTCAATCGGGAGCTGTGTTTCGGACGGTATCACCATATCGGTCACGATTTCACCGATAAACACATAACTGCCATACACCGGATGAATCAGCAGCTGATTTTTCCCGCGCATTCCTAATCCTGCCTTTATTGCGGCATCCACCTCACGGATCGGAGAATTATCTGTAAACGGAACAAAAATATGGGGTGCAAACCTTTCCGAAAGTTCTTCGCACACTTCAGTCAGGTAGCTTGTCACTACAACGTGGTAGTCCTCCACAACAGCGTATCGGGAAATATTGCGCTTTTCCTGCTCCTGCGTATAATACGGGAATAAACACACCAGCACTGATTGTGCATTTGCCGGCAGTCTCCCTTTTGCGCGGCATTCCAGTAAAGGGAACAGCTCAGCAAATTCCACGCTCCCGTAAGCTGCAATTTGATGTTTTTCCAATATTTCAGCAATATCTGATGGAAATTGCAATAAAATTCCTCCCTGTATCAATTTTTACCGAAATGAAGAATAAAGATATAACTAGCGGGTGTTCTCCAATTTGAATGAACACGAAAAAGATCTTTTATGCTTTATTATTCTTTAGAACAACAAATAGCGAGCGTACCGCAAATAAGAAAAAGAAACGGTGATTTTTATGTCAATTAAGCTTCCTTACAAAATATTGTCCGGATTAGCCGCTGTAATCATGGTTACCTGCCTATGCTTTTATTCTGAGTATCAACTGAAAGCGACTATAACCGGCAAGTCTGCCGAAGGAATTGCCGTTCCTGTCATCATGTATCATCATATATTAGAGCAAAGCAACCGATGGGGTGCTTATGTCATCAGTCCAAAGCAATTCCAAAGCGATTTAAAATATTTAAAAGAACAAGGTTATACTACGATTTCAGGTCAACAACTGATCGATTATGCAGAACGCCGCACTCCGCTGCCGGAAAAGCCTATTTTAATTACTTTTGACGACGGTTACGAAAGCAGCTATCAATACGCATATCCTATCTTAAAAGAAGAAAACTGCAAAGCAATTATCTCCATTATCGGGAAATATAGTGATTATTATTCGGGAAACGTTCCGAAAAATATTTCTTATTCTCATATGAACTGGGGACAAATCAAAGAGCTTTCGAAAAGTAATCTGATTGAAATCGGCAATCATACCTACGATCTGCACGAATCCCGTGGAAAGCGAAAAGGGTGCCGCATCAATAAAGGCGAAAGTGTTACAGATTATCACGCCGCCTTATCGGAAGATATCGGCATGCTGCAAGACAAAATTAACACCATAACCAAAATAAAACCCACCATCTTTGCTTATCCTTTCGGTTTTTACTGTAAAGAAAGCGAACCAATCTTAAAACAAATGGGAATCAAACTGACGCTCGGATGCGAAGAAGGAATCACGATCGTCAACAATGCCGACAGTCTGTACAATATGAAACGGTACAACCGTGCACACGGAAAAAGCAGTGAAGCATTTTTCAAAACTATTCTATCATAAATTGATGAAAAAGTAAAACAGCTATCTGCTAAAACAGGCAGATAGCTGTTCTGTATTTACTTATTTAAAATTTGGCTTTGTTCTGCCTCGGTAATCCATCCGATTAAAACAAAGTTATGAATGTCCGCCTGCGTAAACAGGCTCTTTCGATAATATTCACTGATTGTTTCAAACATCATTTCGCTGTCACCTGCGCTTTCAAAGCAGCAATCTCTCGCATCAGCATGGCATTGACTTGTTCTTGCTCTGTCGGCTTCGGATTATTGAGCAACTCCTGCATAGCTTCTTCCTGCTCCGCTTGCTTGGCTTGATATTCTGATACTTTTTGTTCGTCTTTGTATAACTGCCCATCCGCATAGCTGTATAAAAAACAATTTGAAATGAAATCATCTACATCAAGTGTGCTTTCGTCATATTCGATTCCGGAAAACAATGGTGTGTCATTTCCGATAAAGAAATCCAGAATTTCGTTGTTTTCGCCTAATTTCAAAATCATTATTTCCACCTACCAATCGCAATATAGTAAATTGGGAACGTTATGTTTTCAGCACCTATCCAAGAACCGGATGATTCCATTCGGATATATGCAACAAATTGACTTTCGCTCACTGACATCATGTTTGTAAATTCATTAGCGGCGCTAACCGCTACAAAAGACATTATTACTGCCGGAGCAGCTGTAAATGCGGTCGGATATGATACCGTTACTTTCCCACTGGTACCAGCGGTTATTGAAATACCATTTCCATAGCATATCATTGTGCCATCTGCAAACTTTAAATATGTGCCGGTGCTTGTTGTTGCAGTTGCTGTAACAGATAAATAATCTGTTCCTGCTGTTGCCGCTGATACAGTTCCGCTTCCAGTGCCTTTTAAAATCCCGGTTGCATAAATTGTGTTTTGCTTTGTAGCAACTTGTGCCGGCGTTGCATAATCCGTTCCGGCTGTGGCAGAGGTAACAGATCCGCTCCCGTTCCCTTTTAAAATTCCGGTCGATGTGATTCGATCCTGCTTTGCAGTCAAATCCGGTTTGTCTGTCAATGTCTCGTATCCGTGCGTATGGGTAACAGGGGCATAATCTGTTCCGGCAATCGCGGCCGATATCTGTTCCCCGTTTCCTTTCAGCAAACCGGTCAGATTGGTCTGAGTGGCGGTACTGATAATATTTGAGCCACCGATTCCGCCTGCCTGCTCCACAATCCGACTTAAAATAGCATCAGCCGATGTTTGACTGGCAGCTGCTTTTTGCGCGGATGTTGCCGCACTGTTCGCTTGCTGAATAGCAGTTGCCGCCGCTGTTTGTGCCGTATCGGCAAAGCCTTCGGCGGAATTTGCTTTTACAGAAGCAACTGTTGCCGCCGCTTCCACCGTCTGTTTATAGCCCAAAATTTCGGTGCGATAGCTTGTCCATTCATCCGGTGTAGGGGCGGCATCCGGCAGTACAACGCTGGATAAATCTCTGGACACCCGAACGGCAACAGAATTTGTGGTAATTCTTTTTACTACCGCATGATTCTCTGTTTTTGTTCCGTATGCGCCGACATATAAAATTCCTTCCTCTTCCAAAACCTCCCAAGGAATGATACAACTCCCGTCAGTCAACTCCACCATGCGATTTAAGGTCTCGTTTCGATAAAAAACCGCAAAAACATCCAATCCGTCATATCCTTCATCAAATGAGAAATGACAGACCACGCTGTTGACATTTCCGGTTGTCAGAATCCTGTCGGCATCTGTCCTAAGAATCTGATTTTGTTTCACTGAAAAATCCATTTTTATCCTCCTTTGTATCGTGTATGATCGGATTTGATTTCCGCATCATATCTTACCTATAAGATACTACGAGAATAATAGGACAAACAAGGACATCATAAAAAGAGACTGCTAGCGAGGCAGTCTCTTCGGCATTTATTCATTTACCCACAATCCATGCTGATTGCATCCGAAATACAGTTTGCCGCCAGGCAATTTCGGGAATCGCACCTCTGCGTTTTGCTCCGGATACAATTTGACTAAAAGAATACGGTCATAAGAAACATAGGCAACGAAATTGAGATAATGCTCCTTACTCATCTCATGAGAAAAGGTGATGTAATAATCCTCCTCAATTATCTCAACATGAGCATGATGTTTCTCGTCACTCGGCTGCGGAACCAGTGCATTCAGTTTTCTGCCGCAGCAGGAAACTTCCGCCTCTCCCGTGGAAGTGATCATATTCCCGCAGGATGGACAAACAAAAAATTTTACTTTTTTCATATTACCACCGTCTTTACTGTTCGGTTCTAATTCGCCCGATAAGATTTTTTCGATATTCACGCCGAATATTTTGGATAGCTCCTGCCACAATGATACATCAGGACATCCCAAACCGCGTTCCCATTTGGAGATCGCTTTATCACTGATATTCAACACATCGGCAAGCTGTTTCTGCGTCATCTTTTGCTCTTTGCGCAAATCCGATATCAGTTTCCCGACTTTACTGCAATCCATTCTCATTTTCCTTTCCGTTTTCTTTTCACGCCGCTTTTTTATCATAACCGATTCTGTTTGAGAATGCAATAAACGCTCCGTAGAGTCGTTTTCATAGAGTCACCAAATATCAAAATAAAAAGCAGCACACGGTCTGCTTTTATCGTAAGATCTCGCAGGCTATGTGCTGTTTTTATTGTGTTACAAATTCCGATTAAAACCGGGTGTGGAACGTGCGGTTGATGACATCAAGCTGTTGCTCTCTGGAAAGTCTGACAAAATTAACCGCATATCCGGAAACCCGGATGGTAAGCTGCGGATATTTTTCCGGATGATCCATTGCATCCAATAAAACCTCACGATTTAACACGTTCACATTAATATGATGACCTTTTTCTAAAAAATATCCGTCCATTAATGCAACCAGATTTTCTATCTTTTCTTCTTCTGATTTTCCGAGCGCACCGGGAATAATAGAAAAGGTGTAAGAAATGCCGTCCTCTGAGAAATCATAAGGTAGCTTGGCGACAGATTTCATGGATGCTACACAGCCGTTGCTGTCACGACCATGCATTGGGTTGGCGCCCGGAGCAAACGGCTCGCCGGCTTTTCTGCCGTCCGGTGTAGATCCGGTTTTTTTGCCGTAAACCACATTAGAGGTAATTGTTAAGATAGACATGGTTGGCTTGCTGTTGCGATAGGTTTTATGGCGCGATAACTTTTTCATAAAGTTCTTGACCAAACCGGAGGCGATTTCATCCACTGCGGGATCATTATTTCCGAATTTCGGATATTCTCCCTCGATTTCGAAATCGGTAATTAACCCTTCTTCGTTGCGGATCGGCGTCACTTTTGCATATTTGATTGCCGACAAACTGTCTGCCACCACAGACAGCCCTGCCAACCCACAGGCAGAAGTACGGAATACTTCTTCATCATGCAGTGCCATCTGAATCCGCTCATAACAATACTTGTCATGCATATAATGAATGACATTGAGCGTACTGATATACAGTTTTGCCAGCCACTCACAGATGATGTCAAACTTGCGCACGACTTCTTCGTAATCCAAAGGACCGTCTCCGACCGGCGCGATCTCGGGACCCACCTGATCGCCGTAACGCTCGTCTTTACCGCCGTTTAACGCATAAAGCAATGCTTTGGCAAGATTAGCACGCGCGCCGAAAAACTGCATTTGTTTCCCGATTCTCATTGCCGATACACAACAAGCAATACCGTAATCATCGCCGAATTTTTCCCGCATCAACTCATCGTTTTCATACTGTACCGACGAGGTCTGAATCGAAATTTTAGCGCAAAAATCCTTAAACGGTTTCGGCAGTCTGTCCGACCACAAAATCGTCAGGTTTGGTTCCGGAGCAGGACCGAGATTGACCAGCGTATGCAAAAAACGATAAGACATTTTGGTAACCATATGACGACCATCCAACCCAATGCCGCCGATTGCTTCGGTTACCCATGTCGGATCTCCCGAAAACAGTTCATCATAGGACGGTGTACGTAAGAAACGCACCATCCGCAGTTTCATAATAAAATGATCTACAAATTCCTGAATTTGTGATTCGGTATAAACGCCGTTTTGCAGGTCGCGCTCCGCATAGCAATCCAAGAAAGTGGAAACCCTGCCGATCGACATCGCCGCACCGTTTTGTTCCTTCACTGCGGCAAGGTATCCGAAATACAGCCACTGTATTGCTTCTTTCGTATCTTTCGCAGGCAAAGAAATATCAAAGCCGTATTTTGCAGCCATTTCTTTGAGTTCTTTCAACGCTTTGATCTGCTCTGAAATTTCCTCTCTTTGACGAATCATTGCGCTGTCCATCAAATCGTTGATCATATTTTTCTTGGCGTCCTGTTTCCAAGCGATCAACTGATCCACACCATATAATGCAACTCTGCGGTAATCTCCGATAATTCTTCCGCGCCCGTATGCATCCGGTAAACCGGTAATAATCGCTGTGTGCCGCGCTTTTTTCATTTCATCGGTATAAGCGTCGAATACACCGTCATTATGTGTTTTACGATACTTGAAAACATTTTCAACTTCCGGATCCATTTCATATCCGTAAGCCTCTAATGAGGTTCTTACCATCCGGATTCCGCCAAACGGCATAATCGCACGTTTTAGCGGCTCATCCGTCTGCAAACCAACAATCGTTTCCAGATCTTTTTCAATGTATCCCGCATCATGTGCTGCAATGGTAGAGATCGTATGAGGATCAATGGAACGAACACCGCCGTTTTTACGTTCTTCTTCCATTAAAATTTTTACTTTGTCCCAAAGGCGAACCGTGCTGTCTGTCGGTGGTGTCAAAAAGCTGTCATCTCCATCATACGGACAATAGTTCTCGACAATGAAATCCCGTACGTTTACTTCATTTGTCCACTGACCTTTTTTAAATTCCATTCAGATATCCTCCGTTATATAATCTCCTGCACTGTTTATTCACTGTCGATGCCGAAAAACATCAAACACTACTAAAACAGTATCTTTTGTTTTTATTATACTTGTTCTTATCAAAAAAGTCAAATATTTTCAAGACAAATATAACAAACGATATCTTGCTTTTTTGGTATATATGCTGTACTTGCCATGATGATATTTTTTATTTGCTTTAGATATTTGAAAAACAATCGCAAATAATAACTATTATCCGTTGCACAAAACAAAATAAGGAACAGGGAATAAAATGGAATTATTAATTGAATTAAAAGATGTATGCAAAGAATATTTCCCGGGCAAAAATGAAGTAAAAGCGTTGAACAACATTTCCCTTTGCATCTATAAAGGGGAATTTGTTTCTATTGTCGGGAGTTCCGGCTCCGGAAAATCTACCATGATGAATATTTTAGGGTGTCTGGACAACCCTTCAGCCGGAAAATACTTATTAGACGGCGTTGATGTATCAAAATTGAATGACCGGAAGCTATCCACTATCCGCAATCAAAAAATCGGATTTATTTTTCAAGGATTTAATTTAATTCCGAGCATGAGCGCACTGGAAAACGTCGAATTGCCTCTCAGTTATCGCAAAGTTTCGGCTTCCAAAAGAAAAGCGCTGGCAAAGAATGCACTCAAACAAGTCGGTCTGAATGAGCGAATGGGACATCGTCCTGCCGAAATGTCGGGCGGGCAGCAACAAAGAGTTGCAATTGCGCGTGCAATTGCAGCGCGTCCCTCCATTATTCTGGCAGACGAACCAACCGGCGCGCTGGATTCCCGCGCAACGGACGCGCTG
>CAUHFD010000123.1 GCA_959605275.1 uncultured Eubacteriales bacterium | reverse complement strand
GGTCTCAATCACTTTTTCTATACCTTTTAGTCTCACATCTATTGTAATGCTACATAATTTATTGCCTAGAAAACAAAAATATGATTGTATTTTTTTATAAAATATGCTATAATAATAATTACAACAGATTTCTGATACAGAAAGGACTGCAATATTATGGAAGCAAGGGCAATCAACATCATTTCAAAACAGGATAAAAATCTGAAAATTAAAATCATTCCGGGACATTTTGCAACCAATCATTCCCATATTAATTACTATATTGATATGACCGGAATTAAGACAAAACACAACATCGCGAAAATTGCCGGTGAACTGCTTGCCAAAGAGTATGAAACAAATACCGTAATTGATACGATCGTGTGCATGGACGGCACCGAAGCGATAGCTGCTTATCTTGCAGACAGGCTTGCGGAAAGCGGATACGGTGTGATGAACAGGGATGAAACCATTCGCATTATCACGCCGGAATTCAATACCAACGGTCAGATGATTTTCCGTGATAATATTCAAAAGTGTGTTTGGGGCAAAAACATCCTTCTGCTGATTGCTTCTGCTTCTACCGGGAAATCCATTATCCGCTCTTTAGAGTGTATTAAATATTACGGCGGAAAGGTAGTGGGAATCTCTGCATTGTTCAGCGCGATCGAGAATCAATATCACGTTCCGATTAAAGCACTGTTTACTCCGGAGGATCTGCCGGATTATCACACCTACAAGTATGACGAATGTCCGTTTTGTAAAGAGGGACGTAAAATTGATGCCATTGTCAACAGTTTCGGATATTCGAAAATTTAACGAAAAAGCAAAAGCCGCCCATCGGGTTTTTCCGATGGGCGGCTTTTAGTTAGATCGAAAAACTATAAAAAGCATTTGATATCTTCCAGCGTGTCGGCGATATAGGTGAAAGCAATGTCTTTTGGCGGCTGAATGTAATGATAGTTAAACCAACAGGTTTGGATTCCGTATAGGAGTCCTCCCATCATATCCGCGGTAATCGAATCGCCGATAATCATGGTTTCCTCCGGCAATATTCCCGGCAATGCGGCAAAGCAGGCATCGAAAAAGCTTTTACTCGGTTTTTCAAAACCGATTTTTTCTGAAACAAAAAGATGATCAAAAAAGGATAGCATATTTGCCGCTTCCAAGCGCTTTCGCTGCTGTTCATAGGGACCGTTAGTCACTGCGCAGAGAATATATTTTCCTGATAAGTATTTCAGCAGCGCATACGCCCCCTCGATCGGGTAGATCTTTTGCGCCAGATATTTTAAAAAGCTTTTTTCAAACAAGGCACCGTCAAAATCAATGCCCTGATCGGCAAAAACCTGATTCCAACGGATTTGATGCAGCCTGTCTTTGGTCAGCATGCCCTGTTCGATCTCCCGCCACAAGCCGTCGTTGATTCTCAGAAAGGAGCGAAACAAAGTTTCTTTCTTTGGAATCCGATTTTCTTCTAACGCGGCGATCATCGACGCCTCAGCACAGGCATGAAAATCCAGCAGGGTATTGTCAACATCCAGTAAAACCGCTTTTATCATGTCGTATGTACTACACTCCGATATTGTTATTTTTCTTTGGATATCCGATAGATCGTGACCGAATCAAACATCTCGTTCGCTTTCAGTGTTGTGGTCGGAAAAGCGGGATGATTGGGGCTATCGGGATAATGCTGTGTTTCCAGACAAAAGCCCTGATGGCGGTACAGCGGCGTGTTCTTTTTCCCGTATGCCGATTCTAAGCCCTGTGCAGTATAAAGCTGGACCGCAGGCTGATCGGTGTAGCAGTCCAAACGAATGCCGGAACGCTGGCTGATTGCGGTTGCTGCGTGATGCAGTTTTTCTTCTCCGCTCAGCACAAAATTGTGGTCGTAACCGCCGCCCAGAAGCATTTGGGGATGGGTACTGTCGATGTCCTGCCCGATCGGTTTTCCGGAACGGAAATCAAAGGGTGTGCCCTCCACCGGCATCAAGCTGCCGTCCGGGATCAAAAGTGCATCCACCGGTGTAATATAATCGGCGCGCAAAGTCAGCAAAGTATCTAAAATCGTTCCGCCGTCTACCCCGTTTAAATTGAAATAGGCGTGATTTGTCATGTTCAGCACGGTGTCTGCATCGCTGGAAGCATGATAAGAAATCTTTAATTCGTTGTCAACGGTCACCGTCATTGTCACGGTGACTTTTAAATTGCCCGGATATCCTTCTTCTCCATCCGGAGAGAACAGGGAAAAGGCAACCGAGGGTTCCTCTCCGTCATTTAAGATTGCAGCATCCCAGATTTTTTTGTCAAATCCGACGGTGCCGCCGTGAAGATGTCCGCGGTTTTCTTCATTGCAGCACAAGGTATATTGTTTGCCGTTTAAAGAGAATTTCCCTGCTGCAATCCGGTTCCCGAATCTGCCGATGGTTGCACCCTGGTAAGAGCCGGGCGTTGCTCGATATTGCTCGATTGTATCAAATCCCAATACAAGATCTTTTCCGTCAAATTCCAGAGCTTGCAGAGTAGCGCCGTAATTCAAAAAGGATGCTGTTAATCCGTTCTTTCCGACCAGTCGGAATCGCTTGATTTCTCCGCCGCTCGGAAATTTTCCGAATGGTTCTACCGTAACACTCATTTTATTTTGTCCTCCTGAAATTGTTTGTTAAATGGGTACTGATCTCAGAGAAAAAGATCAGCGTTAAATGATTTCGGAAACGCTTTCCTGTTCCAAGGAGAGATCTTCTTCTTTTTCTTCTTTTATCTGCAAATCTTTTTCGGTTTTATAAAAAGTAACGCCTTTTTCATCTTTTTTGTATTTTTTGTAGCACAATACTGCGACTAACGAAAACAGCGCCACCGCCAAAATCGGCAGATGTTGCTTGTAAAAGACAATGGATTCCAGCGGGCTTTGCCGCTGCAGTGCAAAAGCAAGATAGACACGTGCCAGTGAAGCGCCGAGCAGAACAAAGAAAGAGAACCATTTTAATTTTAAGAAAAACAATACCAATCCCACGGCAAAACCGGCAAGCGTGATGATCATGATAGGGTATCCGAACCCGCTGTATTTGCTGTTCGCCAACAAAACGCCGCAAATAATGCCGGTAAAGGTACTGTAAATCATGGCAATATACATTAGAACCGAAAAGACGCGATAGGTTGCTTTCATATTTTTGGACTTCCTTTCAAAATAAAAAATAGTATTGATTATAAATCAGCCTGTCGGCTGTTTTTTTCAGATGATCTATTTTATTTTGCTTTTGCACACTCCGGTGCAACGCAATAAAAAATAGTATTGATTTTAAATCAGCCTGTCGGCTGTTTTTTTCAGATGATCTATTTTATTTTGCTTATGCACACTCCGGCGCAACGCAAAAAAAAATAATATTTTAAACTTTGCTACAAATAATAATCAGAAGGATTTGAAAACATTATATCACTTTAATAATACTATTAAATGTCAATTTTGTAAATATGTAACGTCATATATTTACCGATTATATTCTGTCTGATTTTTCAAATAGTAATATTGCAGCGAAGGAATCGGACATAACGCACATACGGGCTTTTTCAGCACATATGCGATTTGAAAAAAGGGGGAAGTTTTTTGAAAAAATGTATCAAAATTATTACATCGCTGACTGCAATCGCGGTGATGATACTTTTCGGTTTGACAATTTATCTTGACATAGCGTTGCCGAATAAGTTTTATGTGGTAGAAGGAGAAAAGGTTGTTTTACATTCAAAACTTGCGCTGTCTATGGAAAACGATGAGCCATTGCAAACCGGACGCGCAGCAGCGGTTTCGGAGGTGGCAGGGTCTTCTCATTCCGGGAAAATTATGCTTTTTGGTATTATTCCCGTTAAAACGACAACTATTGATGTCGTAAAAGAGAAAATGTTGGTACCGTGTGGGACACCGTTCGGAATCAAAATGTTTACCGACGGTGTTTTAGTGGTCGGCGTGAACGATGTCGATACCGAAAACGGTTCGGTCAACCCTGCCAAAACAGCAGGAATTAAGCTGGGGGACAGTATTCTTACCATTAACGGAAAATCAATGCTGACAAACGAAGATGTAGGAAATGTCATTGCAAACAGCGGCGGGAAAAAGCTGACTGTTGTTTTGCGCAGAAAAAGTCAAGATATGACAGTCAGCTTACAGCCGGTGAAATCTCAATCAGACGGCAAATATAAAGCCGGGATATGGGTGCGGGACAGCTCGGCGGGAATAGGTACCGTCACCTTTTATGATCCGTCTACCGGTAGTTTTGGCGGATTGGGCCATGCAATCTGCGATGTGGACACGGGAGATGTTTTGCCGCTTATGAGCGGAGAAGTGGTAGATGTTACGATAAACGGAGTAATCAAAGGGGAAGCCGGTACACCGGGAGAACTAAAAGGGTCTTTCGTTTCCCAGCGTGCAGTCGGCAATCTGTTGATCAACAACGAAACAGGAGTGTTCGGCTTAATGGATTATTGTCCGTCGGTAGCCAAAGCGCTTCCGCTGGCAATGAAACAGGAGGTTAAAACCGGAAAAGCTACGATTTTAACAACGCTGGACGGCAAAACGCCGAAAGAATATGAAATTCAGATTGAGCGTGCCAGTATCGGCAGTACCAATTTAACGAAAAACATGGTGATCCGGGTTACTGATAAGGAACTGCTTGCAAAAGCGGGCGGCATTGTGCAGGGGATGAGCGGCAGTCCGATTATTCAAAACGGGAAACTGGTTGGCGCGGTTACTCACGTGCTGATCAACGATCCGACCTGCGGCTACGGTATATTTGCCGAAAATATGTATAACTTTTCCAAGACAATCACACAGCCTCGCCTCGGTAGCGTGGCATAGCGGAGGAAGTAGAAAGCTTCGGTCGGCGCGGTGCTCCGACCGGATACATAGAAAAGGAAATACAAATAATTCCCCTGAATACAGCTCCGTGCTGTTGACCAAACACATACATGCGATTATAATAGAAATGGCACTGACAGAGAGCCAAAGTGCTAATACTAAAATCTAGGGAAACACTTTTATTCTTTCCGGTCGGAATTGCATCAGAACGCGTTATCCTCCTTGCTGGACGTCAGCCCAGCGGTGTCGTCTGCCTTTTCTGGCGCAATGCATCCTCGGAAATCGATGAAAGATTTCAATCAGATTTTGGTATTATTTTTCCGTATGCAACCGGCGGTTGACAAATTTTCAAGGCTGATTGGTGGTATGCAACCGGGAAAACGATTATGATAATGTCATACCGGAGGATCATAACCGGTATTTAAAAACATAAAAAGGGGAATAAAAGTGATGATTTTAGCCGATAAAATTATCCGGCTGAGAAAGAAAAACGGCTGGTCGCAGGAAGATTTGGCAGAGAAGTTAAAGGTTTCCAGACAATCGGTTTCCAAGTGGGAAGGTGCACAGTCTGTGCCGGATTTGGATAAAATTTTACAGCTCAGTAAAATTTTCGGTGTAAGTATTGATTATCTTCTGAAAGAAGAGTTTGAGGAAGAGGAATATACCGCTGAGGATACAGAGGAAGAAACTTCGACTCGTCGTGTTTCACTCGAAGAGGCTAACGCTTTTTTAACGATTAAAAAAGCAACGGCGGGGAAAATCGCGTTTGCGGTTTTCCTGTGCATTCTTTCTCCGATTTGTCTGATTTTATTAGGAGTGGCGGCTGAATCAGGTATGTTGCCTGTTTCGGAGAACATGGCGGGCGGAATCGGGATGATTGTCATGCTTTTGATGGTCGCCGCCGCTGCTGCTGTTTTTGTTCTGTGCGGCGCTCAAACGAAACCGTATGAGTATCTGGAAAAGGAACCGGTTGACACGGAATACGGAGTATCCGGCATGGTGAAAGAAAGAAAAAAACAATACCGCAGCACTTATACAAAGTATAATGTAATCGGTACTAGTGTCTGTATTCTTTCCGTTGTACCGCTGCTGATCGGAGCTTTCACCGAAAATGCTTTCGCTGCGGTAATGGGACTTGCAATTACCATGATATCTGTTGCAATCGGAGCAGCTTTCTTTATTGTCGCCGGAATCAACTGGACAAGTATGGAAAAGCTCCTGGAAGAAGGTGACTACACCAAAGCTGCAAAAAGAGATGGCGGGCATGCCGACGCAATAGGAACGATATATTGGCTCACGGCAGTAGCGATTTATCTCGGGTATAGTTTTTACACCAATGATTGGAAAAACAGTTGGATTATCTGGCCGGTCGCCGGTGTCATTTTTGCAGCGGTAATGACAGCTTATCGTGTTTTTCGCAAAAAAGGATAACAGCAGCGAAGAATAGAGTTTATCGGCGATTCCATTACTTGCGGATTCGAAAGATTTCAAAAATCACCGGGTGGTAATTGGTTTTTTTGCGCCGCATCCAGCCATTGCATTTGCTTGGTATGGGTGGGGCGCATTTCTCGTATAAACAGGCACTTTCCTCCCTCCGACAGCATATTATAGATACAACAAGATATTGCATCGGAAAGGAATGGTGGTTTTATGTTTGTTCATGTGGTAAAAAGAGGGGATACCATCTGGAGCATTGCAAGGAGTTACAACGTTTCTCCCCAGCGAATTATCAGCGATAATGCGATCCCCAACCCACAGAATTTGGTTTTGGGGCAGGCATTGTTGATTCTGATTCCGAAAACCGTTCATACGGTTACCGCCGGAGACACCTTGCCGTTGATCGCCATGGCATATGACACTTCTGTTTTGACTCTGATGCAAAACAATCCGGTTTTAATTGCCAATCCCGCTCTTGTACCCGGTCAAACGCTGGTTATTGACTTTACAGAAGAAAAAAGACGGTCGCTCGTAATCAACTCTTATGCCTATCCTTATATTAATCGTGATGTGCTGCGCCGCGCTTTGCCGTATCTGACTTATTTGACGATTTTCGGATATGGGTTTACATTGGAGGGCGAGCTGATTGAAATTGATGACCAGCCGCTGATTAAACTTGCGTATGAGTACCGCACTGCACCGGTTATGCTGATTTCTTCCATTACCGAGGAGGGCACTTTCAGCGGCAGTAAAGCAAGTACTCTGTTTAATGATGTGAATCTGCAAAACAAAGTCATTGCCAATATTATCGATATCATGGTGGAAAAAGGCTATGTCGGGCTGGATGTAGATTTTGAATATATTGAAGCAAAGGATGGGGAAGCATATCTGCGATTCCTCGAAAACGTGGCGTCACAATTGCATCCGATGGGATTTTTTGTCAATACCGATTTGGCTCCCAAAACCTCGGGCAGACAGGCAGGATTGCTTTATGAAGCACATAACTACCCGGAAATCGGAGCGATATCGGATACGGTGCTGTTGATGACCTACGAATGGGGATATACTTATGGTCCTCCGATGGCGGTTGCGCCGCTTAATAAGGTAGCGGAGGTGCTGGACTATGCCGTTACTGAGATTCCTCCCGAAAAAATCTTAATGGGAATCCCCAATTATGGTTATGATTGGCAATTGCCGTTTGAGCGGGGTGTTACCCGCGCAACCACAATCGGCAATCAACAGGCGATAGAAATAGCCGCTCGTTACGGAGCTGAAATACAGTTTGATGAAACGGCGCAATCTCCCTATTTTGAGTATTTCACCCGAAACGGGATCAAACATGTTGTGTGGTTTGAAGATGTGCGCAGTATTCAGCAGAAGTTTGATTTGGCAGATGAATTCCGGCTTCGCGGCGTCGGTTATTGGAATATCATGCGACCTTTTGCGCAAAATTGGGCATTGATCAGCGCACTGTATGATGTGCAGAAAGTTGTTTAAGAATATCGCATTCCTGACGTCACGCGGTCCGGAATGCTTCAGAGCCGGGTATCCTTTTCGGAGAGTACCGGCTTTTTGATTAGCATTATGGCTTGCCGTTCATACTATACACCGGAAAGAACTTTTTCGCTGTATTTGGAAAGGAAAAGAAAATGCCATATTTTAATTATCATGCGGTTGCAAAACAACTGATAGCGAATGGAAAGTTGACCGGTTTTTATTATACGAACCGGTATAATTCTATTGCGCCGGCATTGGTTTTGCTTTTTGATGATTTTTCCCATCCGATCATGCCGATTCGGCAAGACCGTTGGAAAGAGTATCAGCCTTTACTTCCGCCTGAGAGGGAGCAATCGAACAACCGCTGAGAAAACTCAGCGGTTGTTCTTTTCTTTTTGCCTGAATTATGTTATAATAACCTCAAAAGCACGATGCGCTTTTGAGAACATTGAAACACTG
>CAUHFD010000122.1 GCA_959605275.1 uncultured Eubacteriales bacterium | reverse complement strand
TCGTGAAGGTGCTTCCATTATACAAGACAACTGTCAGCTTACCATTGCAGGAGGCTTTGCTCCGTCTTCTGAAACGGCAGAGATCATCTCCAAAGCGCTCGGAGCAAGAACAGTGATGACCGGATCTGTTTCGCGGAGTAAAAACGAACCATCTCAATCTTTACAGATGGCAGAGCGTCCGTTGATGACAGCGGATGAATTAAGGTCGATGAGGAAAGGTAATTTTATTGTGATGAAAACAGGTGTACATCCATTTGTGTCCAAATTAAAGTTGTTTTTCCAATGGGGGATTTCTTTCACTGATGACAAGTACATTATCGCTGACAAGGGAGCCAGAAAGGTTTCCTATGTTAGCAAAGACTCTTTGGAAGCAGAAATGCAAAAAAGATACCCATGTAATCAGGGGTTGAATGTAAAGATCGGAACGTCGTCTGTTGGAGACATAAATATGCAGGAACAATATCATGATTTTAAGGATGAACAACCGAAATCAATACGCACAGAATGAGAGGTGAGACAAATGCCATATTACGCAAAATTGTACCGCAATGACGAACTACCGCCAAGAGCAAAGCTCGTTTATATTTACCTGCATGACCGTATGGATCAGGAAAACAAAGCATGGCCGAGTATTCATACCATTGCAAAGGATTTATCTATCTCCCGCAGTACAGTCAAAAGAGCCATTAAAGATTTGGAAAAAGCCGAATTGATACGCAAAGAGTCGCACTACCGTCATAACGGAAGTGCGACCTCCAATCGTTACTATCTGCTTTAGAAATTGTATTTTTACGCCAAGGGAGAAGTCTGCCCAAACTTAAACGATGGACCGAGGGCCGGTTCATCGTGGACTCCCTTGAACAACTCACTTTAAAGATAGATTACAGCAGAAAGAAAAAGCTATTTGTAAACAGATTTTACTGTGATAAATCGCATAAGTTTTTGTTGACTGTTACTTCATATCATTTAGTATAAAATGACTTTTCATATTGTCAAAAAACAACTGATAATAAGTATACATTTTGAATGTGCCAGAGGTTCCAAATCGTGTTAATCACGCTGATTTGATCTAAAAACAAAATGATATCCTTCCGATTTTTCTTAAAAATAATTTTTTCAAAACTATTGATTTATTGAACGGAATATGTTATTATTTATATAAATTAAGCATAATATCACACAAAAAGTATATAAAAGTAACAATTTTTATGGAAAAGTATACTTAATAAAGCCCGGACGTATCTATATCGATATCAATAGATAAAATGTATACGTAATTTGCAACGGAATGGTAGTGATTGAAATGGCGAATACACCTCTGTATAAAAAAGTGATGCAGGATTTGGAAATCAAAATAGCAAAAGGCAATTGGCAGGCCGGCGAAAAGCTGCCAACTGAAACAGAACTTGAGGAGTATTTTTCGGTCAGTAATATCACGATCCGGCATGCTTTGAAAGGATTAGTGGAAAAAGGGCTGATTGTTCGCAAACGCGGTGGTGGAAGTTATGTGAAAGAGCTTTCGGTACCTTCAGAGACTGCTGGAGACTTTTCTCGAAGAGTCATAGGTCTTCTGATGCCCACTAACCGTAATAATGGCGACATGATGGATATTGTTTGCGGAGTAAGCAAGGTTTGCTTGGAACGCGGATATTTGATGAATGTCAATAATTTCGGGAACGATACCATGCCGGAAGAGAAGATGTTGGAAACGCTGATTACAAAATCTTCGGGGGTGATTTATTACCCGATGTTCTTTTTTAAATCCTTCGAGTGTTTATATACTGTCAGCAGGCAAAATTATCCTTTGGTTACGATCGATCAGAGTATGCCCGAATTAGGATTGCCTTATGTGGTATCGGACAATCAATCAGGAGAGTATGAAGCGACAAAATTATTGTTAAAAAAGGGTCATAAGCATATTTGCTTTGTGAGTGTATCTAATTATGCGGCAACAATCCGAGAGAGATTCATGGCCTTTTGCAGAGCTATGGAGGAAAGCGGGTATTTGGTAACTTCTGAAAATTATATTGTCAGTTCCGGCAATGATGCTCAGAACAAAGAAGAAGAACATGATCGGATATTATCTGCCTTGATTGACCGTCCTAATCCGATAACAGCGGTACTGGCAGTGAATGATTATGTGGCATATGAACTAATAAAAGCTGCACAGAGAAGAAATATTAAGATACCGGAAGATTTGTCTATTATCGGTTATGATAATCTGCCGTTCATTGAACAAATGAATCTTTCATTAATGACGGTATCACAGGATCTGTATACAATGGGAGAAAGAGCAGCAGAATTATTAATTGATCGTATAGAAGGACGTCCTACGCCAAGTGTAACGATACCGGTAAAGATTGTAAATAGGGGGTCAGTGCAAGCTTTGAACCCCAATCAAAAAGAAAATGTTTCCGTTATGGGAATATAATAATACATTATCAGGAGGAAATGTAATGAAAACAGTTAAGAAAATTTTATCCATTTTAGCGGCTATCGCTCTGGTTTGTGCTTTCACGATTCCTTTTGCTTCAGCAGCAACCATCAAAGTATATGAAAAAGATATTTTTCTAAACGATGATAACGCGGCAAACAACGGATGGAAAATCATCGCCGACGACCCTGGTTTTTATTTTGATGCGAACGGTGAAGCAGTACATAAATCTCCCAGTATGTGGAGCAAAACGCCACAAAGTGATCCCAAATTTTCATGGAAATATGATACCTCTGATTTTAAAAACGGATCTTCCAGTCTTTCTCAAACATACAGCACTGGCTTTTTCTATTATTGGCTCACTGAGTTTTCGGGCAAAACATTGGATATTACCAATACACAATATTTATTGATGGATTTATACGTTGAGGATACAGCCATTTTTTTGAATGCGAATGACTTCCGTGTTGACTTTACTGACAGCACAGATAAAAACAATTTAAAATGGGACGCTTATACTGCCGGTGTTTCGAGAGATACGCTAAAAGGAACCTTTCTGCGTAAGGGATGGAATTCTCTGAAGTTGTATCTCGGCGGGACGGATGGCTCTGATAAAATCAATTTAAAAGCAATAACCGGAATCAGATTTTTTGCAGTCGGACTTTCGGGCGAGACAACACATACGATTAAATTAGATAATGTGCATTTAGTTAGCAAAAAATATACTACACAAACAGTTGAGAGTACGACACAGACATCTTCTCAAAAGGCTACGGTCAGCACTGCAAATAATAGTTCAAAAAATACACAAAGTGCTATCGTAAGCACTGCATCAACTGCGGCGGCTTCGGCGGAAAGTACCGCAGCAAATGTTGATACAACTTCGGATGTGTCTAATGTGGAAGTGCAAAGCGACACCGCTGTCAATAACACAGAAACGGACAGTCAAGAGGCACAGGTATCCGTTCCTTCGGATGAAACAACTGCCAAAAATGATCAAGAGAAAGAAACGAACATCTGGGTTTGGCTCATCCCGGTCATTATTGTTGTTGCGGTAATAGCGGCTGTTATTGTTTTCATCGTTGTGAAACGGAAAAAGACAGCACAATAATTTAACTGATCGTTATTTTTATTAGTTTTTATATGCAGTATTTGAAAGGGTGGTTGGCTTTGTTCACTGGAAAACGACTGATAGCCGGTATGACAGTGGTGCTTTTATTGGGACAGTTAGTAATATTTCCCGTCCATGCTGAAGGAATCAAGCTGCAGGATCAAGTGGCTCAGGTTACTTCGGACACGCCGAAACATTTGGCGGACAGTACATATCAGCAGTATCTTTCGGAATGGACTCAGAATGGGAAAAATGATTATGCCGGGGAGGAAATCCGACTGCCTGCAATTGCTGCTGATGATATTGATTCTCTGAAAACGGCAGTACAAGAAAAAGAAACCGTTGTGGAGTGGAAAAGCACAAGGGAAAAGCTAGATTGGAAAGTTACTGTTTCTCAAGATGGTTTTTATACCGTTAAAATTTCATTTTGTGCTTTGGGTGGAAATGGAGGAGACATTAAGCGGGCTTTGCTGATTGACGGTAAATCCCCGTTTGAAGAAGCTGACAGTTTTTGTCTGACTCGGCTTTATGAAGACAATGGCGAGCCCAAAGTAAATGCTGCAGGCGACGAGGTCAGCCCAACCTTAAATGAGGTGTTTGCCTGGCAGGAACAATATGTTCAGGATGTAGAAGGATTATATCCGACCCCTTTAAAATTTTTTCTGTCTGCTGGAGAACACATCCTTACTTTAGAGTATTTGCAAGAAGATATTTATCTGGAATCTGTCACCTTGGAAGCGCCGCAGTATATTCCTACTTATGCGGAAGTCAGTGAAGCATATAAAGACGAGGACAAACAGGCAGCAGATCAAAATGCCGGCATTCATTTTGAAGCAGAGCGAAACACGACTTATAAAACACAATCAACATTGTCAATGATTAGCGATTCGGATCCTGCCATGACGCCTCAAAAATACGGCTATACTGTCATGAATGCGATAGGTGGCACATACTGGAATACGGGAAATGACAGTATTACATGGAAATTTAATGTAACAAAATCAGGCCTTTATAAATTAAATTTACGTCTTTATCAGCATTATTTGGATGGCTTGCCTGTCCATCGTCAGATTGCTATTGATGGTAAAGTGCCGTTTAAAGAATTTTTGGAATATCAAATACAGGACAATAAATATTGGCGAAATGAGACTTTATCAGACAAGGACGGCAATCCGTATTTGATTTATCTGACGGAGGGACCCCATACTTTGACCATGACGGTAAAGCTGGGACAAGACTCAAATGGTATGTTGATGCAAATGTTGGAGAGTGCATCATCGTCTTTGTCTGATTTAATTTTAGATATTCGTATGATTATCGGAAACGATCCGGACACCTTGTATGATTATCATTTGGATCAAAAAATCCCCACTCTGATCAATGAATTGGAAAATTTGATTAAAATAATGGGCGATTGTACTGATCTGGCTTTGACTTTAAATGATAAAAGGCCAATGATTTGTAACCAATTCGATCAAATAGCGTCCCGATTGCGCGTAATGGTTAAAGATCCGTATATCATTCCATCGAATATGGAAGATTTAACGACTGCTTTGACCAACTTTGGAACATGGATTTCAGGCTTGACAAATCAGCCGTTGGCTGTGGATTATATCGAATTTTTAGAACCGGAAGCACAAGTTGTAACCCAAAAGGCCACTTTTTTTGAACAGATTACTTCTGCGTGGATTGGTTTTGTCAATTCTTTTACAAAGGATTACAGCAGTGTCAGCGGAGTTTTATCTAATACGGAAATAACAGAGCAAATCAGCGTTTGGATAGGCAGAGGCTCTACTTATGCGAAAGAATTGAAGAATTTATCGGATGACAGTTTTACTCCCGCTACCGGGATTAATGTTTCGGTACATATGCTTCCGACAGGTCAATTAAACAGCGGCTCTGTCAATGCATTGATGTTGGCAATTTCTTCCGGCGATGCCCCTGATGTTTGTTTAGGTGTTTCAGCGGAATCTCCCGGTGAATTTGCTATTCGGAATGCACTTGCCGATTTGACGCAATTTTCCGATTATTCAGAAATCATTCCCCGTTTTTATTCGGAAATGTTGGTGCCGTTTACTTATCAAGGTAAAGTTTATGCATTGCCCGAAACGATGACATTTCAGGTTATGATGTATCGAACAGATATTTTTGAAAAGTTGGGATTAGCAGTTCCTGATACATGGGATGATGTTTATACAAAAATGTTACCGATTTTAAATCAAAACAAACTGCAATTTTATGTATTCACAAACACTGTCTATTCTACTTTTGATTTATTTTTATATCAGCATGGCGGAACTTACTATAATGAAGATTATACGGAATCGGCTTTGGATTCTCCTGAAGCGTATGCCGCAATGAAGGAGTATTGTGACCTTTTTACAACATGGGGGATGCCGACCGCGGCAGATCTTTATAACCGTATGCGTACCGGTGAGATGCCGGTGGGAATCGGTGACTACACCGTATATTTAAAACTGCTTACGGCGGCGCAGGAATTGTCGGGGAAATGGGCGATTGCTCCGGTCCCTGGATATCAAAAAGAGGATGGAACGATCGACAGATCAATCGGCGCTTGTGTCAGCGAAAGCTGTATGATTATGCAGCAGAGCAACAAAAAAGAGGAATCTTGGGAATTCCTGAAGTGGTGGACAGGCGTGGATGTGCAAGCACGGTATGCACGTACCATAGAGGGAATTTACGGCCGCTCGGCGCGCTGGCCGACCGCCACCATAGAAGCTTTTGATTCTTTGAATTGGCGAAAAGATGATCTTAAGGTTATTAAGGAAAGCTTATCACACATAAAAGCACAACCGATCGTATTAGGCAGTTATTATACTACCCGTCATGTCACGAACGCATGGAATCGGGTGGTTGTCAGTAAAACTCAGTCTGTCAGAGACTCGTTAGAGGATACCGTCAAGGCGATAAATAAAGAGCTGAAGCGCCGGCGCGAGCAGTATAAAGAATGATGAAGCAAGGAGGTATTGCTGTGAAAGCAAATAATTTTATCCGGTTTTGGAAAAAGAACGGCCCCGGATATATGATGTTGGCACCATTCTATTTTTTCTTTTTCTTGTTTGTCATCATTCCTGTTGGGTATGCCATTATTTTAAGCATGACAAATTATAATATGATGGAAACTCCTTCGTTTACTTTTTTAACAAACTATAAGCTGTTGATCATGGATGACGACGAATTTTTGATTGCATTAAAAAACACCTTTATTTTTGCCGGCATATCGGGTCCGATATCCTTTTTGTTGTCTTTTTTAATGGCATGGGTTATCAATCAGGTAAAGTGTCGGAATGTATATTCATTGGCGTTTTATGCTCCGTCTATTACCAGCGGCGTTGCCATGAGCACTGTGTGGTTATATTTTTTCTCGTCAGATAGCTATGGATTAGTAAACAATGCTTTGATGAGAGTAGGTTTGATTGACAGTCCGATTTTATGGAATCAGGACAGTGCGACGATTTTGCCGGTTGTTATCTTTATTTCCATCTGGATGGGCATGGGCACAGGCTTTTTAACCTTTATTGCAGGCTTTCAAAATCTGGATATGCAGGTTTATGAGGCGGCAAGCATCGATGGGATTAAAAATGAATTTCAAAAATTATTTTACATTACATGGCCGATGATGAAACCTCAGTTACTGTTTGGAGCGATTAATGCGATCGTTTCTTCATTTGGAGTATTTGACATTGCTGTTGCCTTTGCCGGAATGCCGAGTCCGAACTATGCCGCTCATACTCTGGTAACACATTTGTATGATTATGCATTTATTCGATTTGAAATGGGATATGCATCCGCTGTGGCGGTAGTGCTGTTCATTATTACTTATTTTCTTGGAAGGATTGTTACCAGAATCTTTTCTCCAAAGGATTGAGAAGGAAAGGATGTTGTTCTATGGCTATGGTAGAGGGAATTACAGTTCGATTGTTCGGAAAACGTCTTTTTTCTTTTCGAATATCGCGGGTGCTGTTGTATATCGTATTAACAGCGTTTGTATTGTTTACATCTCTTCCTTTGATCTATGTGGTTTCCACGGCTTTTAAGCCGATTGAGGAATTGTACTTATTTCCACCTCGTTTTTTTGTACGCAATCCAACATTAACCAGTTTTGAAGATTTATTTCGGACTTTGGATACTAATGCAGTTCCATTCAGCAGAAATTTATTTAATAGCATTTTTACAACGGTGGCAACCGTTGTTATAACAGTCTTGTTTTCGTCTATGGCTGCTTTTGCACTGACAAAACTACGTCCAAAGGGTACGAATTTTCTTTTTGGTCTGATCATGGCTGCCTTAATGTTTTCTCCGTATGTGACGCAGATTCCTAATTACTTGGTAGTGCGTTCTTTAGGGTTGCTGAATTCGTATTGGGCGTTAATTCTTCCGAAGGTTGCGGTTGCATTTAATCTGTTTCTAATGAAGCAATTTTGTGAGCAGCTTCCGGATCCATTACTGGAAGCGGCAAAAATTGATGGAGCGGGAACTTTTACCGTGTTTTGGAAAGTGGTAATGCCGTTTTTGCGTCCTGCATGGGCCACTTTGGTTGTTTTTACTTTTGTGTCCAATTGGAATGACTATTTTTCGGCATTGGTGTTTATTACGGATGAATCGATGAAGACGTTGCCTTTAGCTTTGCAAACCTTATCCGGCGGCGCGGGGGCAGCTTCTT
>CAUHFD010000121.1 GCA_959605275.1 uncultured Eubacteriales bacterium | reverse complement strand
ATCCGTCTGATCCAGGATCTCATCCGGAAGACCTTGTTCCGGCTGATCTAAAGTAGCTGTTCTGACATTTACTTTATCGCCTAATTCTCTGACGATATCCGCCACGGTTTCATGAAGACCGTTTGGATGAATCGGTTTCATCACATCTTTGATTCCGTCTTGCTTTTCATGAACATTTTCGTTCCACACCGTTACATTAATCATAACTTTTGCCGACCAACAGCTTTTAGCTGCTAAGTCTGCTCCTTTCTTACAGCATTGATGCTGCTTACTCAAAATCTACAATTTGTTTGGTTTGGTCAGACAAGAAAGCAGCTTCCATCAACTTCATAACCCTCATTAACTCATCATGCCGAATAATGCTTTCTGCCTTCCCGTCCAATACATCGGCAACATTCTGATAAAAATCGCGAACATCAGCATGAACGTGAGGCAATACCGACTTTTTAATGGTGTCATCGGTACGAGGCGCCATCGTTTTGGTCAAACCTGCTGCCGTCCGGACAGGTACCGCATCGGCATTATTCCAATCCGTAATATTGACAATCGTTGCGTCAGAGCCGAAATCTTCCATTAAAGCAGTGCCGTTTTCGCCCTGCATATACCATCTCGGCAGATTGATGAAATTGCTGGTTCCGACTTCCAGCAAAGCCTGCTTTCCGCTTTCAAAGGTAATGACCATCCGAAAGCCGTCATCCACTTCATAGTTGGTGACGTGATGCATATGCGCGTAAACCTTAACAACTTTTTCTTTCACCATCTGTAGCATCTGATCCAGGATATGTACGCCCCAATCCAGCATCATGCCGCCGCCCTGTGCCTTGCGACCGCGCCAATCTCCCGGTATGCCGCGGGAACCGTGTACTCTGGATTCAATGCTGAAAATATCTCCCAGCATACCCTCGTCGTAAATTTTCTTCATCGTCAGAAAATCTTCGTCCCAACGGCGGTTCTGATGCACCGTAAACAACTTGCCGCTTTCATTTGCCGCATCGATCATCTCCTGCAAGTCAGCGCTCGACAGCGTAACCGGCTTTTCGGAAATGACGTTTTTCCCGGCTTTCATCGCCTGGATTGCATAAGGCTTATGCCAATCATTCGGTACCGCCAGTAAGAGGATATCCACCTTGTCATCCGACAAAACCTCCTCAAAACTGGGATATGTTTTGTAGCCGTTTTGTTCGGCCTCTGCTAGTTTGTCAGGATCGGTATCAAAAATACTATACAAGAAAATTTTATCCAAACCCTTTAAAAGCTGAGTATGCCAATGACCCATTCCACCATACCCAATCAATGCAACAGCGTATTTACCATCTACCATTTTAAGCCCACCACATTTCGCCTTTACTTTCAAAAATGAGAATTTCTTTTAGGAAAGAAATCGCTTTGCCAAGCCCCTCATAAGGAGTCATCAAGCTGTCCTCGTGTTCAATGCTGATCGCATAGTCATATCCCACCAACCGCAATGTGCTGATGATTTCTTTCCATTTTGCCGCATCCATGCCGTAACCGACGCTTCTGAAAATCCACGAACGATGAATTTCATCGCTGTAATGCTGGGTGTCCAGCACGCCGTTGACCGCCGTGTTGATCGTGTCGATCTTGGTATCCTTGGCATGAAAATGGAAAATCGCAGGACCTAACTCACGAATCACCGCCACCGGATCCATCCCTTGCCAAATCAAATGGCTCGGATCCAGATTTGCACCGATTTCTTCACCGACCGCATTGCGCAGCTTCAGCAAAGTATAAGAATTATACACACAAAATCCGGGGTGCAGCTCCAAACCGATTTTGGTAACCCCATGTTCTTTTGCAAAAGCCACCGTCTTTTTCCAGTAAGGAATCAAAACTTCGTTCCATTGCCATTCCAGAATTTTGCTGTAATCGTCCGGCCACGGGCAGGTCACCCAGTTCGGATACTTTGCATCTTCGCTGTCGCCTGGGCATCCCGAAAAAGTATTGATCTGTGTAATCCCCAATTTTTCCGCCAACAGAATCGTATCTCTGATGGTGTCGTCAAACTGTTTAGCAATCTCTTTATTGGGATGAATCGGATTGCCGTGACAACTGAGCGCCGAAATCTGAATATGATGCTTTGCCATCGTTGCTTTAAATTCAGCGAGTTTTTCATCATCGCGTATCAACTGCGCTGCGTCGCAATGAGCTGTACCCGGATATCCACCGGTTCCCAGTTCAATCATCTCAGCGCCTTGTTCTTCCAAATAAGTCAGCGCATCATCCAAGCTTTTATCTGCTAACGCCGGTGAAAATACACCAAGTTTCATCGTTTTTTCCTCCCTAAAAGATATATTTGCTTTTCAAATTTTCCATACTGCGCTTTGCATCTTCAAAACCGTTTGGCTTGGGATCATCATTCTCCACAACAACCCATTCAACCCCTGTCGCTTTTGCGGTATCCAACACCTTTTGAATGTCTATTTTTCCTTCTCCGATAGAGGTAAGATTTTCTCCGTCTCCGTCTTTTAAATGGATTAACGGCAAAATTTCCTGATGATCCAGCATGTATTGCGGGGTATTCACTCCTGCCTTCGCAGACCAATAAGTATCAAGCTCCATCACAATTTCCCGGTTTGACTTTGACATCAAGGTATCAAGCAAATACGTATCGTTTTCTTTATTAAATTCAGCACCGTGATTATGATATCCTAAAACCAATCCGTTTTCTGCAAATTTTTCTTTCACTGCCAAAAATTTTTCAGCTAAACTTGCGGCAGCTGCGGCATCCGGCATTTCATACCATGGAACGATGACATATTTACAGCCCAAAGTTTTATTAATCGCAATGGTCTCTTCTGTCTTTTCAAAAACATCCTGCGCCGGTGTGTGAGTACTGCTGCACACTAATCCCAGCCGATCTAAATGCGCGCGAATTTCCTCGGCGCTGAGCCCGTAATATCCGGCAAACTCCACGCCCTGAAATCCCAATTTAGCTACATATTCCAGTACACCGACAAAATCTTTTTCACTTTCGGCACGCAAAGAATACAATTGAATGGATAATTTCATACCAGTATCAATACCTCCGTAATTATAATTGAACGAAATCTGTTTAGTCTAAATATACCGGTTTTCCTGTTTTTGCGCTCTCATAAATCGCTTCCAGAATCTGGGTAACAACGAAAGCTTGTTCTGGTTTGACCACAACATCGGTACCGTTTTTGATCGCATTATAGAAAATCTGTGCTTCAATTTCTTCCGGTTTTCCTCCGCCTGCACCGTCAAAGAAAGCAACGCCTCCGGCGCTAAGATCAGGTTTTTCAATATTCTGTTTATTATATTTGACATTGTTGATTCGCAAGCCATCCTTCATATCTGCCCCCGCTTTGGTACCGCACAGTACAGTAGATGCTTCTTGGCAATCCAAAATATTCAACGCCCAACTGGATTCCAGAACGATGGTAGCGCCGTTTTCCATTACTATGTATCCAAACGCAGAATCCTCAACCGTGTATTCTTTCGGATCCCAGTCTCCCCAGGCATTCCCACTCTCTTTTTGGTCACCCAATTTTTTAAACACCGATCCTACGACCATCTTAGGCTTATAGTTGTCCATCATCCACAAAGTCAAATCCAGCGCGTGGGTACCGATATCAATCAGCGGACCGCCGCCCTGCTCATATTCATTCAGGAAAACACCCCATGTCGGAACCGCTCTTCTGCGCAGTGCCAGTGCCTTGGCATAATAAATCTCGCCCAAATCATCATTCTCACAAGCGCGTTTTAAATAAGCAGAATCTGCTCTGTATCTATTCTGATAACCAATTGTCAAAATTTTACCGGTTTCTTTTGCTGCGTCTACCATTTTCTTCGCTTCTGCTGCATTAATCGCCATAGGTTTTTCACAGATAACATGTTTTCCGGCATGCAGTGCATCTACTGTAATAAAGCTATGAGAACGGTTTGGCGTACAAACATGAACCGCAACAATAGAATCATCCTTGAGCAATTCTTTGTAATCAGTATATACCTTTGCATCCTCTGTGCCGAAATTTTTCTTTGCATCTTCCGCTTTTTCTTTGATGATGTCACAAAACGCAACGATTTCTACATCTCCAAGTGACTTAATGGACGGCATATGTTTTCCGTTTGCAATTCCTCCACATCCGATGACTCCGACTTTGATTTTTTCCATGATTCATTCTCCTTTATCATTTTAATTATACGGTTTCCCGCAATAATAAATTGTGCGGTAACAAAATATTGCGATTGGCACAATTAATATTTTTCATTTTATCCAGCAGCAATCCTACTGCATTCTGTCCCAACTCAAGCTGCGGCTGAGCAACGGTCGAAAGAGAAGGGGTATAAACTGAGGAAACAGAGATATTATCAAAACCGATGACTGCAATATCCTCCGGAACCCTGAGGGAATGAGAAAGCAAAAAACGCATAGCACCGATTGCGATCGTATCCGCAATTGCAAAAATTGCGGTCGGTCGCTCCTTCAATTGTAATATTGCTTCCGCCAAACGTATACCACTGTTGTAACTAAATGTATCCAAAAGAACATACTCTTCCCGATAAGGTATATGATACTGCTCCAATGCTCTGCAATATCCATGATGTCGCTCTCTGGAGGAAACAAAGCCTTGGCTGGAACCCAAAAAGGCAATTTTACGATGTCCCTTTTTAATCAGCGCGCAAGTCGCCTCATATCCCGCCTGCTCATTATCAATTGTTACACAGGAAGTATTCGAGCCATCAATTTTTTCACAGCATTGCACGATCGGATAACTATTTCCCAATTGGTTAATAGCCGTGCTCGATAAAGTAGATGATAAGAAAACAGCTCCGTCTGCCAACTTGGTTTTTAACAACGTCAGATATTTTTCTTCAATTTCTTTATCCGCATTGGTCATGCAAACCATTGTGTTGTAGCCAAACCGATGAGCTTCCGACTGTATTCCCCGTAAAATCCGGTTGTAAAATTGATTTGACGCAGTAGGGATCAAAACCAGTATGTTGTTGGTAGCCGACTTACGCAGATGATTTCCCAGCATATTCGGCATATAATTCAGTTCCCGAATTGCATCTTTCACACGTTTTACTGTTTGCGGAGCTACAATACTCTCGTCATTCAAGACACGAGACACTGTTGCTACCGAAACTCCGGCCTTTTTTGCTACATCCTTGATGGTCGCCATAGTTGCTCCTTTCCTCAATATGTAACGGATTACATCAATCCACAAAAAAATAATTGCCGTCCACTCCGTTCACATCCGACTTTATCAAATCCCCTCGAATGCGTTCTTATGGAACAGCAAATGTAACGGATTACATTCGTAAGTATAACACACTCTTATCTATAATTCAAGTGTAATATTATCAAAAAACACTTTATTTTTTTAGAGATAAATCACAATTATCTCAAATTTTGAGGCATGAGAGTTTGCAGAAAACGCCGATGGCAAGTCCACGGCGTTTTCTGCAATGAAATCATATTTTTTCTGAAAAAACAGCGATTAAAATCAATCAAGATATCTGAATTCAAACTGCTCTATCGTCATGGGTTCCGCATAATAGCTCCCCTGTGCCTGCTCACATCCGACATTTTGAAGCAGTTCCAATTGTTCTTGTGTTTTCACACCGCCGCAGGTAATTCCAAACCCCATTTCCTTCATCATGGAGACAAAGTGTTTAATAATCGTATTAGTATACAACACTCGATTATTATATCCTAAAAATTCATCCGACAACTTGATGCTATTTGCCGGAAAGGAAATAATATGTTTCAGCGGAGATTCTCCGAACCCGAAACGATCCACTGACACATGAAATCCACGTTTCATCAACTTATTCATTAATTGTCTCAGCGGCACAGGATTATTGCCAAAATCTTTTTCCGAAAAGCTGAATTCCAAATAAGAGAGGGGAACTCCATACTGTTTGCACAAAGCGCAAATAAATGCAGCTCGATTCGGATCCAAAGCCTCATCACGGGATAATTTTATCGAAACCGGTATCATGCGTTTGTGACTTTTCAGCCAATGTTGTAATGTTTTTAAAACATGTTTCATCACAAAAAGATCTACCTTGACCATTAATCCATGCTTTTCCAATATCGGAACAAATTCATCCGGATAGACAAAACGATCTCCGCGTTTCCAATGCACAACCGCTTCAGCACCCACCATTTCTCCGTCCGAAATATGGAAAATCGGCTGTAAAAGTATCGCAAACTCTCCCTGTTTTAAGGCAAGTTCCAAATCAACGACCATTTTTCTTTCCCTGCTTAATTGCATCTTGAGCTGGTCATCAAATAAACGGCAGGTGTTTTTCATCTGACCTTTGGCGCTCTTTCTTGCAACATCTGCGTTCTGGATTGCTTTCAGAATACCGTCTTCTATCCTTTGGATCTCACAAATGCCTGTATTAACATAGATATTGATATCACTGTATTTTTCACGAAAAACCTTAACAATTCTATTATTATTCCGGGAAATATAGTCTTTCAGCATTTCCAAATCAGTGACTGACAAAACCGAAGTGAATCTGTCATCCGAAATATGGGCAACACAAAGCCGTCGATTTGTAGTCCCTGTCCTGAGAAGATCGGCAAAAGTTTGCAAAGCCTCTTTACCCGCCATAAAGCCATGACGTTCGATGATCTCACTATAATTTCCCAGATTAGAGTAAACAATAGCAAACGTACTTTCCGGATTATCCTGCAAAAAGCGTGCCACTCTCTCCAGAAATAATGACAGCGAACAAACCCCTACTATTTCACTGTTAAGCCCTTCATATTTATGAACAAACTTACCGGCATACTGTTTTTTCAGAATATATGGTGAGATAATCTCCGTCAATTTTTGTAATGTTTCCGTTTCGGTTCTGCTCCAGAAAGCTTCACTTTTTTCGCGTACCGCTACAATGCTTCCAATGATTTCATTTCCATTCACAATAGAATATTCAGCCGCAATATCCGTTTTTCCATCGTTAAATTCATTCAATAATTTACGGTAGGAATCGCTGTTAAAATCGGCAGTTAATTTACAATATTTTTGTTCCGGAATAGGATCGTCCGACCAATCATTTCCATATGCATACAGCTCATGGCAAGTCAGATCATCGTCCATTGTCCCGTTATGCACAAGATAACTGATTTTTGCATACTTACTATCAGGGAAAACTTCTTTGATATATAAGCAACTTAACTTGAAATAACGCCGCAAACAGAAAAGGAGCAATTTTACTGCACTGTCAAAATCTTTTGTCGTAGACAACAGTCCGGTTACCCACTCCCACAGTTCTCTTCTTTGAGCATTTTCTTCGGTTCGGTACAAAGGTTTCATTGTACAAGCATGAATAAATGCTTGCTCCTGTTCGGACCCGACAGGCTGTCCATTATAAAATAAAATCATGTTTTTGCCCATATTTTTAGAGCGATATAACGCTTGAGAGGCTTTCACAAACATATCGTCAAAATTTTTGCACCATTTCACACAATCCACAATTCCGATACTGCAAGTCAACTGTACATCAGGCAGTTCACCGACATACAGTCCGCGGATATCTCTGCAGATATTATCTGCAATATTCGATATTTCTCCCAGCGATGCCGTTTTAAGAAATATTGCAAATCTGTCTCCCCCAATACGTCCGGCATACCCTTGATACTTCAAAGTATAATCTTGCAGCAAGGAGGCAATATTTCTCAATAATGTATTTCCAAATATAAAGCCCAGACGTTCGTTGATTATTTGAAAACGATCTGTGCCAAGCAGAAGAAAAGCAACAAATTCATTTTTATATGCATTTATCATTTCTTGTTCCACTAAATAGCGCAGTTGAGATTTTGTATAAAGTCCGGTCAAATCATCCTGTTCCGAAGAAGTATGCGAATATATTTGTATCTTCTTCTTTTCATTAATATTCGTGATCTTTCCAAAGACAGTCCGCACATTTTCTTTATCATCCAGCAGTGGAATATTTTCAATGCAGTACCATTCCGGATCCTTATTGTTTCTGCTACAGCGAAATTCTGTTTTTACGTCACTTTTATTTTCTAAACACCGCAGAAAGCTTTCTCTCAACACCTCATTTATTTCTACGGGGAACTGCAGCCGAGAATAATCCGGTTCCGTGTGAAAAGCACAGTCGTGAATCACAATTTGGCAATCGGATAAATCAGCGACAATAGTAGCTTTTTTCGCCAAACGGCGCTCTTCAACTTTAGCATAATACGCATTATCACAAATCACGCCAAACAAACTATCCTGCCCTTTTCTGCCGCCTTTTTGAAAATATCCTTTTTCCTGGACCCAGACAGAAGTATGATCCTTTCTGATCAGGCGGTATTCCACCTCATATTGATTTTCATTTTGAAGTTGAAAATGAATGCTATTATTCACAAAATCCAAATCT
>CAUHFD010000120.1 GCA_959605275.1 uncultured Eubacteriales bacterium | reverse complement strand
AAAAACTTCAGCTGTAATTTCTTCACCGCGATGTGCCGGCAAACAATGCTGTATCATAACATCCGGTTTCGCAACGCTCAGTAAATCCTCGTTAACCTGATATACACCTTCAAAAGCCTGACGGCGTTTTTCAGCCTCTCCCTCTTGACCCATAGATGCCCAGACATCGGTAAAAATAACATCGGCATTTTTTGCCGCTTCTTTCACATCATTGGTAAAGGTAAATTTGCCCGTTTGATTTGCAAAATCCAATATTGCGGCATCCGGTTCATAACCTGCCGGACATGCAACCGCAACTTCCATACCAACCTTTAATCCGCCGACAATCAGAGAATTTGCCATATTGTTTCCGTCGCCTATGTAACACATTTTCAAGCCCTCAAAACGACCCTTGTGCTCTCTAATCGTCATCAAATCAGCCAAGACCTGACAAGGATGGCAAAAATCAGTCAACCCGTTAATAATCGGAATAGAACCGTATTCTGCCAGATCTTCCACCTCTTTTTGCTCAAAGGTACGAATCATAATACCATCTAAATAACGGGAAAGCACCCGCGCCGTATCCTGTACCGGTTCTCCTCTGCCGATCTGCAAATCCCGTGAACTCAGGAACAAAGCTTGACCACCTAATTGAAACATTCCGGTCTCAAAGGATACACGGGTTCTGGTTGAGGACTTTTGAAAAATCATACCGAGCGTTTTGCCCTGCAAATGACGATGTGCAATATTATGTTTCAGTTCATATTTCAGCTGATCAGCCAGATTTAAAATATCAATAATTTCCTCTTTGCTCAAATCGAGCATTTTCAGTAAGTGTTTCACGCGTTTTCCTCCTAATATTTCATGATTTTTCAGATGATATCTATACGCCGCATCACGGCATACGGTCGGTTACACCCAACCGCCCATTTCAACTTATCCTTTCAAACAGCCACTTTCACAAGCTTTCTAGAGTATTATACCATAAATCATCCGACAAAGCAATTTTCCGCTGTCTGTCCGAAATATATTTTGATAGGCAGTCTTAATTCCCGCCTGACTGCATTGATCCTCATAAAGATTCACCAAGTAGTCTGCCTCCACCAAAATCTGATAATCGATTCCGTCGATATCAGTATATGTATGATGATGTCCGACTAAATAACAGATTCGATCCAGATACTTTCTCGGAAAACCAAGCGACAAAAGCATGGCTTCTGCTACCGCAGGACCTTCCTGTTCCTGCAATTTTCCGCTGCAGCTTCCGTATTTTTCTTCCGCCGGTTTGATTCCTATATCATGCACCAAGGCTGCCGCTTCCAAAACAAACATGGTATCGTTGTCAAGCCGCTCTGAAATACCGATCTGCTTTGCAAAGCTGTGCACTTTAACAAAGTGCTGTATCCGTTTGGGATCTCCGAAATAATATTCCACCATTTTTTGATAAAGCATATCTATTTTATCATTCATAGCGTATCCCTGCTTAAAATATCCGTTAAAATCCGCAAGCCCTCATCCAGTTCTTGCTGTGTGATAGTCAGCGGCGGCAACATCCGCAGCTTTTCCTTTGCAGTCAAAATCAACAGTCCGTTTGCCACACACGCTTTCGCAACGTCAGCGGCTTTTTTCGACTTTAGACGTATCCCCAGCATCATACCGATTCCGTCCACACCTGCCACTTCGCTGACTTCAGACAACTGCTGACGGATATACTTTCCTTTTTGCGTTACTTCATCCAGAAAATGTTTATCAGCAACCCGGTTGAGCACCTCAATACCGCCCGCACAAACAACCGGATTTCCTCCGAAGGTAGTACCGTGCATTCCGGCGCCTAATACAGATGCATACTCTTCTGTCATCAATACCGCACCAATCGGCAGTCCGCCGCCAAGTCCTTTCGCCAGCGTCACCAAATCCGGTTTTAAGCCATAATGTTCACAGGCAAGAAGATGTCCCGTTCTACCGATTCCGGTTTGCACCTCATCCACAATCAGAGTAATGTCCTTTTGCGCACACAAGAGCTTTACCGCATCCACAAAATCCTGTTCCAACGGCATAACGCCGCCCTCACCCTGAATTAATTCCATCATAATCCCGCAAACCGAATCATCCACTTTGCTTTGCAAATCAGCAAAATCGTTAGCTGTCGCATAATCAAAGCCTTCGGTAAACGGATAAAAATACTGATGAAAAACATCCTGTCCGGTTGCGGACAGAGTGGTGATCGTTCGTCCGTGAAAGGAATTCACAAGCGAAATAATTTTATGACGACCTGCTCCGTATTTATCAAAGCTGCGTTTTCTCGCCGTTTTAATCGCACACTCATTTGCCTCTGCGCCGGAGTTACCGAAAAACACCTGATGATATCCGGTCAATGTACACAATTTTTCAGCCAGCCGCACATCCGGTTCGGAATAATAAAGATTCGAGCAATGCTGTAATTGATTTAACTGTTCCGTTACAGCCGCCACCCAGCCTTTGTCGCAATAGCCAAGCGAGTTCACACCAATTCCACTCCCGAAATCAACATAACTCTTACCGGCGGCATCAATACAGGTTGCGCCGCTCCCTTTTTGCGGACAAACATCGAATCGTGCATATGTATTTACAATATAAGACTGATCTTTTGCTTTTAATGTATCGAAATCCATGATCTTTTTCCTTTACTATCCGTAATGTCCTTTGCGTACCGATGCGCCAACAGCACCATAACAAAAGCTGTTACCATTTTATTGAAACATCGTACCGATACCTTCGTTGGAAAACATCTCTATCAAGATAGAATGCGGTATTCTTCCGTCAATGATAAATGCCCGATTGACACCACGTCGAACGCTTTCCACACAGCATTCTATTTTCGGAATCATTCCTCCCGAAATAATCCCGTCTCGAATCAGCGAAGGCACTTCACTGACCTGTACAAACGGAATCAAGGTATTTTCATCATCTTTGTTACGCAAAAGCCCTTTAATGTCAGTCATTAATATGAGATTTTCCGCATTTAACGCAGCTGCGATCTGCGCCGCGGCAGTATCAGCATTGATGTTATAAATTTCTCCATCTTCCGAACTGGCAACAGTTGCAACCACCGGAATATATCCGTCATCCAAAGCCTTTACAATAGGATTTACATCAATTTTTTTGATTTGACCGACATAGCCTAAGTCCACTTCGCTTTTTATCTTTTCAGCGATCAGCATTCCGCCGTCAGTACCGCACAGTCCCAAAGCTTTTCCGTTATGCTGCTGTAACAGACTGACAAGCCCTTTATTTACCTTGCCCGCCAAAACCATCTGGACAATTTCTGCCGTTTCCTTGTCGGTATACCGGAGCCCGTTTATAAATTTGCTTTCTTTCCCGACCTTTTTCAGCATATCGTTAATTTCGGGACCGCCGCCATGCACCAACACTACCTTGATACCAACCAAGGACAGCAACACAATATCACTCATGACTGCCTGCTTTAAATCATCCCGAATCATGGCGTTCCCGCCGTATTTCACAACAACAATTTTGTTGGTATATTTTTGAATATAAGGAAGTGCGTCCGCCAATACCTGCGCTTTCACACTGTTTTGAATTTCCATTTCAGTGACAATCCTTTCTCGGTCAAAATTCTGATGTTGGCATCAGGTCCGGTAATCGCCGTTGATTTTTACATAATCATAGGTCAAATCACAGCCCCAAGCTACTGCAGAATATTTGCCTTTACCGAGGCTGACAATAATTTTGATTTCATCCTCCAGCAAAATTTCTTTTGCAGTCTCTTCACTAAAGTCAACCCCAGCCCCATATTCGCAAACTCGAATACAGCCTTTTGCCGACGCAAGCTGAACGCTGACCTCATCAATATTAAATTCCGCATCCGCATATCCGATGGCGCATAATATTCTGCCCCAATTCGCATCTGCGCCAAACATTGCAGACTTAAACAGGCTGGAAGTAATGACCGATTTTGCTACTTTTTTTGCGGTCTGCTCGTCATCTGCTCCGGTCACATGGCATTCTAACAGTTTGGTTGCGCCCTCACCGTCAGCCGCAATTTCACGGGACAGATTCATCAAAACCACATAAAGCGCATTGATAAAAATTTCGTAGTCGGTATCCTGCTTGTCAATGAGTGGATTTCCCGCTTTTCCGGAAGCCAGCACGCATGCCATGTCATTGGTCGAAGTGTCACCATCAATACTAACCATGTTGAATGTATCGTCCGCAACCTTTTTTAAAGCCAATTGCAGCAATTCCGCTTCAATCGCCACATCGGTGGTAATAAAGCAAAGCATGGTTGCCATATTTGGATGGATCATACCGCTTCCTTTCGCAATACCGGCAATTTTACAAACGGCATCACCCATGTGAAACTCCACCGCAATTTCTTTTTTTACCGTATCGGTGGTCATAATTGCCTCGGCGGCATTGTTGCTTCCACCATCAGAAAGCTCTGACACCAATTGCGGCATACCGTCTTGAATTGGTTCAATATCCAGCACCTGACCAATAACGCCGGTAGACGCAACGATCACATCCTGTTGATCGATGCCGAGCGCTTTTGCCGTCAAATCACACATCATCTGTGCTTTTTGCTCTCCGTCGACATTACAAGTATTGGCATTCCCGCTGTTTACAATGATTGCCTGGGCTTTGCCGTTTTTGATATTCTTTTTTGTTACGGCAATCGGCGCGCCCTTGACCTTGTTCTGCGTATAAATAGCCGCCGCTGTGCAGATATCTTCACTGTAAATCAACGCCAAATCCCGCTTGTCTTTATTTTTACGGATTCCGCAGTGGATTCCTGCCGCCTGAAATCCTGCCGGCGCACAAATTCCGCCGTCGACAAAATCAAATCCTTTAAAATTCACTCTCATCTTTGTATTACGCTGAATGTCAGCTTCTCCTTTTCTATCTCATCTTAAAATGCCGGCGGTACCAAATGCAATCCTGTATTCTCCGGCAATCCGCAAATCAGGTTCATGTTCTGAATTGCCTGCCCCGCTGCACCTTTTATCATGTTATCAATGGTAGAAACAATAATCAAGCGGTTTGTTCTGGTATCCATATGCAATGAAATATCACACATATTGGAAAATGTCACATTCTTTAAGTTAGCAAAGCTGCCAAGCGGCATTACCCGAACAAACTGTTCCTGCCCGTAAAAAGAGCAATATTGCTGATAGACCTCTTCCATTGAAGTTTCCGCTTTCAGCTCTGCATAAATGGTGGACACAATGCCACGGTTGACCGGCAGCAGATGCGGTACAAAAGTAATCGTTGCCTGTTCCCCCGCAAGTCCCGAAATCGTCTGCTCAATTTCAGGCGTATGGCGATGTGCCGCAACTTTATAGGGGGAAAACGCCTCGTTGCAATCGGGATAGTGAGTAGTCTGACTCAATCCCCGTCCGGCACCGGTTACTCCCGATTTGCTGTCAATAATCAAGTTATCAACCCGAATAAAATCTGCTTTCACGGCAGGAGCCAATCCCAGTGCAATACTGGTCGGATAGCATCCCGGATTACCGATGAGCTTTTTGCCGGCTGCCAATGCCCGATGTAACTCCGGAATGCAGTAAACCGCTTGTTCATGCAATGCCTTCTCCTGATAAGACAGTCCATACCATTGCTGATAATCTTTTTCATCATACAAGCGGAAGTCCGCACCCAAATCAATAAATGCCTTTCCCTGCTCCAGACATTTCTTTGCCTTTGGTTCGGACAAACCATGCGGCAGCGATGCAAACACGACATCGCTATTCTGAATGACTGTATCTTCGTCAGACAACACCATATCACAAAATCCCGATAAAGAAGGATACACTTTCGAAATGCTTTCTCCCTCAAAGCTCACCGAGCTGATTCCGCCGATAACAGTCTGCGGATGATTGAGCAATAACCGCAGCAATTCCTCTCCGGCATAACCGGTTGCACCGATAATGCCAACCTTAATCTTATCACTGTTTTCCATTTAATTTTGCCCTCGCTTCTTTTATCTGTGCTAAAACGCTCTGTGCCGAAGGTCCTCCGGGCGTATTTCTGCCGTTTACACAGGTATCCAAATTAATTGCCTCATAAACGTCCTCGGTAAACAAATCACAAACAGATTGATAAATCTCCAATGGAAGTGTTTCCAGGGTCATCCCTTTTTCAATACACAACGCAACCAGTTGTCCTGTCATCTTATAGGCGTCTCGGAACGGTAAGCCTTTTTTTACCAGATAATCTGCACAATCTGTTGCGTTGATAAACCCTTTTGCCGCGGCTGCTCTCATGTTATCTTTCAGCACCCGCATTGTTTTGACCATCGGAATCACCGTGCCAAGACAGAGCTTTGCAGTATCCACAGCATCAAAAATGGCTTCTTTATCTTCCTGCATATCTTTATTATAGGCAAGCGGAAGATTTTTCATCATGGTCAGCAGAGTCATCAAATCGCCGATGACGCGTCCGGTTTTTCCGCGTACCAATTCGGTGATATCGGGATTCTTTTTCTGCGGCATAATACTGGACCCGGTCGCATAAGCATCATCCAATTCAATAAACTTAAATTCCCAAGAGCACCAAAGGATGACCTCTTCTGAAAAACGAGAAAGATGTACCATTAAAATAGAAACAGCAGATGCCAATTCCATGCAAAAATCACGGTCAGAAACGCCGTCTAAGCTGTTTTGGGTAATCCCATCAAAATCAAGCAGATTTCCGACCAGTTCCCGATCGATCGGATAAGTCGTTGCCGCCAAAGCACAACTTCCCAGCGGGCATTCATTCATCCTTTTTACCGTATCCTGCAGTCTTCCCAAATCCCGCAGCAACATCTGTACATACGCCATCAAATGATGTCCAAACGTGATCGGCTGAGCACGCTGCAAATGAGTATATCCGGGCATTACTGTATCGGTGTGTTTCTCTGCCAAATCACAAAAAGTCATGACCAGCTCTGTCACCAAATCAGAAAGCTCCGCAATTTCATCTCTTAAATACAATCGGATATCCAATGCCACCTGATCATTTCTGCTTCGAGCAGTATGCAGACGCTTTCCGGGCGCTCCTAACCGCTTCGTGAGTTCTGCTTCAACGAACATATGGATATCCTCTGCGGTCGGATCAAATTGCAAACTTCCATTCTCAATATCGTCCAAAATCTCTTTCAGCCCTTGTATGATCACTTCGGATTCCTGTTTGTCGATGATGCCGGTTTCTCCGAGCATAGTTGCATGAGCAATACTTCCGCGGATATCCTGCCGATACATACGACAATCAAAAGAAATAGATGAATTAAAATCATTTACTTTTTCATCCACTTCTTTCGAAAACCGTCCTGCCCACATTTTTGCCATGACTTTTCCATCCTTTTTTCTTATTCTCCGGTTCATTAACTATAAAGCTGACAAATAATCAGTATTCAGAATAGGGCAGACATTTTGTCTGCCCTATTCTGAGCGTGCCGACAACGCCGACAACGCGTTCAAATTATTTGTTCTCCCGTTTTGCATCCAGCATAGCTTTTACTTTAATCGGCAGACCAAACAGATTGATGAAGCCTTGAGAATCCATCTGATCGTAAACCTCGTCTTCACCAAAAGTAGCAACCTCTTCGCTGTAAAGCGTATATGGAGAAGTTACGCCTGCGTTGATAATGTTGCCTTTATACAGCTTTAATTTCACTTCGCCGGTTACGGTCTGCTGCGTACTGTCAACAAATGCTGTCAAAGCTTCCCGCAAAGGAGTATACCACTGACCGTTATATACAATATCAGCAAACTTTAACGCAATCTGCTGTTTGTAGTGCTGTGTTTCCTTATCCAGACAAATCGTTTCCAGTACATCATGTGCATGGTATAAAATTGCGCCGCCCGGTGTTTCATAAACGCCTCTGGACTTCATGCCGACCAACCGATTTTCCACCAAATCCGCAATGCCGATTCCGTTTGCACCGCCCACCTTGTTCAGTTCTTCAATCAGGGCAACGCCGTCCATCTTTTTGCCGTTCAATGCAACAGGAATCCCTTTCTCAAAAGAAAGTGTTACATAAGTCGGTTCATCCGGAGCCTTTTCAGGAGAAACGCCCATCTCCAGAATTTTATCATACATCGGCTCATTTGCCGGATCTTCCAAATCCAATCCTTCGTGAGATAGATGCCACAAGTTTTTGTCTTTAGAATAGTTGGTTTCCCGCGTGATTTGTAATGGAATATTATGCGCCTCAGCATAATCAATTTCTTCATCCCGAGATTTTAACTCCCAAGTCCGCCAAGGAGCAATGATCTTCATTTCCGGTGCGTAAGCTTTGATTGCCAATTCAAACCGAACCTGGTCATTTCCTTTTCCGGTGCAGCCGTGTGCAATCGCATCTGCGCCCTCTGCCTTGGCAATCTCTACCAGCCGTTTACCGATAATCGGCCGCGCAAAAGAGGTACCCAAAAGATATTTGCCTTCA
>CAUHFD010000119.1 GCA_959605275.1 uncultured Eubacteriales bacterium | reverse complement strand
ACAGTACCTCTGAATTTTCAGCCGATAGGCTGTTTTAAAATCAGTTCTGTTTTTTTATTGCGTTGCACCGAAGTGTGCATAAGCAAAATAAAACAGTACCTCTGAATTTTCAGCCGATAGGCTGTTTTAAAATCAGTTCTGTTTTTTATAAAAAAATTATGAAAGTTTTCTTATTTTACTTGATAAACATTTTAAAATAGAATATAATATATACAAGTTGATTCCATTGCTTTGCACTATTGATTTATAGGAGGCTTTTAATAAAATGCATGAAAAAACAATGACATTTAAAGTTCATGAAGATAAAGATTCGGAAATGAAGCAGATTTTAACGACGGTTTATGATGCATTACGTGAAAAAGGATATAATCCTATTAATCAGATTGTCGGATATATTTTGTCGGAAGATCCCACCTATATTACCACCTATAATAATGCCAGAAGCTTGATTCGCCGCATTGACCGTGATGAACTGCTTCAAGCATTGGTAAAGTCTTATCTTACCGAATGATGCCGGTTAAAGTATAACCGAAAAAACGGCATAATCTGTTAATCACCAAATCTTATGAAAAAAGTAACAAGCCGAAAAGGACCATAATAAGTCCTTTTCGGCTTGTTTTATGTCATAAAACAGTTTTCAAAATATTCTTTACTCAGTAATAGGATAAAGTATCCGCAAGCGCTTTAATCCACTGGAAATGCGATCTGCTGAATATCCGTTTTCGGTCAATTTTTGTTCATCCGTCTGTCCGAGTCTCTGATAAAATTGCATGGCGGTATTGATATAATATTTCCCGTCCGCCTGTTCTAATTTTTTAAACAACAAATCCTCTGCTTCACAATATTTTCCTTCGTAATACAGTTTGGTCAGCCGATACTCAAAAAAAGCGATTTCGTCTATTACCCCGTTTTCATCAACAATGCTGACCATGGATTCCTGTTCATGATAATGCGCAATTTTAGACAAAAATTGTGCCATGTCCTCAATCATTCTTAAAATATAATCCTGTTGAAACATACTTGCCTCTCTACTGCGCACAAAAGCGCTTGTCTTTTTGTCAGTGTATCACAAACCAACAGCAATGTCAAATAGACAAGGCATTCCCCGCTAAAAAATCAACTGCTTTTTAGCGGGGAATGCCTTGTCTTTACAAAACAATGTTGCAATAATTCTTATTTTATCTCGACAACCTCATATCCTGCATCGGTCACAGCCTTGACAAGCAAATCATCCTCCACCGGATGAGATAGCTTTAAAACTGCTTTTTTATCTTCTAAGCTGACTTCTGCATGCACTCCGTCTATGCCGTTCAACGCCGCCTCTACCCTGCCTTTGCAATGATTGCATGACATTCCTTCGATGAACATTTCTTTTTTCATTTTTGTGTCCTCCTTGATATAGATTACATTTGAATTGGTTTGCTGTATCGAGTTGCGTTCCGGTAATACAGTGTGATATTTCGGGTGAAATAACTTGAGTCTCAATGCATTACTCACAACACAAACAGAACTTAAACTCATCGCGGCTGCTGCAAACATCGGATTGAGCTTCCAGCCCAGCACCGAGAAAAATACGCCCGCCGCCAACGGAATTCCAATGGTGTTATAAATCAACGCCCAGAACAGATTTTCCTTAATATTGCGAATCGTTGCCTTGCTCAGCTGTACCGCCGCCACCGCATCCAAAAGATCGCTTTTCATTAAGATAACATCAGCAGATTCAATGGCAACATCAGTTCCTGCACCGATTGCGATACCGACATCAGCACGTGCCAAGGCAGGAGAATCATTAATGCCGTCTCCTACCATAGCAACTTTTTTTCCGGATTCCTGCAATTGTCTGATTTTTTCCTCTTTTTGCTGCGGCAATACCTCGGCAATTACTTCATCGATCTCCACTTCATTTTTAATCGCATTTGCAGTCTTGGAGTGATCACCGGTTAGCATCACCGTATCAATTCCCATACGCTTAAACTCTGATATTGCTGTTTTGCTGGAGGGCTTTAAGGTGTCTTTTACCGCAATCACCCCAATAACTTTTTGATCGTCTGCAAAAAACAAAGGGGTTTTTCCCTGTTCTGCAAAATCCGAAACAATATTTTCCGGCAAATTCATCGAAATTTGATTTTCGGTGAGCATCATTCGGTTGCCGGCAAAATATTTTTTTCCAGCTATCACACCGACAATCCCCCGCCCCGTAACCGATTCAAAGGAATCCAGAGAATCAGGATGAATGTTAGCAGTATCTGCGCGGAGCATAATCGCTTCCGCCAACGGATGCTCCGAAGCGTTTTCCAAAGCCGCGGCAATTTTTAAAAGGTCCTCTTCCGAAACACCTTCAACAGTGACAATATCGGTAACAATCGGCTTGCCCTCGGTCAGTGTACCGGTTTTATCAAATACAATTGTATTGATTCCATGCAATATTTCTAATGCTTCAGCGGATTTGATTAAAATGCCATTTTGTGCGCCTTTACCTGTTCCAACCATAATCGCGGTCGGCGTCGCAAGCCCCAAGGCACAAGGGCAAGAAATTACTAGGACTGCTATTCCGATAGACAGTGAAAAGGCAAAAGATTTACCGATTAGCAGCCATACAATAACGGCAACAACGGCAATGGCAATTACAATCGGTACAAACACACCGCTCACACGGTCAGCCAGTTTGGCAATCGGCGCTTTAGAAGAACTGGCTTCTTCCACTAAACGAATAATCTGTGACAACGTAGTATCTTCTCCGACCTTCGTTGCTTTCATCCGAAAATATCCGGCTTTGTTAACAGTAGCACCGATGACAGTATCTCCTACGTCTTTTTCGACAGGAATGCTTTCTCCGGTGATTACCGCCTCATCCACCGAAGTTTTTCCCTCTACGATTATTCCATCTACCGGAATGGTTTTACCGGGTTTGATCACAATAATATCATTTAAAACCACTTCCTCCGATGGAATTTCAAGTTCTTTCCCATCCCGAATGACCAACGCAGTTTTCGGCGCCAGATTCATCAGTTTTGTGATTGCCTCTGATGTTTTCCCTTTCGCACGGGTTTCTAAGTACTTGCCGAGTGTAATTAAGGTCAAAATCATTCCGGCAGACTCAAAATACAAATCCATGGTGTACTGATGAACCTGTTCCATATTTTGATGTCCCAAACCAATTCCAATCTGATAAATAGCAAAAACCCCATAAACAATCGCCGCTGCTGAACCAATGGCAATTAATGAATCCATATTCGGCGAGCCCTGAAACAACGTTCTAAAACCCACCTGAAAATATTTAAAGTTTACAAAAACAATAGGAAGGATCAGTAAAAACTGCGTGAATGCAAAGGACAGCGCATTTTCATGCCCAATCAAAAAAGACGGCAGCGGCGCTCCCATCATATGTCCCATCGAAATATAAAACAACGGAATCAAAAATACCAGAGAAAGAATCAGCCGGAACTTCATGTTTTTTATTTCTCCTGCAATGGCATCTTCCGGAGCAGAAAGTGTTTTCTTGCCGGAATTTTTTGACGAAACAAGCGACGCATGATATCCGCCGGATTCAACGGCATGCAAAATGTCAGGAACCGATACGAGATCAGAAGAAAAATCCACCGTCATGCTGTTACTTAGCAAATTTACAGTACAGTTTTTCACTCCGTTTAATTTAGAAACGCTTTTTTCAACATGAGCAGCACAGGCAGAACAGGTCATCCCCGTAACTTGAAATTTTTCATGAGCCATAACAATATTTACTCCTCAGTCAGTTTCTATTCCTGTAGTTTTAAAATCTACAATTACAGTATATATTATAATCCGAATTTTTCAAAAGTCAATAGTATCCAGACACACAAAGTTAACACAAAAAAAGGACGGGGTTTACCCATCCTTTTGCAGGGAAAATGCCCGCATTTATAAAGCTCATATGCGTTTTTAATTAAAGCGATTTCCCTGCCTGATTATAGTATATCCGATGTTTGAACACAATATACCGATATTATTTAATATCGATTACATATTCTTTCAGACTGCTCAATTCTTTCATCAACGGTACACCGATGACCTTAGCCAACGCTTGATTGAGCTCGTCATATTGATTTCCGGTCACAATAATTTCATCGTATCGGTGCTGCTGTAAATCCTCTATTCTACGGTCAATTTCAGAAATAATCTGCGCTTTTATATTATTCATTTTAACCCACCATTCCTTTTTGAATTTGTTCCGATATTGCGCTTTGCGCAATATCGGAACAAGTGGAGTGTGAAAAATATTATTTTTCACACTACTATCCTTTCGTTTGCTGAAATTATTATTAGTATTTCAATCAATGAAAGGAATATTCACATATCGCGTTTTCGGGATGTTTTGTATCTGCACAAAAGGAAAAGCGATAATACAAGCACAGTTACAACAGTGACACCGACGCCAAATCGAAATCCGGTCGGATAGAAAGTAAATTTTATTTCATGTGTTCCTTTTGAAAGCGGCACCATAATAAAAGTATCCAGAAAAGCTTGATATTCTGCTTTTTTTCCGTCAACTGACAAAGTAAAACCTTTATCAAACGGAATGGAAGTATTTAAAGATCCATCGTTTGTCATCGATATGCTGCCTGAAACATTACCGTTTTGATAGCTTTTCGTTTTCATCCCATTTTCTTGCAGACCAAGCATCAGCGAAGAAAAGGTTTCAGTATCCAGTTCGCAAATTTCTTCTGCAAGCGGGTCGATCCAACCGCTGTAAAATTGACAAACCACTTCCAGTTCCTGCCCCGGTTCAAAGCTGCCGAGATACAGGCTATGCTTCGTTGCGCTTCCAAAATAGGAAGCGATTTCCTGCCCGTTTACATAAATTTTTGCATTGGCGTGTGCATTGCTTGCCAAAGAAATATATATTGGATTGTCTGATATGGCGTTAAATCGATATATCAGCTTGCTGCCGCTCACTGTTTCTTTTTCAAAAGCGATCTCATGGAAAACTTCTGTATTTTCTCCGCATATTGCGCTTAGTAAACGGTTTTGGTTTTCAAGATATAAATAATGATCCAAGGATTGTACATTTTCCGGGTTTACCGAGCCGATAAACCCTACTGGCAGATAATATGGATTCTCATATAAGGTAATGTCGCCGTTTGTCATAACCGATTGATAAAAATTCGGCAGTTTCCTTTCAGACATGATATACCGAACGCCAAATATGCAGTCGGTTACCGGCGTAGAACCAAAATAAGAATTCCAAAAGTAATCTTGTGCCATTCCGAGTTTTTTCAGCGTTTGATTGATCTGGTGATTATATACAGAAGAGTAATGTGTAATTCCGTTATATCCTAATGTTAACGCATCATTTTTGGACCATTCGAAATCCTTTTCGATTCGATACCAATTAGAATTATCTTCTTTTGCTTTAGCTACCAGCGGACGAAGCTTCGAATGAAAATTTTCATATTCAGCCGTTGTCCGATATCGAAATTCGCCGTCCAAGCCATTTATCATTGTTTTGGCATTATAATATAATTCTCCCATCGTGCTTGCAAAAATCAAAACAGACAGAGATATCAACGAAATCTGTAATATTCTTTTTTCGGATTTTTTACGAAATGCTGATACGAGACTTCCAAACGCAGGCAGACAAGAAATTGTTTGCGACGCCAGAAAAATCAATAAAAAACTAAAAACGAAAGCATACCGATGCGGAAACCAGTTCGGTGATTGAAAAATATGCCATATCGTGTCCGGTACTGTGAAAATAAAGCTGCATATCATGAAAACCACAAATCCGGCAGAAAGCAATTTTTCTTTCAGTGAAAAATTACGGAGGAAGAAATAAATCACTACAAGGACAAGAACGGCTGTGCCGCAAAAAATAGACGGCAATCCATGATATTGTATGGTATCATACTGTCCGGGTAAAAATTTGACAAATAGTTTTAAGGGTTCAAAATTTAAAAAGTTCTCCGGAAATCGAGTGCCCTTCATCTTCCCCTGCATTAAATCAAACAAAGTAGGTATCGTCAGCCATGCCGACAAGCCGACTGCTGCAATAACAGACAGAAAAAAGGTAAGAAACTTTTTGCTGATATCCGATATCGAATACTTAGCAGTTTTAGCAAAATATCGATATAGAAAGTAACATGCCGTAAAAACCCCTGCCATATATGAAATGTAGTAATTTGACAGGAACATCACCGCCAGACTAAAAACCAACAGCAACGGAGTTCTTTGCTCCAATATCCATTCCACACCTAAAATAACAATCGGCAGCCAAATTACGACGTCCAGCCACATAATGGATAAAGAATAAACCAAATTATAGCTCATCAACGCATAGCAGGAGGATAACAGAAGCAGCGCTGCCGGTTTATCCGATAAAAAACGATGCAGAAAGATTGCCATAGTCAATCCGGATAAAGAAATTTTTAAAATAGTCAAAATCCAAAGGCTGAGCAAAAATTGGCTTTCCGGAAAAAGTAGCGTAATAAAAGAAAAAGGGCTTGACATATAAAATGCAAAAAAACCGATGTTATTTGTGCCCATTGATTTTGACCAGGAAAACAAAATACTGTTTTCTCCGCTTGTAATCTGCCGTAAAGAAGCCAAAGCAGGCGCAAATTGTTCTGCCATATCCATAACCAAAACGGATTTTTCACCAAACGGGTAAAATCCCAACGTGTAATATACAACAATCAAAATAACGGCAGGAATGAGAAAAGACAAACACAGTATTCCGAATAATTTCCAGTTTATTTGAAGTCGAAAATTGGCGTGTAACTTTTTCATAATACCTTGATTCCTTTTGCAAATTTTGTTTGATAGGACACATGACATCATCTAATAAGAGAAACGTAAACAATCATTTTTCATGATATTCCTCTTTTTAGGCTATAATTCTATTTTAAACGAATTACACTATAAACACAATATTAAATGAAAAAATGTTTCATTTCAAGATGAATAAAAATACCGATACTTCCGGTTTTGATAGAATTAAATACTGATTTTTTGTTTTTTTACATATACATGCTATATAGCATAAATGTATAAAAGGTGTGAAGAAAAATGATGAAGTGGATTTTTGTCTGTATGATTGTAGTTTCTACTCTATTCGGTGCACTCAACGGAAGAATCGGAGATGTCTCAAACGCGCTGATACAAGGCAGCGGCAATGCCGTCACTTTGGTCATATCCCTTATGGGAGCTATGTGCCTTTGGAGCGGAGTTATGAAGGTGGCAGACGAAGCAGGATTGACCAATATGGTAGCCAAACTGTTGTCCCCGATTACCAAACGTCTGTTCAAGGGATTGGATACTGATTCTCCCGCTATGAAAGCGATTTCAATGAATATTACAGCCAATCTGCTGGGATTGGGAAACGCTGCAACGCCGCTTGGTATTGAGGCAATGCGAAGAATGGCAGAAGATGAAAAAATCAAAGATACGGCAAGCAATAATATGATTACTTTCGTTGTGCTGAATACGGCTTCGATTCAATTGATTCCTACAACAATATCGGTACTTCGACTGAATCACGGCGCAGCGGCACCGATGGACATTCTTCCCGCTATTTTGTTATCCTCGGTAGTATCATTGAGCTTTGGGGTTATGATGTCCAAAGTACTGGGACGTTTTCATGTAACGAAACATCACTAATACAGATGATTTCAGTTATTCGCGAAATTTTTTCGGTAAAATATTGATTACCGCTTCGGATTGAATACGAAAGGATAGAAAGTACCGTTCGATTTGCGGACGGTAGCAACTGATTATTATGAGTTCTGTTACGAATTATGTTATCCCTGTACTGATTTCAATGATTATGATTATGGGACTGGTAAAAAATGTCAATGTCTTTGATACCTTCATTGAAGGAGCAAAGGAAGGATTTCAAACTTCAATTAAAATATTACCGGCTTTGGTTGCATTAATGGCAGCGGTAGCAACATTTAAAGCGTCTGGCGCCTTGGATATTTTGACTCATGCGATCAGTCCGGTGACCAATTTTATTCATGTTCCGGAAGAAGTCTTGCCGTTAGCACTGCTTCGACCGATTTCGGGAAGCGGCTCTCTTGCAATGCTGGAAACAATCCTTTCTCAACACGGGCCGGATAGCTTTGTAGGCAGAGTGGCAAGCGTAATACAGGGTTCCACCGAAACCACCTTTTATACCATCGCTGTCTATTACGGAGCCATAGGAATCAAGAATACCAGACATACGGTTTTTTCTTCAGTGTCGGCAGATCTGGTCAACCTGATTATGAGCTGTATTGCAGTGCGATTAGTATTCGGGAATTAATTCGTGTAGGTTTGTCGGGGATTAATTCGTGTAGGTGTTACAATGATGTGTTACACATTGGGGAAAGAAAATAAGACAACCTTGGGTGACAACCAGTTGAGAGGACGCATAGGGAAATTGTTATACTGCCTTTGAC
>CAUHFD010000118.1 GCA_959605275.1 uncultured Eubacteriales bacterium | reverse complement strand
GCCAAAGGCAGTATAACAATTTCCCTATGCGTCCTCTCAACTGGTTGTCACCCAAGTCTGTCTTATTTTCTTTTCCCAATCTGTAACACATCATTGACAAAACTACATTTTTCATGACAAAATATATTTTATTGAGACAAAGTTGAACAATTTGCAACCGGCAAGCGTCCAAACAGCCGATGTCGGTTGCAAACTGTATTGAAAAATTCTTTTTTCTCCAACAAGGAACGGCACTGAAATCAAACTTCTATTTCCTGCCCCAACTCCACTGCATAAATAATGGTACTTTTTACTTTTTTCTGAAATTGATCTTCTATTGCCCGGCGATACAAAGTAAGCTGCGGTGCATAATGTGCCGCCAAAGCAGCTGCATCCAAGCCATGATCGGTTTTGTAATCGACGATAATTAAACCGTCATCTTCTTCAATTACGCAGTCTGCAATACCTTGAAGTAATATCGATTCTTCACTATCGATCTCCGGATAAAGTTCTCTCGCCGGAATTTCATACATAAATTTATATTCCCGATAAGCGTGAGCAGCCGACATGATCTTATGACAGATATTCGACGAAAAAAACGCCTGCAATTTTTTTATATCAACCGCCGCTTTTTGCTCTGGAGATAAAAACCGAAGTTCTTCCATTCTGTCTAACTCTCCTGGCAGATCTGCAATACAATTGTCAAAATCGGCAAACTGCAAAAAAGTATGAACTGCTGTTCCTCTATCCGCACCGGTCATTTTTTCCTTGCGTAAAAATCTAGGTGAAGATAACACAACCTTGCCATACCCGTTTTTAGAAGCGGCAATCTGAGTCACCGATAATTTTGAAGGCAATTGAGCGGCTTGCTCAAACGGATAAATATACCCCACCTGTTCCACTATTTTCTGATATATTGCTGAATCCGCCTTAGCGCAGAATTGTTCTTCCGCAGGAATCTGCTGTTCGGCAGCTTCGTACGGAGAGGTTATCACCAATTTTACAGGACTGGAGCATGGCAACAGTAGGTCCGGCTGCTCATCCGCAATATAACGCAGCTTATTCATATCCGGATTCCGCAGCAACGCCATTAAAATCCACTGACCAAAAGAATTAGCCGTTCGAACAGCATAATACGGCAGTTTCCTGTCCTTTCCTACTCCCATCGCAAGAGTTTGCAACTCGTTTTTCAAATGATCGGAAGTCATGGTCATAATCAATTTTTCTCTCGCACGGGTCAACGCCACATACAACACCCGCATCTCTTCCGATACAAGCTGACGTTCATTCTCCAAACGGACCGCCTCATAGGGAATATTGGTGTATTCTTTTAACTGTTTATGTTCTCTGACTTTCATCGCAAAACCAAGCCGAGCGTTTAACATCCCGTTTTTATACAAATCCTGCTTGTTAAATTGTTTCCCGCAATCCGCAACAATACAAATCGGAAACTCCAACCCTTTTGAGCCGTGGACAGACATGATACGCACTGCGTTTTCACCGTCGGAAGACTTGCTGGCGCTTTTCAGATCCTCTCCTTTTTCTATCATCCGATCGATAAAACGGATAAAAGCCGATAGTCCCAGATATCCCATTTTACTATAATAAACCGCATAATCACAAAACAACCGGATATTAGATTTTTTTTGAGAAGGATCCCGCATCACTTGAATAACCGACATATAGTTTGTATCATCCAAAATAAACTCTACCAGCTTATTAACCTGCATCACAGCCGCTAACTGCCGGTATTCCTCCAGTTTGTCCAAGAACCCGACACACCGGTGATCTCCCGCCTCTGCCTGACGTACCACAGCCAGATACAATGACATATTGGGTTGTTCCAACCGTATCCGCGCCAAATCATCCGGACTGAAGGAAAACAACGGTGACAACATTGTAGCAAGCAGCGGAATATCATTCAGGGGGTTGTCTATTACCCGAAGTAAACTGATGATTACAGATACCTCCCGCGAAGTTAGAAAATTCCCCGAGGTATCCGCCCACGATCTAATATCCAAAAGTGCCAGCTGTTCTGCATACACAGAGGTTTTTCCTTTCTGAGAGCGCAGCAGAATACAAAAATCGCTTGGACGGCACGGACGCATACCTCCTTTATCCTGTACCTGATATCCCTTGTCCAGCATATCCGAGATCAAATGCGCTACATACCGTGCCTCACAAATCATGTTGCCATCCGGATGTTTTTCCCCCTCCATATCCAAGATATGAAGTTCTGCCTGTGCTTCTTCTAACGGACAATACTCTGCGCCGGGAATCAATTCTTCCTCGGCAGTATATGCAATTTCTCCTGTCTCCTCACTCATCAGTTGAGAAAACAAGTAGTTTACCGTATCCGTAACCTGCTTTCTGCTTCTGAAATTTTTGCCCAATATAATCGTTGCCGGATAAGTTCGTTTATCATAAAGATGAAATTGGCTTCTTTTTTTAAGAAAAATTTCCGGCATTGCCAGTCTAAAGCGGTAGATACTTTGTTTCACATCTCCAACCATAAACATATTGGTCTGATTACGGGATATCGCAGCAAAAATCATATCCTGCACTTCGTTCGTGTCCTGATATTCATCGATCAGCAGCCGATCATATTCATCCGTAAGTTTTTCTGCCAATGGTGTTTTCACAAATCCATCAGAAGTTTCTTTCACCAACAAATTTAATGTATAATGCTCAATATCCGAAAAATCCGTGATACCCTGTTCTTTCTTTAAAGCTGCATATTTTTCATGAAACAGTTTAACGGTATCAAACAAGGTTTTCATTTGCGGATATAACAGCTTTAAATCCGCAAAGAATTCTTCCTGACTTCCGGCAAGCCTTTCTATCAACGATTTGATGCGTTTGTTGGCAACATCCCGCATTCCTGTTACCTTATTTTTCAGCGGATCCTCCTGATACCCTCTTAAAGCGCCGATTTTCGGCATTTTAAAATCCCGTAATGCATAATAAAAGGTATCCCAGTCTCCGTTGTTCAACACACGCAGAAAGTCATCGAACTGCTGAATTGCCGACAGGTATCCCGTTTCATAAGCCTGCTGTATTTTTTCATCCTCCTGCATCAGCGAAACAGCGCGTTCCATGATATCTTTTACATATTCCAACACATCCCGACAGTAAGCTGAAATCGTTTTTCCCCAATCTGTTTCTAAAATACAGCGTTCCTGCTGATACTGTGCAAGGTGTTTGTCCAGCCATCGAAATTCAAAAGGCAAAGAACGAATAAAGTCGTAAATTTTATAAATAATTTCAGTCAAACGGCTATCATCACGGTCGCAAAGGAACTCCACTAAATCACCGAATGCCTCGGCATTTTGCTGGTATTGCTGCTCCATGACTTCTTCAATTGCCGTTTTTTTCAGCTCTGCCAATACTGCATCATCGGCAACACCGAAACCAGCCGGTAAATCCAGTTCTTGAAAATTTTCCTGCGCGATTTTCATACAAAAAGCACTGATCGTACAGATATCTGCCTTTTGAAGCAAGATCTGCTGTTGCTGCAAAAGAAGATTATCCGGATGCTCCTGCAATAATTCGGAAATTCTCGCGTCAATTCGCTGCTTCATCTCATGTGCCGCCTCATTGGTAAAGGTCACGATAAGCAGCCGGTCAGCCCGAACCGGATGGTTCTTTTTTGACAGCAAACGGACAACGCGTTCCACCAAAACCGCGGTCTTGCCGCTTCCTGCCGCCGCAGAAAGCAAAAGCGTACCTTTATTGTCACAGATTGCCAAAGCTTGTTCCCTTGTCCATTTTCTACTCATCGGTCAACGCCTCCTCAATCCGGGTCAATACGGCTTGTTTGCTTTTGAATTTCTGCATTTCCCGGCAGCGATCTGTTTCCTGATGATTGCAAACCGACCGAAAATCACAGTAAGAACAAGCCACTGAACCACCATCCAGCGGAATCGCTTCAATTCTCCCCTGATGCAGCTCTTGCACCATGTCACAGATGAGATTTTCGGTATACTGCTTCAATTTTCCCAGCTCACTCAAAGTAACAATCGGAGAGCTTTCGGTGAATTTTAGGACTCGTTCCTCCCCGTTTTCTTCCACCACTTTTTCTTTTGCCAGCTTCTTCACCGGAATAAAAATGCCGCTGATTTCCTCGTCCATTGCTCTGAGCACATCTTCGTCATCCAAAAGCAGTCCGTTCATGCAATAACTTTTTTTGAGCTGCGCGTCGATATCAGCCTGTTCCGCTTCCCGCCCCAAAGAAGGCTTGGGCGCCTTGGCAGGCATATACAGGATTCCAGCCGGCACGCTTCCTTTATATTTTCCCTGCGGCGCATCCCAAAGAGAAAACAGATACAAAAGCATCTGTATATTCAACCCGTATATCACATCGCTCAGCTTAAATTCTTTGCTGCCGGTTTTGTAGTCAATGACACGTACATATTTCACGCCGTCTTTCTCATAGGTGTCTACCCTGTCAATTCTGCCCTCTATCATGACTTTTGTTCCGTCCGGAGCTATCATTTCTCTGGCTTGTACCTGCCCGCCCCGTCCGATTTGCAATTCAAAATCAGTCGGAACAAACCCGCTTTGCCGAACTTCTTCTCTCAGATGGGAAACAATTTGAAACAGCGTATTGCTGATCCGGTGATACAAATATAAAAAGCGTTTGGTTTTGGTCAGTGCGCCGCCCATTTTTGTCGCAATGTATTCATCCAATTGTGCTTGAATAAAGCTTCTCAACGCATCATCCTGCATTTGAGCAAGCTGCAGTTTCGGATCGGACATCAGCTTATAAATCACATCATGGATCAAAACACCGGTTTCCAGCGGATTCAATTCTGCCTTTTTCCGGGGTCTTGCCTTTAAGCCGTCACTACAAAAATACAAAAAGCGGCAATTCTGATATCGTTCCAATTTTGATGCTGACAGACGGATTTCTTTTCCGAATAGTCTACTCGCTAATTCTTTATTACCGAAAGAGTACTCCTTGTGTTCTGCAACCTCATACAGTTTTTTTACCTGGTCCGCATAGCCATAATGATTTAAGTATTCCTCCATGGTCGCTCTAAGGGGTGTATCCTGCTTAAAACATTCGGCAAAACGGCTGTAAACCGTTTGATCGGTTTGACAATAATAAAGAGCGTCCAGCTGATCATCCGAATATTTACATTCCTGACCGAACATCATTAAAATCTGATTAACAATAAAAGACGGAGCTGCCGGCTTTCCGTCCACAGAGGCTCTGCGATAAGTCACAAACAGCCGTTCTCTTGCGCAAGTCAACGCTTTATATGCAAGAAAACGCTCCTGCAAAATCATTTCCTCCAAGCTTCTGGAAAGCTGTATGTCAAGAGCCGCTAATTGTTGTTTTTCGCCATCGGTCAACAATCCATTACTGCTCGGAACATAGGGAAACACACCGTCGTTCGCCCCCAGCACAAAAACCACCTTCGGATTTGCTGTCCGGCTTCGGTCGGAGGATCCCACCGAAACGCAATCCAGCTGCTGCGGGATTTCACCGATTTGATAAGTGTCTGCAACTAGTTGATACAACTGCGCATACCGTTTCAAAGAGATCTCGGTATCTTTCAAAGAAACGGCTAAAGAATCCAGTATTTGCACAAAAATCTCCCAGGTTTGCAAATATTCTGACGCTAATACCGGCATATCCAGTCGATTCAGATTTTATACTGTCATATGCACGTTTTTTGGTACAAAACGGCACTGATTTCAGCTCCGGTGGTTTGCTCACACCTTGTCTGCAATTCCAATACGGTTTCCACTACTTGTTCCCGAATCTGATTGACAAAAGCAAGTTCTTCTTTGTCTGCTTCTTCAAACGATTCTACATATCCCCGGGGATGAGCGGTAAACTCCTGCTTTAACCCGGATCCTTTGATATCCCATGTATAGATATAATTTTCAAATCGGGAAATATCTTCCGCGGAAAAGTCCAATACGCCGCATTTCAAAAGATTCAAAATATCATTGACGTTGCAGCTGTTTACCGCCGCTTTTAACAACCTATCGACAAAGCGAATCAACGGTTTTTCGGTCACGGCTCCAAGCATATCCATAAAAAAAGGAATCTTATAATGCGCAAATCCATTCTGCAAAGCGCTTTGATAGGGTGTTAAATCGCGGGATATAATCATAATATCCCGATAACGGTATTGCTGCTCACGCACTAGATTTTTAATGGTCGCCAACACGTAATCCACTTCATCATATTCATTTGCAGCACTAAACACACGAATATGTTCACAGGGTTTATCGAAAGCATCAATATGCTCCGCAAGCACATTGCGCTCCAAATGAGCCATTTCCGGCGTAACGAACCGCTTTTCCTCCTGTAATACAACCGGAGCCGCAACATCCGCACCACACTCTTTTGCCACCCTTAATACACGGTTAAATGCCTTTTTTACCGGTGCAAATAAACCGGCTTTATCGCTGGCACCCATACTGTTTAAACAAAGTGAAAGATATACTTCCTCTGCCTGCGTAAAAATTGCTTTTAGGATTTCAGACTCATTTGCAGTGAATCCGTCAAATTCATCCAAATATACCACTGTATTTTCAAAATACCGATTGTCCTTTAACATCGCCGCCGCACGCGAAACATCATCCAACGGGTCAAGATACAAGCCGCTCATCAGCGCTTCGTATGCAGTATAAATCAAAGACAACTCTCCTAATTTATCCTTTAAATGCCCCTCTTCTAGCTGCGCTTCTACTTCATTCAGCTGCTTGTCCGCAACACCCCATGTTTTGAACTCGTTTACCATGTCCAGCATACACTTCGTTAATACGGCGCCAGAGGATTTCCGGTATACTTTCAAGCAATCATGTACCTGCTCCAACGCGAGATTCATTAAAATAGTTTTGGTAGATTCTTCTGCATATCTGCCCGCCAAGCCACCGTATTTTCGAAAAATACTGTTTGCCAGGCGCATAAAACTAAGCACTTCAATTCGTTGAATGCCAGCATTATTAAACTCTCTGTATATTTTTCGTTCAGATTCAAAAGAAAACTGCTCTGGGACGATCAAAACGACCTTTCGCTCAGTGGTCGCCAATGTCTCTTTCATTTTTTCAAAAACATAAGTGGACTTTCCGCTGCCCGATCGTCCCAAAATAAAATTCACCATAAAATCATCATTCCTTTTTGCTCACCCGTCCGCCGATATCGTCAACATCATCAACTGCCAGTCTAAAGACAAAACGGCAAATGAATTTGATTCATCCGCCGCTTTCGTTTCTATTTATCATTTTTACGCTTCCAACGCACGTTTCAACGCAATGGCAAGCTGTGCCGGACAGGAGGTCGCTTTTCCTCCGCAACGGATGTTTTCAATTTTTGGAATCACATCATCGGCTTTTTGTCCGATCGCCAAAGCAGCTACTCCCTGTGTGTTGCCGCTGCATCCGCCGACAAAACGTACATCGGTAATCACGCGGTTTTCATCTACTTCCACTACAATTTGTCTGGAGCAAACCCCTTTTGGCTGATAAGTATATGTTTTCATTTTTATGACCATTCCTTTCTGAATGTTTACGCGTTTTTAAGCAGCGTATCAATTAAAACGTTGAAACTTCTGCCGCTTAAAAGTATAAAGTGAAGTTTAAAAGGAATGGTATACATTTCTTTTAAGCTGTTTTCTCTATCCTATTTGCATCTTGCCAATCCGGTTTTGATTGCCGTTTCGGAAACTGCCGCCGCCACCTGCTCTGCCACCCTGCGGTCAAAGGGATTAGGCAAAATACATTCTCGATTCAATTCTTGGTCGGTCAAAATACCGGTAATACCATATGCGGCAGCAATCTTCATCTCATCGGTAATATCAGATGCGCGCACTGCCAAAGCGCCCTTAAAGATTCCGGGGAAAGCCAGCAGATTATTAATCTGATTTGGAAAATCACTCCGTCCGGTTCCCACAATATATGCGCCCGCAGCTTTTGCCTCATCCGGCATAATTTCCGGTGTCGGATTTGCCATTGCAAAGATAATCGGTTTTTCCGCCATCTGCTGTATCATATCCGCTGTCAGCAAACCCGGTCTGGAAACGCCGACAAACACATCTGCACCTGTCAAAGCATCCTTCAAACTGCCTTTGACCATCTTTTTATTCGTAACCTGCGCCATTTTCTCCTGCGCAGGATTATTTTTTTCATAACCGCGGTAAATTGCGCCATGTAAGTCACACAGAATAAGATTTCCTACTTTTAGCTGCAGTAATAGTTTGGCAATTGCCAAACCGGCTGCACCGGCGCCGTTAATCACAACCGTGATATCTTCTAATTTTTTCTGTGCCAGCTTTAACGCATTAATTAAAGCCGCACCCACCACAATAGCAGTACCGTGCTGATCGTCATGAAAAACCGGAATGTCCAGCCTTTCTTTTAATTTCCGCTCTATCTCAAAGCATCTCGGCGCCGAAATATCCTCCAAATTGATACCGCCAAAGCTGTAAGATATCAATTCAATGGTTCGTACAATTTCATCCACGTCCTTGGAATTCACACAAAGCGGAAATGCATCCACTCCCCCAAATTCCTTAAACAGCGCGCATTTTCCCTCCATAACCGGCATGGCCGCCGAAGGTCCGATATCCCCCAAACCAAGCACCGCGGTTCCATCGGTAATCACCGCCACTAAATTTCCCCGTCTGGTCATGCTGTATGATAAATCAGGATTCTTCTCGATTTCCAAACAAG
>CAUHFD010000117.1 GCA_959605275.1 uncultured Eubacteriales bacterium | reverse complement strand
GGATTTGTGTATGGGGGGCTTGCCATTTCCTTCCTGATTGCAGGCATGAAAAAACCGACGGTATCATTGGTGCTGGGTGGCGGTCATTCCATCGGCGTTCCGCTTGCGGTCAGCGCGAAATGCTCCTTTATTGTACCCTCGGCAACCATGACCATCCATCCGGTCAGAATGAGCGGATTGGTATTGGGCGTGCCCCAGACACTTTCTTATTTTGATAAAATGCAGGACCGCATCGTGCGTTTTGTCACTGAAAATTCCGAAATTACAGCGGAACGATTCCGACAACTGATGATGACTACCGGAGAATTGGTAATGGATGTCGGCACGGTGCTTGACGGAGAAAATGCCGTAAAAGAGGGGCTGATTGACCGGTTAGGCGGTTTATCCGATGCCATCGAGTGTTTATATGAGATGATAGACGAGCAGGAAGCGGAGCAGAAGAACAATAGCGATTGCGAGGAGAATCCTGAGGGCGGAAAGGAATGAACGCAAAATGGTTCTTTATACAATTGTTGATATAAATGAGGTTATGATGGAGGGAAGTGAGCAGCTGAATACGGAATACCGAACGGTGAATGGCTGTATTCTGGAATGCAGTAAGCGTTCCGACGGAAATTATTTAGAACGGATTATCAGTACCAATCCAAAAGATTATTTAAACAATTCGTATAAAATAGGTGAAATCATACAAGAATAGAACTGGTGTTGCAGCGTTCTTGCTGCGGCACGATACATATTTGGAGGAATATACCATGTCAATCATTGATGCGATCTTTCAGGCAATTGTGCAGGGACTGACCGAATTTTTGCCGGTGTCCAGTTCCGGACATCTGTCTTTGATACAGCATTTTACAGGGAATAGCGGCGAGGGTGCGCTGATGTTTTCGGCAATATTGCACTTAGGAACGTTGGTCGCGGTTTTTATCGCTTTTTGGGATACGATCTGGGCGTTGATTAAAGAGTTTTTCATGATGTTGAAAGATATTTTTACCGGAAAATTTAAATGGAGTACCATGAACGGAGAGCGCCGGATGATTATTATGCTGATTATCTCGCTTTTGATGCTGATTCCGTTTTATTTGTTTAAAGACTTTTTCACCGGTGTTTCAGAGGATTCCAGTATTTTGCTGGAAGGTTTCTGTTTTCTTTATACTGCGGTCATTCTTTATCTCTCCGATCGTTGTGTCAAGGGAAAAAAGGAACCGAAAGATATTACGGTAAAAAACGCAGTTACTGTCGGCGTGTTTCAGGGGATTGCACTGCTTCCGGGCGTTTCCAGATCAGGTTCTACGATTTGCAGCGGTTTGTTCTGTGGATTTTCCAGAGATACTGCGGTGCGCTATTCCTTTATTTTGGGAATTCCGGCAATATTAGGCGGCTGTTTATTGGAAATCAAAGATGCTGTGGCTACCGATATGAAATTTGAGATTGTTCCTTATATCATCGGTTTTATTGTTGCAGCAATTGTAGGCGTTTGTGCCATTAAAGTGGTAGCATGGCTGATAAAATCCGAAAAATTCCGCATATTTGCATATTATACGTTTGTATTGGGAATTATTGTCATCGGAATCAGCATTTTTGAATTAATTACCGGGCAGAATATTGTCACTTATTTTACGAAATAGATACTTACCGTTAAGATCACTCCCGCCCAGGCGGGAGCGCTTAATTTTTAGAGCGGGAGCTCTGGCTTGCGTTAAAACAGAATTTTTGAATGAAGGAGTACGCGAAAGAAGATGGCAGGAAAAACAGCAGGGACAAAATCCAAGAGCAAAACCGTCCGGAATACCGGAAAATCCGCCAAAACCGACAACAGCAGAAATAAACGCCAGTTTTGGGCAATTATCGGGTTTGTATCGGGATTGTTAATTTTGGCGCTGGCAATTTTTCCCGGAGAGTCGGTATGGAGATTTTTTCATAATGTACTGTACGGGTTGTTCAGCTTTGGCGTGTTCCTGTTGGCGCCCGCCATTGTTTACATATCGGTTCTTGCTTCTACGGAGCGACCAATCAGCGCAGTAAAAAATAAGATCTGGCAGCTTGGCTTGCTATTAATAATGTTGTGCGGCGCGTTACATATTTTCCTGAAAGGTCAGCCGGACGGCAATAATTTCATTGATACGGTCGCATTAATTTTTGAACAAGGTGTAGACTTGAAAAACGGCGGCTTGTTGGGCGCGGTGCTTGGTACGCCGTTATTGCTGGGATGCGGGGAATTGGGCGCAAAAATCGTTATTCTCCTTGCTATTTTTACCTTTGTAATGATACTGACCGGTACGACGATTGCGGGTGTTTTGCGCACCGCTTCCAAACCGGTCAGAAAATTGCAGGAAAATTATCAGGCGCGAATCGATCATAATCGCAAAGAAGCACGTTTTGATATTGATGTTGATCTCGGACCGCGCAGTGTAAAACGGGTAGTAGATATACCGTTGTCCGATCAAGATGCGGCGCCTTCCACGCCGGACGAGAAAAAGCCGGATTTTGAAAAAACAGAGCCGGAGGGTTCAAAGAATAAGTCCGAATTGGAAATGTTGGTCAAAAAGGCGCAGCAGACGCCGGATCTTCCTCCTGTTTTGCAAACGGATTCAAATAATCAAATGCGGTTATCTACCGATAATTTAAGCGATGATAATTATGTGTATCCTCCGGTTAGCCTGTTGAAAATGCCGAAATCAGGAGCGGGAGTGGATACCAGCGAGGAATTGAAGGCAAATGCAGCACGTCTGGTAGATACGCTCAAAAGCTTTGGCGTGCAGACGAGGATTATTGATATCAGTAGGGGACCGACGGTAACGCGTTATGAGCTGCAGCCTTCTGCGGGAGTGAAAATCAGCCGTATTACCGGTCTTGCTGATGATATTGCCTTGAATTTGGCAGCGGCGGGAGTGCGTATTGAAGCGCCGATCCCCAATAAGGCAGCCGTCGGCATTGAGGTTCCCAACAAGCAGGTTGACATTGTAACGATGCGGGAAATTATTGATTCTCCGGAATTTGAAAATTCCAAGAGCAAGCTGTCTGTTGCGCTCGGACGAGATATTTCGGGAAATGTGACAATTGCAAATCTTGCCAAAATGCCGCATATGCTGATTGCCGGGGCGACTGGCTCGGGAAAATCAGTTTGTATTAACTCCATTATCGTGAGCTTGTTGTATAAAGCAACCCCGAAAGAGGTCAAGTTGTTAATGGTAGACCCAAAAGTGGTAGAGCTGGGTGTTTACAATGGGATTCCCCACTTGTTAGTGCCCGTTGTAACTGATCCACGAAAAGCGGCAGGCGCGTTAAGCTGGGCGGTTACCGAGATGCTTAACCGGTATAAGATATTTGCCGATAACAATGTTCGTGATTTGGACGGATATAATGAAATGGCAAGAATCAGCGACGAGCTGGAAACATTGCCCCAGATTGTGATTATCATTGATGAGTTAGCAGACTTGATGATGGCGGCGCCCAATGAGGTGGAAGACGCGATTTGCCGTTTGGCGCAGATGGCGCGTGCCGCCGGAATGCATTTGGTGATTGCAACCCAGCGGCCGTCGGTGGATGTCATCACCGGCGTCATTAAGGCGAATATTCCGAGCCGTATTGCTTTTGCGGTATCCTCTCAAGTGGATTCCCGCACGATATTGGACGGCGGCGGCGCCGAAAAACTGCTCGGACGGGGAGATATGCTGTTTTATCCGGTGGGTATGCCTAAGCCGGTACGGATACAGGGGTGTTTTGTCAGCGATAAAGAAGTAGAACAAATTGTACAATTTGTAAAGCATAAAGACACAGCCGCTTATGATGAACAGGTCATCAGTGAAATCGAGAAGAATGCCGTAAAAGAAACGAAACCCGGAAAAGCAGAGCATGACGGCGGCGGATTTGATGACGAAGATGAAATGCTGCCGGCTGCGATCGAGTGTGTAGTTGAAAGCGGACAAGCGTCCACCTCCTTTCTGCAGCGTAAATTACGGTTAGGATATGCCAGAGCTGCACGAATTATCGACGAACTGGAAGCGCAGGGCATTATCGGTCCGATGGATGGAAGTAAACCGCGGCAGGTATTGATGACCCGACAACAATGGATTGAGCGAAATATGAACCAAAATAACGATTAAGAGCATTTGAAACAGGGTTCGCATAAGTGCAAAAACAATTGTTTCTCATTCATGCGGATTCTATTGGGAAATGTTTCAGAAAAGGGAGAACTATGTCCGATTTTTTACCGGTCTTTCAAAAGGACTTGGAGAAAAAAGGCATCACACAGCCTGACATTATTTGCGTCAGCGGAGATGCCTATGTTGATCATCCGAGTTTTGGCATTGCAATTATTTCACGTGTGATTGAGGCTGAGGGGTATTCTGTTGCAATGATCCCTCAGCCTGATTGGCATAATTCAGAGGACATCAAGCGCTTCGGAAAGCCTCGATTGGGCTTTTTTATCACCTCCGGCAATATTGATTCCATGGTAGCGCATTATACTGCTGCAAAGCGGAAACGATCGGATGATGCTTATTCACCGGGCGGCAAAGCAGGAAAGCGCCCTGATCGTGCGGTGATTGTTTATGCACAGATGGCGAAAAAAGCATATCCCGATGTGCCGGTGATTATCGGCGGGTTGGAGGCTTCTTTGCGCCGCTTTGCACACTATGATTATTGGGATGACGCGGTGCGCCCCTCCATTCTTGTTGACAGCGGCGCAGATATATTAGTATATGGTATGGGAGAGAATCAGACCAGACAAATCCTGGAACGACTGGATCGCGGTGAAAATATCAGTCAGATTACCGATGTGAAGGGGACTTGTTATCTGACCGAGCCTGCCAATACCCCTTGGGGATCGGTGGAATGTCCGTCTTTGGAACAGGTGCGCAACAGTAAAGAAGCCTATGCCAAAGCTTGCAGAAAACAGATGGACGAACAGGATGACGTAGTGGGCAGACGGCTGATACAGCGACAAGGAAATAAAATGCTGGTACAGAATGAGCCGATGCCGCCGCTGAGCCAGAAAGAGCTTGACCGTGTGTACGCATTGCCCTATATGCGGGCGTGGCATCCGATTTATGATTCGCAGGGCGGCGTCCCCGGAATTGAGGAAGTCGAGTTTTCCATCACCCATAACCGCGGTTGTTTCGGCAATTGCAATTTTTGTTCCATTGCTTTGCATCAAGGCAGGAAAATCACCTGCAGAAGTGAGAAATCGTTGCTGGTTGAGGCAGAAAAGTTGACCAAAATGCCGGGATTTAAAGGATACATTCATGATGTCGGGGGACCAACGGCAAATTTTAGGCATCCTTCTTGTCACAAGCAGCTGGAAAAAGGGTTGTGCAAGGGAAAGAAATGTCTTGCGCCGAAGCCTTGTCCGGCGCTGGAAGTCGATCATATGGAGTATCTGGGTATTCTACGAAAAATGCGGAATTTGCCGGGAATCAAAAAGGTTTTTATCCGTTCCGGCATCCGATATGATTATTTATTGGAAGACAAAGATGATACTTTTTTGAAAGAACTGGTCAAATATCATGTCAGCGGACAGCTGAAAGTGGCACCGGAACATTGCAGTGCCGCGGTACTGGACAAAATGGGTAAGCCTCATATTGAGAGTTACAAGGAGTTTTCCAGGCGGTATTTTGAGGCATCGGGGCAGGCGGATAAGGAACAGTATTTGGTTCCCTATCTGATGTCCTCACATCCGGGCAGTACGCTGTATGAGGCAATCGAGCTGGCGCTGTTCTTGAAAAAGGAAAAGATCCGTCCGCAGCAGGTACAGGACTTTTATCCTACGCCTGGCACCATTTCGACCTGTATGTTTTATACCGGTTTGGACCCGTATACCATGCAGCCGGTTTATGTGCCGCGGTCAGCCGAAGAAAAGAAAATGCAGCGGGCGCTGTTGCAATACTACAAGCCGGAAAACCGGCAAATCATTACCGAAGCGCTCAAACGTGCAAAGCGTACCGATCTGATTGGGGACGCGCCGGGATGCTTAATCAAGGGTGAAGCTAAAACGGCGAAAAATACGGTGAAGCCAACACAAAAAGAAAAACAGTCTGCGTTCAGGCGGAAAGGAAATCAGCTACATGGCAAAAAGAAAAAACAGTGGCAATAAAATCAATTGGATCATTGTATGGGGATTGGTGGCAGTTACGCTCGTCTGTCTGCTGATTACCTTTGGCGATAAAGTAGGAATAGAAGGTATTCCGACATGGCAGGAAATCACAGCTGCTTTTGATCCGCAGCAGCCGGCAAGCGACGGAAGTATGCCGGTTAAAGTCCGTTTTTTTGATGTCGGGCAGGGGGATTGCACCCTAATTTCGGCAAACGGAAAAAACATTTTAATTGATGCGGGAGAAAATGATCAGGCGGAACGTGTTGTCGGCTATTTGAAAGAGCAAAACATTAATAAGATTGACATATTGATTGGCACCCATCCGCATTCTGATCATATCGGCGGAATGGATGCGGTAGTGAATCAGTTTGCGGTGGGAGAAATCATTCTTCCGAAGCTGAGCGATGCCCAAACGCCGACAACCAAAACCTATTTGGATTTACTGACCGCCGTTGCCGATAAAGGCGTAAAAGTTCGCCGCGCAACGCCGGGAGACATCATTGATATCGGAGGCGGAAAGCTGGAAATTTTGGGACCGATATCGGAGTATACCGATTTAAACAATATGTCGGTGGTGTCAAGGTTTGTTTATCAGAATGCTTCGTTTTGGATTGCAGGAGATTGTAGCAAGGAAGCCGAGGCGGATTTGCTCGCACAGGGGAAAGTTACCAAAACAAACGTTTACAAAGTGTCCCATCATGGCAGCAGCACTGCCTCATCACAGAAATTTTTGGATCAATTACAGCCAGATTATTGCGTGCTTTCATTGGGGGCGGACAACAGTTACGGACATCCGCATAAAGAAGTCGTCAAGCGGTTGAACAAATTGGATACAACGGTTTATCGTACTGATGTAAGCGGAACAGTCGTAGCGCAAACGGATGGAAGCACCATTCAGTTTACCACCGAAAAATAGGATCCGCCCGAAATCAGTCGAGCATAGAACAATAAAAAGGAGGCAGGAACATGGAATGGCTGTCAGTTGACCGAATCGAGAACGGGATTGCGGTGTGTGAAGATGAGAACCGCAAAAAGCAAGAAATTACTCTTGAAAATATCGAAGGCACACCTCGGGAAGGGGATATGATCTTTTGGGATAACGGGAAATATCATATCAACGCAGAAGAAACGGTGAAACGCAGAGAACAGATTCTTCGCCTTCAAAAAAGTTTGTTTGGCGAATAATCAAGATGCTTTCAAAACAGATAAAAAAGGTATAATTTTCATTTATAATATATTCATTGTTTGTTAACAGGAGCATTTTGAAATTCTGTTATAATGTTCTCAATAGCACGATGCGCTTTTGAGAACATTGAAGCACTGCTCGCTCCGCTGCGCCAGAGGTATGTGTTATAATAATCTCAATAGCACTCAAAAGTAAGGATTTTGAGAGCTATTAAGAATTTGTTACATTGCATGCCTTGTTGTGTGATGCAACAAGGCATGCAATGTGTGCACGGATAGTCGAAAAATGACGAAACAGATTGTTTTTATATGGATACATAAGGTGAATTATTGAGAAAAAAGTCGGTGAATTGATGAGTAACTATTGTGTTGGAATCGATTTGGGTTCTACTACTGCCAAAATTGCGGTGTTGGATGAAACAAATAAGCTGATTCGGTCAGAATATACCAGGCATGGTTCCAAGGTAAAAGAAACAATTATTGATATGCTGCGAGAATTTCAGGATACGCTGGATGGGCATATGCTGTCGGTAGCCATCACCGGTTCTGCCGGGTTCGGCATCGCAGAACCGGCAGGCATAGAATTTATTCAGGAAGTATTTGCAACGGCAAAATCAGTAAATACCTTTATCCCTGATGCAGACGCGGTCATTGAATTGGGCGGAGAAGACGCAAAAATATTGTTTCTGACCGGCGGTCTGGAAGAACGGATGAACGGAAGCTGTGCAGGAGGTACCGGTGCATTTATTGACCAGATGGCGACACTGCTGAACGTGCCGATTGACCAATTTGACGCTTTGGCGCAGAAGCATGATATGATCTATCCGATTGCGTCACGCTGCGGTGTTTTTGCCAAGTCCGATATCCAGCCGTTGTTAAACCAGGGCGCGAGAAAAGAGGACCTGGCGGCAAGCGTATTGCAGGCTGTGGTTTCTCAGACGGTATCCGGACTTGCACAGGGACGGGAAATCAAAGGCAAGGTCGTCTTTTTGGGTGGTCCGCTGTTCTTCTTTAAAGAGCTGGGACGGCAATTTGTCGAAGATTTAAAACTGGATGAGGATTCGGCGGTGTTCCCGGAAAATTCGCAGGTGTTTGTTGCAATCGGTGCGGCAATCGGTGCGCGGGAGTTCCAGCCGATCTCTTATCAGGAGTTGATCGATAAAATCAGCAATACGGCACCGGTCGCCATGGCAAAATCCATGCCTCCGTTGTTTGAAACAAAGCAGGATTATGAAGCTTTTGTGAAGCGTCACGCTTCGCATTCCCTGCCGCGTGTGGATCCGCAAAGCTATGAGGGCGGCGCTTATCTGGGTATCGACGCCGGCAGTACGACCACGAAAGTGGTGCTGATCACCGAGGACGGCGGCATTTTATATGATTATGATGCGTCGAACAAAGGCAATCCGGTGACGGTGGTCAAAGAACAGCTCGAGAAAAGTTTCGCATTGTGCGGGGATCGGATCACGATA
>CAUHFD010000116.1 GCA_959605275.1 uncultured Eubacteriales bacterium | reverse complement strand
CAAGGCCGTCCTTTCTTCTTTTCCCAATGTGTAACACATCATTGACAAACCTACACATTGATAGATGAGATGGCTGAAAAAAGACTTGACAAAATTAAAGCATGTATTATATAATAACCTTAAATCGTATAATATGATGTAAATGCAGTGATAGGGAAAAATTCAAATACGGTCGCCCGCAGAGAGTTGCCGGTTGGTGTAAGGCAACGGGACTGGTTTGCGATAACTCACCCTTGAGCAGTCAGCTGAACGCAATTGTCAGTAGGTGTGACCGTCTTTTCCACGTTACAGGAAAGTCCTGTTAATCCGTTTCGGACGATGGGAAGCAAGCGGCTGTATGAAATCAGTACAGCAATAAGAGTGGTACCGCGGAAGCAACTGCCTTCGTCTCTTTTTCAATAAAGAGAACGAGGGCTTTTTTGTATTTATTTTCAACATTACCGAAAAGAAAGGATTTTATGCTATCATGAAATTAAACGGCTCAGAAATACTTTTAGAATGTCTGTTGGAACAAGGTGTAGATACTGTCTTCGGATATCCGGGCGGTTCGGTCTTAAATATTTACGATGCCTTGTATAAATACAGCGATAAAATAACTCATATTTTAACGGCACATGAGCAAGGCGCCTGCCATGCGGCAGATGGATATGCACGTTCCAGTGGAAAAACCGGTGTTGTGATTGCTACCTCGGGTCCCGGGGCTACCAACTTAGTGACCGGAATCGCTACTGCTTACATGGATTCTATTCCGTTGATTGCGATTACCGGTAATGTGCCGGTTAGCCTGCTGGGGCTGGACAGCTTTCAGGAAGTGGATATTGCAGGCATCACCATGCCGGTGACCAAGCATAATTATATTGTAAAAGATGTAAGAGAGCTTGCAGATACTGTTCGGGAAGCATTTTATATTGCAAATGAGGGGAGAAAAGGTCCGGTACTGATCGACATACCAAAGGATGTTACGGCAAACTTGTGTGAATACACGAAAAAAGTGCCGGAGCCGATTGCGTCCGGGAAAACAATAGAAATTTCCGAAGTGAATCAGGCAATTGCACTGCTGAAAAAGGCACAACGTCCCTTTGTTTACACCGGCGGAGGCGTTATCCTTTCAGATGCACAGCAAGAAGTGAAAACCTTTGTAGAACGCTGTGATGCAGTCGTTTCGTCTTCTTTAATGGGACAGGGCGGATTTGATAATACCGATCTGCGTTATATGGGTATGCTCGGAATGCACGGGACAAAAACCTCCTCTTTGGCAATCACTGATTGCGACCTTTTTGTCGGAATCGGTACCCGATTCAGCGATCGCGTGATTTGCGATATTAAATCCTTTGCACCGCGCGCCGATATATTGCATATTGATATTGATTCTACCGAAATCAATAAAAACATTAAAGTTGGTTATCAGATCATCGGTGACGTAAAACAGGTACTAAAGCTGATTAATGAGCAACTGCCACAGCAACATCATCCGGAATGGATCGGGCAGATCGCCGCATGGAAAGCGGAATATCCGCTGATGCAACAGGGACAAACTCCCGATTCGGTAATGCCGCAGGAGGTCATTGAAACCCTTGACAGGCTGACCGGCGGGGAGGCGATTATTGCGACCGAGGTTGGACAGCATCAAATGTGGGCAGCACAGTTTTATAACTTCAGGCATCCGCATCAGTTTGTATCTTCGGGCGGATTGGGCACGATGGGCTTCGGATTTGGTGCGGCAATCGGTGCAAAAGTCGCAAACCCGGATAAAAAGGTCGTAAATATTGCCGGAGACGGTAGTTTTCATATGAATCTGAATGAATTAGTTACGATATCCAAATATCAGATTCCGGTAGTGGAATTGGTGTTTAATAATAACGTGCTTGGTATGGTACGGCAGTGGCAGAAATTGTTTTATGATCGGCGTTTTTCACAGACCACGCTGGAACGTCCTACTGATTATCTGAAGCTGGGCGAAGCTTTTGGCGTCAAGGCGTTGGTAATCGAAAAGAGAGAAGAGATAGAACCGGTTCTTTGTGAGGCTCTGACAAGCAATCAACCGGTATTGATCGAATGCCGCATTGACAAAGATATTAATGTGTTGCCGATGGTTCCGGCAGGCGGCTCCATCAGCGAGCCGATTCTGGAAATGAACTAACATCAGCAGAAAGGATCAAATAAAATGGAACATTTACACATGTTGTCGATATTGGTACGGAATAAATCGGGGGTTTTACAGCGGATCACCGGTTTGTTCAGCCGCCGCGGATATAATATTCAATCTATTTATGCCGGACAGACCAAGAATCCGGCAATTTCAAGAATTATTATCGAAGTTCCCGGAGATGATTTCATTATCAATCAGGTGAAAAACCAAGTAAATAAATTGGTAGATGTCATTGAAATCAGCGAACCGGACGCGGATGCCGCGCAGGCGATGCAGCAGGCGAGGGAAAACATTATCAGATAATACAGATAGGAATAAAGTAGGAGGATAATACAAATGGGAATGACAATGACACAAAAAATCCTTGCGGCGCACGCGGGATTGGAAAAGGTGACTGCCGGACAGTTGATTAAGGCAAAGCTGGATATGGTTCTCGGCAATGACATTACCTCTCCGGTAGCAATCAAGGAGTTTCGAAAAGCCGGATTTGACCAGGTTTTTGACCGGAATAAAATTTCATTGGTAATGGATCACTTCACCCCGAACAAAGACATCAAAGCAGCCGAGCAATGTAAAATGTGCCGCGATTTTGCAGCCAATATGGGCGTGGTGAATTATTTTGATGTCGGCGATATGGGCATCGAGCATGCCTTATTGCCCGAAAAAGGGCTGGTCTGTGCCGGACAGCTGATTATCGGCGCGGATTCCCACACATGCACTTATGGTGCGCTTGGCGCATTTTCGACCGGTGTCGGTTCTACCGATATGGCGGCGGGAATGGCAACCGGCGAAGCCTGGTTCAAAGTGCCGTCAGCTATAAAGTTTAATCTTACCGGCAGTTTAAATGAATGGGTGAGCGGCAAAGATGTTATTTTGCATATCATCGGAATGATCGGGGTAGACGGCGCGCTTTATCAATCGATGGAATTCAGCGGCGACGGACTCAAAAATTTGACGATGGATGACCGGCTGTGCATGGCAAATATGGCGATTGAAGCAGGTGCTAAAAACGGCATTTTTGCGGTAGATGATGTCACTGTCAATTATATGAAAGAGCGTGTGAACGGGGAGTATACCGTTTATGAGGCAGACGAGGATGCCGAATATGACAAAGTGATCAATATTGATTTAGGTCAGATCAAATCAACCGTAGCATTCCCGCATCTGCCTGAGAATACCAAAACCATTGACGAAGTCGGAGATATCGCGATCGACCAGGTGGTCATCGGATCTTGCACCAACGGCAGATTGGAAGACATGGAAACTGCTGCCAAGATTTTAAAAGGACGGAAGATTGCAAAGAACGTCAGAGCAATTGTGATTCCTGCTACCCAAAAGATTTATATGGAATCTATGAAGCGGGGATACTTAGAAATCTTTATCGAAGCAGGATGTGCTGTTTCTACACCGACCTGCGGTCCGTGCCTGGGTGGTCACATGGGGATTTTGGCTGCCGGCGAGCGTGCGGTGGCAACCACCAACCGCAACTTTGTGGGACGTATGGGTCATGTGGATTCCGAAGTATATCTGGCGAGCCCGGCAGTAGCTGCGGCGAGTGCGGTAACCGGAAAAATCAGCAGTCCGATGGATTTGAAATAGAAAGAAGGAGAATGACCGATGAAAGCACATGGATTTGTACATAAATACGGCGATAATGTGGATACCGATGTCATCATTCCGGCAAGGCATCTGAATACCAGTGATTGGAATGAGCTTGCCTCGCATTGCATGGAGGATATTGATAAGGATTTTGTCAACAAGGTAAAACCGGGAGATATTATAGTAGCGGAGAATAATTTCGGCTGTGGCTCTTCTCGGGAACACGCGCCGATTGCTATTAAAGCCAGCGGGATTTCCTGCGTGATTGCAAAGAGCTTTGCCCGTATTTTTTATCGCAACGCCATCAACATCGGGTTGGCGATTTTGGAATGTCCCGAAGCAACAGAAAAAATCAGCGACGGCGATGAGGTTGACATTGATTTTGACAGCGGCGTGATCACAAATGTCACCCGTGGAGAATCGTACACCGCGCAGCCGTTCCCGGATTTTATCAAGGATATCATCAATAAAAACGGTTTACTGAATTCCATTAAAGGATAATTTGCTGAAAGGAAGTTTTTGTGTATGAATAAAACAATTGCGGTAATCAAGGGCGACGGAATCGGTCCCGAGATTGTCGGCGAGGCATTAAAGGTATTGGATAAAATTGCAGAAAAATACGGTCATACTTTTATTTATAAAGAGGTGCTGGCAGGAGGGTGTGCTATTGATGCGACCGGGATGCCGTTGCCTCAGGAAACCATTGATACCTGTATGGAAAGCGACAGCGTGCTGCTGGGAGCGGTCGGCGGTCCGAAATGGGATCATCTGGGAGGAGAAACACGCCCCGAAAAAGCACTGCTCGGCATTCGCCATGAGTTGGGTTTGTATGCGAATATCCGTCCTTCTAAGCTGTTTGACGCGCTGAAAAATGCTTGCCCGTTAAAAGATGAGATCGTCGGAAACGGCTTGGATTTGGTGATTGTCAGAGAGCTGATCGGCGGCGCTTATTTTGGCAAAAAGGTGATTATCGAACAGAATGAAAACGGCGAAAAAGCCGCTTATGACACCATGATTTACAGTGTCAGTGAGGTGGAACGCATCGCGCGGGTTGCTTTTGATATGGCGAGAAAACGTCGCAAAAAAGTGACTTCGGTGGATAAAGCGAACGTGTTGGAAAGCTCCCGTTTGTGGCGTGAGGTATTGCACCGGATCGCGAAGGAATATCCTGATGTCGAGTACAGCGATATGCTGGTAGATAACACCGCTATGCAGTTGGTGCGGAATCCGGGACAGTTTGATGTGATCGTAACTGAAAATATGTTTGGCGACATTTTGTCTGATGAAGCAAGCATGATCACCGGTTCTATCGGCATGATTCCGTCTTCCTCGCTCGGCGAAGGAACACGGGGAATGTATGAACCGATTCACGGCTCTGCTCCGGATATTGCGGGGCAGGATAAAGCCAATCCGATTGCGACCATTCTCTCCGCGGCGATGATGTTGAAGTATTCCTTTGATATGGCAGAGGAAAGCGAGGCAATAGAAAAAGCGGTAGATGCCGTGCTAAATCAAGGTTATCGAACCGGCGATATTATGAGCGAGGGAAAAACATTGGTTTCCTGCAGCCAGATGGGTAAGATGATTGTAGATTTGATATAATGTTTCACAGAGAGAAAAAACACCTGTGTGCCCTTTTGGACACACGGGTGTTTTTTTAGTCTTGAATGCCAGATAATAGTAAAAAACGTTCTATATCCGCTTGTAGATAAAAACCGGAATCGGCGGATTGTTGGGACGGTTGGCAAATTCGGTAATCAATACGGTATATTTGCGATTGTCAATCGTTTTCAGATAATCTATCAATGCGTTTTTCTCCTCAAATCCGCTGTCTCCGCCATAGTAAATGCACAAGCTCATGATGCCGTTATCCTTGAGCAGATGTAACCCTGCCTCGATTGCCGCAATGCTGGATTCGGCATGGGTGCAGATATGGTGGTCTCCACCCGGCAGATAGCCGAAATTAAAGGTGATGCAGGCAACTGTACCGGCATCAGCATATTGTGCCATATTGGCGTGACTGTCGAGATACAATGTGACGTTTCGATCCAAGCCTTGTTCACGAAGTAATGCTGCGGTGCTGTCAAGCGCTTCCTGCTGGATATCAAAGGCAACCACTTTTCCGGTTTCTCCGACTAATTTTGCCAGAAAAGCAGTATCGTAGCCGCGTCCGGCTGTTGCATCAATGCAAAGATCGCCGTCAGAAACATGGGATTCGATGAATTGATGCGCAAGGGATAACGTGTTTAATTTTTGCATTATTTGACGGTCACTCCCAATTCTGCTCCTTTTTCTTTGAATTCATCGTAGGTAACGGCATAAAAGTAATTTTTGTTTTTGTCGCTGCCGAAGAAAAGATAATCGGTATCTTCGGGATCTGCTGCTGCTTTCAGCGAGGCTGCGCTGGGACTGCATATTGCACCGGCGGGAAGCCCCGGACAGTCATAACCGTTTTTATTATAGGTATTATACCAAATTTTGTATTTCTGGGTGTCGGCGTCTCCCATTTCGTTTTCCAGGTAATAAATGGGCGCGTCCAATTGTAATGCTTTCCCTTGCTTTAAACGGTTGTGGAGTACCGAGGAAATTTTTTCGCTTTCTTTGCTGTTTCCGCCGCCCTCTTTTTCAATCAGCGAGGCGAGCGTGATGATTTGATCCAACGTCATATCGGAACGGCTGTATTTTCCGATCAGCTTTTTCTGCGTGTTTTGTAGGATCTTTTTGATGACATCTTCGGGGTCGGAATTTTCATAAAAAGTATAGGTGTCCGGATACAGATATCCCTCCAGGCGGTAACAGCGCTTTTGCGGATCGGTAATGCCGTTGGTGACCGAATAGTCGCTGAAATCGCCGGTATTGGCGGCTTTTATGAATTCATCGGCTTTGCACACTCCTTTTGCTTCCATTCTGGCGGCAATTTTCCGAACTGTAAATCCCGGGGGAATCAGTACACTTATCTCCTTTCGTGGAGCAGTGCTGAATACCGGTGCTTTCGCAGACACCGTGCGTGAAGATATCAGCTTAGAGGAAGCTGATCGACTCACCTTTGGTTCAGAGCCGGCGATATCCGATTCCGTTAAAGTATCTTCGGAACTGATCATCGAGTTTGCATAACTGCTTGTATCGGTACTTGTATCCGAGAAAGAGGAAGATGCCGGATCGGTACACCCGGTAAACGATATTGTCAGAACGATAGCTAAAAGAATTGGAACTAATTTTTTCATGATGATTCCTTTCTGCAATTAGTGTCCTTGAATATACCACCATTTCGATTTATAAAAAATGATGCTTGAAAACCGGAGGGGGCTCCTCCGGTTTTTATCTTATCTTTTTACGAAAAATTCATTGTACCACAGCAGAAAGCAATACACGGACCAAACCTTTTTCATGTTACCACTTTTTCCGGATTTGTGATCTTCCAGTAATTGCAGAATGTATTCTTGATTGAAAAATTTTTTTGCATCTTCGCTTTGGAACATGGTTTTGACCTGTTGATAGTATTTATCTTGCTTCAGCCAATCGTTTAGCGGCACCGGAAAGCCGAGCTTTTTCTTGTTTGCGGTTTTGGGAGGAAGCTGTTGGATTGCGGCTTTCCGCAAAGCGAGCTTGGTGCTTTCCTTGGTGACGCGGTATTTCGACGGAAGCTGCAATGCGATATCCAGCATTTTTTTATCTAAAAACGGAACGCGCAGCTCCAGTGAGTTTGCCATGCTCATTTTGTCAGCTTTGAGCAGGATATCAAACAGCATCCAGGTGTGGATATCCACATATTGCATTTTTGTGACGTCATCCAGGTTTTGCGCTTTATCAAAATATGGCTTGGTCATTGCCGCGGTAGGCGTGGCGGCAAGTTCCGGGTTTTTCAGCACCTTTTTGCGTTCTTCCTGTCCAAATACATAGTTGTTTCGGATAAAACGCTCCTCAATTGGCTGACTGCCTCGAATTAGAAAGCGTTTACCATGAAAATTAGGTAATCGCTTGGCAACGCCGCTTGCCGCTTTGCGCAGACAACGAGGAATTTTTTGATATTTTTCATAATCCAGCGGCTCTACATAGTAATTGTATCCGCCGAACAGTTCATCTGCGCCCTCGCCGGAGAGTACAACCTTGACCTGCTTGGCGGCGGTGTTTGCGACGAAATAGAGGGGAAGTGCTGAAGGATTAGGCAGCGGCTCATCTAAGTGATACTGCACCGTTGGGGCAATATTGAAAAATTCATCTGCCGATACTTTTTTGGTGTAAATATCCAGTCCCACCGTCTGTGCAAACTCTTCCGCATAAGAAAGCTCGCTGTATTTTTCTTCTTCATATCCCACCGAAAAAGCTTTGACTTTGTTGTTTTTGCTGATTTCCTTTGCAACATAGCTGCTGTCTACGCCGCTCGACAGAAAACAGCCGACTTCCACGTCGCTGATTTTATGAGCAAGGGTAGAATCTTCAAAAGTTTTGGTGATTTCATCCACCCAGTATTCCAGCGGCTTGGAATCGTCAATTTTGTATTCGATTTTATAATATTGCTCTATTTTCAGTTCTCCGTTTTGATAAGTAAAGCAGTGTCCGCTCAGCAATTTGTATACGTTTTCGAACATGGTTTCTTCACAGGGAAGATATTCAAAGGACAGATATTCCGGTAAACGCTTTTCATTCACGGCTTTTTGGAAACCGGGATGCGCCAAAAAGCTCTTGATTTCAGAGCCGAACAGGAACAAATCGTCCTTTTTATAATAGTAAAAGGGTTTGATGCCGAAAATATCCCGTGCACCGAAGGCTTTTTTCTCAACTATATCCCAGATGACAAAAGCATACATACCGCGCAGCTTTTGCAGGAATTCCTGACCGTATTCCTCATACCCGTGCAGCAGGACCTCGGAATCGGTTTTAGTGGAAAACAAGTGACCCTTTGCAATTAAGTCCTCCCGAAGCTCCTGATAATTGTAAATTTCACCGTTATAGACCAGTACCTTGGTTTTGTCCTCGTTATATATCGGCTGTCCTCCGCCGTCTAAGTCAATAATGCTTAAACGCCGGAAGCCAA
>CAUHFD010000115.1 GCA_959605275.1 uncultured Eubacteriales bacterium | reverse complement strand
TTATTTTTTCTTGCAGGCTCTATTTGGTTTCCCCAACTTTTATTATAGAGCCTTTATTTGTCTGCAATGATACAACAGCCATTATTTATACAAACCGCGTTTTACATAGGTGGTATGCAAAACTTCATGTGCTTTATGACTGCCCGGCTTGCCAAAGTAGTTGTCATAAACCTCTTTGATAACCGGGTTGTCATGAGATTTCCGATACGGCAGGTTGCGGTCTTCCTCATAAAGAGCTGCTGCCCGCAATGCTTTCAAATCGGTAAAGTTCCGCACGGAAGCCGGCTGGATCGGCTGTCCACCGCCGTTTACACATCCGCCGGGACAAGCCATGATTTCCACAAAGTGATACTCCGCTCTGCCCTCTTTAATGTCGGTCAACAGCTTCTTTGCATTGGCAAGCCCGGAAGCTACCGCTACTTTGACGTTCAAGTCGCCAACCTGATAAGAGGCTTCTTTAATGCCCTCGGTGCCGCGGACATCGTGGAATTCCACAGTCGTATCATCGAGCTTGGTGTCGGTTAGCGTTTCTACCGCAGTACGAAGCGCCGCTTCCATAACGCCTCCGGTTGCGCCGAAGATCACGCCTGCTCCGGTTGCTGTGCCAAGCGGTGCGTCAAATTCGGAATCCGGCAGCTCGGTGAACATAATACCGGCGCGGTCAATCATTCTGGCAAGCTCTCTGGTAGTCAATGCGATATCGACATCCGGCACGCCTGCCGCCGCCTGATCGTCACGTCCTGCCTCAAATTTCTTTGCGGTACAGGGCATCACGCTGACAACCACGATATTTTTAGGATCAAGTCCCATTTTCTCGGCATAATAGGTCTTAATCACCGCACCGAACATCTGCTGCGGAGATTTACAGGAGGACAGGTTATCCACCATATCCGGGAAATAGTGTTCACAGAATTTGACCCATCCCGGTGAACAAGAGGTAATCAGCGGCAATTTTCCGCCGTTTTGTACCCGTTCGATAAACTCGTTTGCTTCCTCCATGATCGTCAGGTCGGCGGAGAAATCGGTATCAAACACTTTATCAAAGCCCAGCATCCGCAGGGCAGTTACCATTTTACCCTCTACGTTGGTACCGATCGGCATGCCGAACGCTTCGCCGAGCGTCGCACGAATAGACGGCGCCGTATTAACGATAACGACCTTGTCCGGATCGTCAAGAGCCGCCCATACCTTACCGGTATCGTCTCTTTCAGACAGCGCACCGGTCGGACATGCTACAATACACTGACCGCAGGAAACGCAGGCAGTTTCGCCCAGATCCGCTTCAAATGCGCAACCGATATGGGTGTTGAATCCACGCTCATTCGGTCCGATTACACCCACTGCCTGCAAGTTTTCACAAGCGGCAACACAACGGCGGCAAAGGATACATTTGTTATTATCCCGATACATATGGGGAGCAGAGGTGTCCAGTTCATACTCCGGTCTTGCGCCGTCAAACTTGCCGGAATCCTCCACGCCCAGCTCTTTACACAAACGCTGCAATTCACAGTCACCGCTGCGGACGCAGGAAAGACATTTTTTCTCATGGGTGGACAGGATCAGTTCCAATGTCAGCCGGCGGGATTTTAGAACTGCCGGAGAATTGGTGATAACCTCCATTCCTTCGCTGACCGGATATACGCAAGAGGCGACCAGCGAACGCGCGCCCTTTACCTCTACCACGCAGATACGGCATGCGCCGATCTCATTAATATCCTTTAAGTAGCACAAGGTCGGGATATTGATTCCCGCCGAGCGCGCGGCCTCCAAAATGGTATAGCCTTTCGGCACACTCAAGGGCATACCGTTGATTTTTATATTTACAGTTTCCATCGATTAAATCCTCCAATTCATGTGATCTATTTCTTAATAATCGCACCAAAACGGCATTTTTCCATACAAGCACCGCACTTGATACATTTCGATTTATCGATCACATGAGGCTCTTTTACGCTGCCGGAAATGGCGCCGACCGGACATACTCTTGCACATGCGGTACAGCCTTTACACTTATCGGCTTGAATTTCATAGCTAAGCAGCTTCTTACAAGCGCCCGCCGGACATTTTTTATCCCGAACGTGGGCGATATATTCATCTTTAAAATAGCGCAGAGTAGACAAAACCGGATTCGGCGCAGTCTGTCCCAAACCACACAGGGAATTTGCCTTGATATGATAGCAAAGTTCCTCCAAAGTGTCCAGATCTTCCATCTCACCTCTGCCGTCGCAAATCTTTTCAAGCAACTCGTACAACCGTTTTGTACCAACGCGGCAAGGGGTACATTTTCCGCAGGATTCGTCTACGGTAAACTCCAGGAAGAATTTTGCGATATCCACCATACAGGTGTCTTCGTCCATAACAATCAGTCCGCCCGACCCCATCATCGAACCGATCGCAATCAGGTTGTCATAATCGATCGGGGTGTCCATCAAATGCGCCGGAATACATCCGCCCGAAGGTCCGCCGGTCTGTGCCGCCTTAAACTTCTTGCCGTTCGGAATGCCGCCGCCGATCTCTTCGATGATTTCACGCAGGGTTGTTCCCATCGGAACTTCCACCAAACCGGTATTATTGATTTTTCCGCCAAGCGCAAACACCTTAGTACCTTTGGATTTTTCTGTGCCGATCTGGTTGAACCAGCTTGCTCCGTTGAGGATGATCCGCGGTACGTTTGCATAAGTTTCTACGTTGTTGAGAATGGTCGGTTTGCCGAACAAACCTTTCTGTGCCGGGAACGGAGGACGCGGTCTCGGCTCGCCGCGCTTTCCTTCAATAGAGGTCATCAGCGCAGTTTCCTCACCGCAGACAAATGCACCGGCGCCCAATCTCAAGCCGATATCAAAATCAAAGCCGCTGTTGAAGATGTTCTTGCCGAGCAAGCCGTACTCTCTTGCCTGCGCGATCGCGATCTCCAACCGCTGTACCGCGATCGGATATTCCGCGCGGACATATATGTAACCCTGTGTCGCACCGATGGCATAGCCTGCGATCGCCATTGCCTCCAGCACAACGTGCGGGTCACCTTCCAGAATGGAACGATCCATAAATGCGCCTGGGTCGCCCTCGTCAGCGTTACAGCAGACATATTTCTGGTCGGCATCATTCATTGCCGCCAAGCCCCATTTTACGCCGGTCGGGAAGCCTCCGCCTCCTCTGCCGCGCAGTCCGCTGTCTTTGATTTCCTGGATAACCTGCTCCGGCGTCATCTCGGTCAGTGCTTTACCCAAAGCGGCATATCCGTCTACGCCGATATATTCATCAATCACTTCGGGATTGATCACACCGCAGTTGCGCAGCGCAACACGATGCTGTTTTCTGTAAAAATCGGTGTCATTCAGCGAAGCGTGAATCTCATCGGTAATTTCATCCGGAACTTCGTTATAAGCCAGACGATCCACGATTCTGCCTTTGAGCAGATGCTCTTCTACGATTTCCGGGATATCCTCTACGGTCACTCTGCTGTAAAAAGTTCCTTCCGGATATATAATCATGATGGGACCGAGCGCACAAAGACCGAAACAACCGGTCTGAACAATCTTGATTTCCTCAGAAAGCCCTTTTGCCTCCAATTCCTGTTGCAATGCAGCCTGCAAGTTCTTGCTGCCTGATGAGGTACAGCCGGTACCTCCGCAAATCAGTACGTGTGAACGAAACATATTCTTTCTTCCTCCAATATTAGCCTTTCATATTGCCTATGGTATATTCCGCAACAACTTTGCCGCCCTTGATGTGCTCGGCAACAACCCGCTGTGCTTTTTCCGGTGTCATTTTAACATAAGTGACCTTTTCTTTCCCTGCTTCATAAACCTCCACAACCGGCTCAAAACGGCAAATACCGATACAGCCTGTCTGTGTCACGGTCGCCTTATCCAGCAAACCCTGCTTGTTTACTTCCTCCACAAAAGCGTTAAGCACCGGACGCGCGCCTGCCGCAATTCCACAGGTTGCCATTCCGACTACAATTCGAATTGCATTGCTGCCTTCACGCAGCATAACAGTGCTTTTCATTCTGTCTCTGATTGCCGCGAGTTCTTCTAATGATTTCATTCTGATTTTCCTTTCTATATGGTATTATTTATTTTGTAATAAGCACAGGCTTCCGCCTGCTTTATCTGATTCTAATTTTTTAACGCCTGATACTGCTCTTCCAGATAGGCTCTGATCCACTCCATGACCTCAAAACAGTCCAGCGGAACATCCTCTCCCAGCGCATTTCGAACCTCTCTGGTATCCAATTTGACCGAGCCCTTGTCCGTTTTATGCCGATAAAGAAAATCAATATCGGGAGAACCGTGAATCAATGTGCAGACGGTAGACACCATATCACCCAACGGCATAAAATCAATGTGATCGGTGTGAAATACCGCAGTCACCGTTGTTCCGTGTTCTTCGGCATTCTCACTTTTTTGCACCGACTCAATCGCAACACTGCCGCCGGTCTGCTCCGCCGCTAATTTGTAAAACGGGATTCCCAATCCGACCAAGCGGGTCGTTCGGGTGGTATAAAACGGATTTTCCACTCGCTTCAAGGTTTCCGGGCTCATTCCGCATCCATTATCCTTGATGACAATTTGCAGTACTGTTCCGGTCTGTGTCAAGCTAATCTCAATCAGCGTCGCTCCCGCCTTGACCGAATTTTCGGCAATATCCAGTATATTCAGCGATATTTCTTTCATCGGTCAATCCTGCTTTCTTCTTTCTCTGCACACAGCCACGAGAGCAAATTCCTGCGTACCAATGAGGCGCTGTATGGCTCATCCGCCAGCTCAACGGCGTTTTGCGCATCCGGAATATCCGCCATATAATGCGCGTCGGAGCAAATCACAATGTTTTTACCGACAATGCCGGGGTGCTTTGTTTGAATCGCCGCAACCTGCTCTGCGTCATGAAACTCTACCGCAGGGAATACCGGCTTTTCGGGAAGGATTCCCAGGACGGCAAGGATGCCGTTTCCTTCCCGATCAATATGTGCCGGATAAACGACGGCACCGTATGATCGGGCAAAGTCTGCCGCATCTTCGATACTCAAATCAGTTGCATTAGACAGCAGATATTCCTCTGTCCCGATGACCCCGTCGTTTTCATCCAAAATCAACTGTTCTCCGAAAATATCGGTCCGGTTGCGAATCAGAACCCGGTGCACCGACAATGCCCGGTCAAATTCCATCCCCGCTTCCAAGTTTTCGAACAAGCAAATTAAGTGAATATCCTCCGCCGTTGTCAGCTCCATTCCGGCAACCGGTACCACGCCGTAGCGTTTACATGCCGCAAAAAATGCCGGACAGTTCTTACAACTGTTATGATCGGTCAGCGCAACGATCTGCAAACCTGCCAGCGCTGCCATTCCGGCAATATTATTCGGCGTCATGTCATTATCGGCACAAGGCGACAGGCAAGAATGAAGGTGCAGATCGTAATAATAGCGGCTCATACGCCTTCTCGCCCCAACAAACAGCAGGTTTCATAGATCGGCAGTCTGCTTCTGAGCAGGTTGATGCCTTTTTGCTCCGCCGCCGCAATGACCTCCAGCGGAATTTCCACACTCTCGGCAAATATCACACAGGATAGATCCACCAATGCCGCAACCGCCACCACGTTGACATTCGTCATAATGGTCACAAAGGCATTATCTGCCTCTGCTCTGCCCATCACCCAGCTCAACAGGTCGCCGGCATAAGCGCCCTGCACATTCCGCTCCGGGTCAGGCAGCAGCACTGACTCTAAGACGTCGATTTCTGCCAGTTCATTCACTGTCATGATTTTGCTCCTCCTTGCGCTGCAACAGGCTTTGGATTTGCTCTCTCATCCGGAAAATACAATCGTTCTCGGTTGCTTCTCCCAATACAATGTCCTCGGCAAACGCATGGCAAGAAGGCGCTCCGCAGGAACCGCAATCAATGTCCGGCAGCCGTTCCACAATCTTTTCAATATCCGCCATCATTTTAAACGATTCGCTCATATTCCCGGATAATCGGTTGATCGGTTGGTATGTCGGAAGTTCTTTGAAAAAATACTCATCTGGGATCCATGTATCGTCTTCGTTTCCGCTGTTATACAGCCAATTCTGCGAAACCGGCAGATACCGCCGCAATGTCTGCAATCTTGCCTTGGCGATATAGGGGTTTTCCATCGACATAGTGCCGCCCACACAGCCGCCGTTACAGGCGTTAAGCTCGATAAACTCCAGCTCCGGAATATTACCGTCCTCGATCTGATCGAGTACCCGTATGACATTGTCGATTCCGTCCGCCGCCAGATATTTGTCATTAAAGATTGCCGAAGATTCCCCTCCGGTCGCCGCCCAACTGATCCCGATCATTCCCGAACGGGATACCGGTATCGGCGTTTTCTCCTTTTTCATGACGCCAAGCAGAGAAAAATACACATCACTGATCGAAATCACCACATCGACATTGCTTTTTCTCCCTGCAAAGCCATTATTGACATAACTGACCTTCGCCGGACAAGGGGAAATAAAGCAAATACAGATATCCTCATCTTTCAGCTCGGGATGTTCCTCCCGCGCCTTCTCCCGCGCCAACATACCCGCGATCTCCATCGGCGGCAAGATCGGCATGATCTTATCACATAAAGACGGAAACCGTAGGCTGATCAAACGGACGACCACCGGGCAAGCCGAGCTGATAACCGGCTTTTTGATATCGGTCCGTTTTAAATAACGCCGGGTATATGCCGAAACCAGTTCCGCCGCCCTTGATACCTCATAAACATCATCAAATCCCATGTCCAGCAAGCCCTGCAGCACATAATCGATATCCTCCAGGTTTTCAAACTGCCCGTACAGCGTCGGAGCCGGCAGCGCAATCTTCCATTTATATCCGGTAATGCTTTCAAACTTGCGATATATCGCTTTTTTTGCCTTATTCGGACAAACCCGAATACATTCCCCGCAATCAATACACCGATCCGGGTTGATCACTGCTTTCCCTTCCCTGATCCGAATCGCTTCGGTCGGACAATGCCGTAAACAGGTGGTACAGCCTTTGCACTTTTCCACTTCCAAAGAAACAGAATGTTTATAAGTATTCATAAGCAAGGAGCAATCTGTCTTTCCGAAAGGGAAACAGCTGCCCGCGTACCTACTTTCCTTTTAATTTTATGTAAGTGCTTCTCGGTCGGTACGAACCGTCATGGTGATTTTCGTTCCGCGTCCGAGTTTGGTATCGATTTCCATGGTATCTGTGTATCGTTTCATGTTCGGCAAACCCATCCCTGCACCGAATCCGAGAGAACGGACATTTTCCGGCGCAGTGGAAAAACCTTCCTGCATTGCGAGTTCGACATTTGCAATACCGGGGCCGTGATCCTCCAATATAATGGTAATTTCATTCTGATTGACACAGACATCGGCAGCTCCTCCGCCCGCGTGGATCACCATGTTGATCTCGCCCTCATACATCGCGATGGATACACAGCGTATCACATGCGGCGGCATTCCTAACTGACGCAGCTTTTTCTTGACCTGCACCGAGGCTTCGCCGGCAGAGGTAAAGTTTTCACCGTCTACATCAAAATGAAATTTCAGCGCCTCACTCATTGCTTTCACCCAATGTATACAAGCCTGCCTGATACAGCTTGCCGCATGCTTCATACATCCGTTTGGAGGTCGCAAGCACCACCATATCATGCTCGGCAGCAAGCTGCAGCATTTCTTCGGTCGGCCGCTTATTTCGTACAAAAACAATACAAACCATATCCATCATTTCAGCGGTTCGTATCACCTGGGCATTGACAAGCCCGGTCAGCAAAACCGCCTGATCCTTGACATAAGCCAATACGTCGCTCATCATATCACTGCCGCACGCCGAATAGACCTCATTGTCCAGCCTATCCTCACAGCAAAGCACTTCGGCCTCTAAAAGCGCAGCGATTTCCCGGATTTTCATAATCTTTTACAAAACCCCTTTATTTAAACTGACCTTCGCACGGTTTAATTGTATTTCTCCAGGATCTTGTCAACATCATCAACTGTCAGCCTGCCGTAAACATCATCATTCACCGTCAGCACCGGAGCAAGTCCGCATGCGCCGATACAGCGGCATGCTTCCAATGAAAATTTGCCATCAGCAGTACATTCTCCGCCTTCGATGCCCAGCTTTTCAATCAGCTTGCTGTAAACATCGCCGGAGCCTTTGACATAGCATGCCGTTCCCAGACATACCGAAATTTTGTATTTTCCTTTCGGATACAAAGAAAACTGAGAATAAAAGGTAACTACGCCGTAAACCTTTTCCAGCGGAATATCCATTTCCTCCGCAATAATCGTCTGTACCTCGATTGGCAAATAACCGTAGATCTCCTGCGCTTGCTGCAGGATCGGCATCAATGCACCCCCGTCGTTCCGGTGGCTTTCGATTACCGCGAGCAGCTTTTCTTTCTGCTCCTCTGTGCCGGCGAAAGCAACGGATGCTGTTTTTGTCGCCATAAATGAACCCTCCCAATTGTGCCGGGAAATACCGGCGGATAAAATAACGCCCGAATATGCCCGAACGCCTTTACTGCACTGCGTTTTCAGGACATATTTACGTAATTCTAATTATACCATTATTACGTCCATTTTTCCATGTATCTTTTGGATAATATCCTGACCGTTTTTTTGTTAAATTTACAACAAACTACCGACTAAAAAATCCACTTGATTAGTGTACTTTGATGGACGTTTTTCGTTAATCTATTAATTAACCCTATGATTTGAAGATAAAGTTAGGCGGCAGCAAAAATGCTATGGATGGTTTCCCATGATAAAAAAGGCTCAATGTCAATAGTTGGGGTAAAGAAATAAAAGAGAAACGATGAGA
>CAUHFD010000114.1 GCA_959605275.1 uncultured Eubacteriales bacterium | reverse complement strand
AATGAAATTAGCTGGATTTCGTTAGTGTTTATTGAACAGCGAAAATGCTGAAAACCCTTGATTTATAAGGAATTTTCAGCATCATATAGCGGTTGGAAATCTGTTCTGGGCGGCTCTCCTAAGACTCAATTACGTGTTCGATTCACGTAGAGGGTGCCAAGCTGAGTCTGAACGTCGTTTGCGTTCAGACTCTTTTTTCGCTTTTCGGCAGCAGGACGCTGAAAAATTCGGATTACTTGCTGTTTTCCCGAAAGCAGACAAAATTTCAGAAAGGACCCGTGATAAAATGATATTTGAAAATATGGATCGTATTGTATTTGCCGGGGATTCCGTCACGGATATGGGCAGCCAATGTCCGGTAGGAGAAGGCTTGTTCGACAATCTCGGACACAGTTATGTCCGCGTGATAGACAACCTGTTGGCAGCAGCTTATCCGGAAATTAAAATCAGAGTAACCAATTCGGGTATCAGCGGAAATACCAGCCGTGATTTGTTGGAGCGGTTTGGGCGCGATGTTGTGGATTTAAAACCGCAGTGGGTATCCATTTGTATCGGAATCAACGATGTTTGGCGTCAATTTGATTCTCCTGCCCTCCCGGACACTCAGGTACAGCCGGAAGAATACCAAAACAACCTGGAAAAAATGATTTTGGCTGTTAAGAATGATGTCAAAGGTATTTTTATCCTTACTCCGTATTATATGGAGCCCAATGAGCAGGATGCTATGCGTGCACGGATGGATGAGTACGTCCAAATATGCAAATTGCTTGCTGATAAATACCAATGCAGACTGGTTGATTTCCAAAAAATGTATGCGGAATATTGTCGTGTTCGTCATTCTTCCTTTATTGCATGGGACAGAATTCATCCGAATCAGGTAGGCGCCACTCTCATGGCAAGAGAATTTTTGCGCTGCTGTGATTTTGATTTTAATAAACAGTAATCGGCGCATTGCGATTTTGCCGGTTATCCAAATTGAAAACAGATTTACAAATTATTTTTAAGGAATGATATTACAATGAGAATGATTAAAGCCAAGAATTACGATGACATGTCAAGAAAAGTGGCGAATATTTTATCCGCTCATGTGATTTTAAAACCCAATTCGGTATTAGGACTTGCGACCGGTTCCACTGTAGTCGGTACATACAAGCAATTGATCGATTGGTACCAGAAAGGGGACTTGGACTTTGATGCGGTGTCGACCGTCAATCTGGATGAATACGTGGGATTGGATTGCAGCCATGAACAGAGCTATCGCTATTATATGAATCACAACTTTTTCAACCATATCAACATTCGCATGAACCAAACTTACTTGCCGGACGGAAAAGCGAAAGACATTGCCAGTGAATGCCAAAGCTATGAATACAAAATCAAAAGTCTGGGCGGGGTAGATGTTCAGCTTCTGGGCTTGGGGCACAACGGTCATATCGGGTTCAATGAGCCGGATAAAGCCTTTGAGCAGACAACGCATTGTGTCACCCTAGAGGAAAACACCCGAAACGCCAATGCCCGCTTTTTCCACAGTATTGACGAGGTGCCGACCCACGCAATTACCATGGGCATCAAAACCATTATGCAGGCTAAGCAAATCGTGCTCGCGGTCAGTGGGGCGGATAAATCGGAAATCCTCAAAAAAGTGCTGACCGGTCCTGTTACTCCTAGTGTTCCTGGCTCCATTTTGCAAATGCATCCCGACGTTATTGTGGTAGCTGACGAAGCCGCGCTCAGCCAACTGTAAATCATAAAATTGAAGAAAACCCCGCAATCGGCGTTTTGCTGACTGCGGGGTTCTTTTATGGAACTTAGGGTATTAGAAAGCCACCATAGGTATCCTTTGGCTTTCTAAAAAGTGGCACATCTTAATTACTCGCTCCGGCGCATAGTCCTCTACTCTGTGACCGTCAAACCCAACCGAAACCGTAATGCCGGAATTGCGAACAATTTCCTGTTCTTCTTCACTTTCCACCAGCCTTTTCACATATTCATGCTCGTGATATCCGTGAATCGAGTCATAGCTGACATTCATTTCCCAGAAAATATCGTGCTCGGCAAACGCTTTAAGAAAATCAGTCGGATCCTTGCCCAGCTTTTTTGCAAATCCGATCAAATCGGTGTGGGCGATACCGGTTTTGCAGCCGCAACGCTCGGCATAACGAAAAATATCCAATCCGACCGAACTTTCGGGACGATCGATATGCTCCACCAGACAATAATCAAAATAGGAGATATCCTCCTCATCCCGCAGCCATAAATTCTCAACGGTGGCAAGTTCGATTCCGCGCACAATCTTTATTTTTTCACTGTATTCCTTTTTGAGTGCGGTCAACAGCTCAAAATATTCTTTTTTTCGATCGGCAATCCCATAATTATGATCGGATATTCCGAAAATTTCAATTCCGCCGTCAATCGCCGCCTGTATGATTTGACGCGGGTTATCCCGACCGCATCCGGAATAATATGTATGTGAATGTATGTCCATTATCATTTAGAAAACTCCTTATATACTGTCTGTCGGTGATGCTATCCCTTTGCTTTTATTTTGTAGAAGAAACGATATTGATACTCTGTAAACCGCTTTTCATGACCAGCTTTCGCAGAAACGATTGATACATAAACGGACATTTCAGCACCTTGAAAAAGATTTTCAACCGAATATTTCGTGTTTTTGCCTTGTACTTCCGGTTTAGATTCCCGGTTCCGGCATTCAACACCTGACTTAAGTCCTCCGCACTGTTGATCGCCGAACTGATTCCTTCCAGTGAACTGGGACTGATAAAGCCCGCAGCCTCTCCAATCATAAAAACACCGTCCCTGCCGCAGCAAAAGTCATGAAATGCCGACGGGCGTAAAACCAGGCATGCCTCGGTTTTTAACGGCTCTCCGAATCGAAATCCGTACCTTTCCAATTTCTTTTTCTGATTTTCAAACCGCTCTCTGGAATGGTCCAGCGGAAACGCTCCGCCGAAAATAAACTGCTTGTCCTTGGAAATCGACCAGGAACAGCAATCGGTGTTCTCCGGATCAAAAATGCAGGAATAAAACGGATTGGAGTGAGATTCATGAAACCACTGCTGTATCGACAGGTAAGTACGAATCTTTTTTTGCGGATAAAACGTTCGCCGCACCAATGAGTTGGCGCCGTCAGCGCCGACCAAATACCGCGCAGTGATTACCTTTTCTGTTCCGTTTTCATGAAAGGTAACGCGATATCCTCCCTCGATTTTTTCTGCCGACGAACAGCGGGAATTGCTGTGTATCTCCACCCGTTCGGGAATAATCGACTCCAGCCACAAATCAAACTTGTGCCGATCCAGATTAATATAAAAACGCTGATAGTGACGGATTAGGTTGTTTTTCAAATCAACGGTTTTCACCGCAAAAATCTGCGGATCTACCATTACATCTTTCGGTAAAGTCATATCAAATTTAGCCAGCGCCTTTTGCGCGTCAGAGGACAGCAAGCCGCCGCAGGGCTTTTTGAAGCCATCATCCCCGAAAACCTTCTTGTCAATAGCAATTACTTTATACTCTTTTGAAAGCAGTCTGGCAAGCGTCGCGCCGGCAGGACCCAATCCGATAATGGCAACATCATAGTGATTCATAACATAATATACAAATTGTATTATCAGACAAAATACAACTTTTTGTATCCTTTCGTTTTTCTGTGTCAAATACCACCGAGCATCAGATTCTTGTTGTTTGAATCTGCTTCAAATAATGTCCTACAATGGCTTTTGTTACCGCCTGTGTCCCCTCTAAAGTAACCGAGGCACAACTGCACGCTGCCGCATATCTGACGCTGTCCGGCAGATTTTTTCCTTGCTGTATCATCGCCAAGAAACCTGCAAGAGCAGTATCCCCTGCGCCCACCGTGGAACTTACCGTAACCGCAGGCACCCGAACGTGGAATCCTTCCTGCCGATGACGGTAACAAATCCCCTCCGCACCCATACTCAGCAAAACATGCTCGGCTACCTCTGCAAGCAATGCCGCTGCATCAAAAGCGTTTCGGGCAGTAATACCGGAGCGGCTTAATATGTTTCCTGCCTCTTTCAGATTTGGTTTCATGATAAAAGGAGCAATATCACGTATCTCCGAAAAGGAAAAGAAATCGGTATCCAGCGCAATTTTCACGTTGGACCGGCGGATCGAAAGAATTAGTCTTTTGTATTCGGCAGCAGAAATATTTGGCGGCAGACTGCCGGCGAAAACCACCAGATTTTCTCCGTCCGGCACGAGTTCCTTTTGTATCAGTCTGGGCAAACGATCCCATGCCTGTTTTTCGATCGGGATACCTTGTCGGTTCACCGTAAACGCACGGCGATCGGGCGTAATCACTGTGATGTTTTCCCGCACGGCGCCGGTGGTTTCCAGCAGTTGGTAATCAATCCCGTCCCGATCAAGCAAACCGCGGAGCAAATCAATATTCTCTCTGCCCGCAATACCGATCAGGCGAGCAGGTATACCGAGGCTTTTCAAAACTCTGGTGACATTGACCGACTTCCCGCCCGGATAAACTTTTTCTCGTTTGCATCGATTCGGCTCGCAGCAGTCATAGGTTTCCGGCCATAGTGTAACATCCAGCGACGGGTTGAGCGCAATGGTTATAATTTTATCAAACATGGCAGCAACCGTAGCCTTATCGGCTTGCTTCTTTCGTCAGAATTATGCTTTTTTGGATATTTTTGTGCCTTGGCGAGTTTCTTCCACCAAATAGCCTAATCCGCTGATTTCGTCGCGCAGACGGTCTGCCTCCGCAAAATCCTTGTTTTTGCGTGCCTCTTTCCGCTTTTCAACAAGCGAAAGAACTTCCTGTGGAATTTCTTCTTCTTTTTTCCGATTGTAAATCAATCCCAAAACATCAGCGAGCTCGTCAAACAAATCCCGTTCCAGCTCGATTTCTTCTTTAACCGTTTTCTTATCGGTCAGCAATGTGTTGATATCCCGTACCAAATCAAACAGCACCGAAATGGCATCTGCCGTATTCAGATCGTCTTCCATTGCATCAATAAACTTCTGACGATAGCTGTTTGTGAGTTCTTTCACATCGGTGCGAACCGCACCGCTCTTTGCCGACTGCAGAACAAAATCAATGTTATCACGGCAGGTATAAAGCCGTTCCAGTGCCGATCGGCATTGCTCGATCACATCAACGCTGTAATTGATCGGGCTTCTGTAATGCGCCTGCAGCATCATAAAACGAATCGGCTCATAGCCGTATTTTTCGGCTACATCCCGGGTAGTAAAGAAATTATTGAGCGACTTGGACATTTTGCGGTTATCCACATTGATATAGCCGTTGTGCATCCAATAATGGGCAAAGCATTTTCCGGTTGCGCACTCGCTCTGAGCGATTTCGTTCTCATGATGCGGGAAAATCAAGTCCTGACCGCCGCAATGAATATCGATGGTATCTCCGAGATAATTCTTTGCCATTGCAGAGCATTCAATATGCCAGCCGGGACGTCCTTTTCCCCATGGAGAATCCCAGAAAGGCTCACCCGGTTTTGCATTTTTCCAAAGCGCAAAGTCCATCGGATTTTCCTTTTGTTCGCTTACGTCAATCCGTGCACCGGCTTCCAGATCCTCTAACGGCATATGGGAAAGCTTACCGTACTCCTCAAATTTTGCGGCGCGAAAATAGACGTCCCCGTTAGACGGATAAGCAAATCCTTTTTCCACTAGGGTTCGCACAATATCAATAATCTTGTCAATGTTTTCAGTTACCTTAGGATGCACCGTTGCTTCTTTCACATTCAAGCCCTTTGCGTCGATTTGATACTCTTTGATAAACCGCTCTGAAACATCAAGGGAAGATACCCCTTCTTCGTTTGCTTTTCGAATGATTTTGTCATCCACATCGGTAAAATTCTGACAGAAGGTCACTTTGTAACCTCGATATTCAAAATACCGGCGCAGTACATCAAACACGCAGATCGGCCGCGCGTTTCCGATATGGATATAGTTATATACGGTAGGTCCGCAGGCATACATTTTTACCTCATTGGGTGTCAACGGTACAAATTCTTCTTTTTGGCGGGATAACGTGTTAAATATTTTCATTTTTGATTCCATTCCTTTCGGTTATGCTTTGTTTTGTTCTTCTTGCTGATCTTGCAGCCTACTTTCCAAATGTTCGATTCGCTGGCGCAGTTTGCACAATTCCTGTGATACCGGATCGGGAATATGCACCTGGTCCATATCATTGCATAGCTTTCGGCCGTCCCTGCGCACGATTCGAGCCGGCACACCGACCGCAGTACAGTTTTCGGGAATTTCCTCCAGCACAACTGCATTGGCGGCTATTTTAGAATTGTCTCCTACTTTAAACGGACCTAATATTTTGGCGCCGGAGCCAACCATCACATTGTCTCCGAGAGTCGGATGCCGCTTTCCTTTATCCTTCCCGGTTCCGCCCAAGGTTACTCCCTGATAAATGGTACAATTATCTCCAATTTCGGCGGTTTCTCCGATCACAACTCCGGAGCCGTGATCGATCAACAATCCTTTGCCGATGGTTGCGCCGGGATGAATCTCAATGCCTGTCAGCCATTTTGCCGTTTGCGAAAGCAGACGAGCAATAAAAAAAAGATGATGCTTAAAAAACCAATGCGCAATGCGATACCAGATAACCGCATGTAATCCCGAATAAAGCAAAAACACTTCCAATCCGCTCCGTGCCGCAGGGTCACGTTCTCTGATTGCACGGATATCATACCGCAGCCGATTAAACATACTGCTTCCTCCTTTAATATATATGTTGCGATTTCGTTTTCGATTAACTCTGTCTTTCCGATTGAATATACAAAACAGCAAAAAACAAAAAAACCTCCGCTTTTGCAAATACAAAAACGAAGGCGGAATAATCCACGGTCCCACTTCAATTTATCACTCGACCGGTCATGATAACGGCAACCACCCCGAATAAAGCTACTAACGTCATGTTTTCGCCTTATCTGCTCCCAGAGGCACTTCGCAGATGCTCCCGTTAAAGTCCTTTCAGCCGATGAGACTTCTCTCTGACACGCAAGTATATCCGCTACTCTTTCTGTTCTCTGCATTTAAGCTGTTTTGTTTATTATATGCTGTCCGGGTCTTTTTGTCAAGACAATATCGGCGAATGAGAAATCCGTCATTGTTTTTCCTTTTAGAATATCATTGGAGCATGGTGCCCGGCTTAGAAATTATTTCGGTCTGAAATCCTACCACCTTTCCCGTTTTCGCATATATTAGTTATGAGGTAAAATATTGGCTGTTCTTCGATAATAGCCGGAAAGGAGCAAATTTTTCATGAATGCTTTTGAAGTCACCCAAGCAGTCACCCTGACTGCAAACTATATTGCGCAAAACTGCGCTCCGGAACAAGTAGCTGTCCTTGCTGCTTTTTTCACCCAGTTGGGAGACACCTTGACTACAATCGCAGTGGTCAACGAAGTCTGTGAAATGCAAAATAAATAATGTCGGCTGCGCATGAAATAATAACATCGAATCGGGAAATAATAATGCAGAAATAATCTGTAAAAAGGAGGCTGGGCAAAATGGCAAAAGCCGGCATGCGCAGACCGGATCCGAAAGACCCGCACGGAACCGAAAGCAATCATAAGACACACTTCCCGAAAAACGACGTTCCGCCCGTACCGGAGCTACAAGGGAAAGCCAAACACACCAAGGAAAAAGCAAAACCCATCACAGAAAAATAATGGGTTCGAGCGTGTCGATAAAGTCGACAACGCTCTGGGAGAGGGGACTTTCCCCTCTCCCAACCGCACCCCACAATCCACGTTGCGACGCGGATTGTCGAGAACGTCGATTCGCCTTGCATAGCAATACGCGATGCACATGTCCTCGGTTTCTCCATTATAAAGGGCTATAATTTATAGTTTTTCGACAGACTGAAACCCATCACAGAAAGATAATGGGTTTATGATACACTCAAAGGCTGCTTTACCGCAGCCTTTGTTGCTTTTTCAAATAGGAAGCGCCGCTTCCCACTCGCTCTCCCGAAAACCAACTAATACAAAGTTTTCCCCTATCAGAATCGGGCGTTTGACCAGCATCCCGTCAGTGGCAAGGAGATTAAGCTGCTCCTGCTCGCTCATCTGCGGCAACTTATCCTTTAAAGCCAAAGCTTTGTACTTTAATCCCGAGGTGTTAAAAAATCGTTTTAAGGGCAAACCACTTTTTTGCTGCCATTCACGCAGTTCCCCGGCAGTCGGATTTTCCGCCGCAATATGCCGTTCGGTGAAAACGACCCCGCGTTTTGTCAGCCATTTTTTTGCTTTCTGGCAGGTTGTGCATTTCGGATATTCCACAAACATAACACTCATAAAAATCACCATTCCTTTTTGAATTTGTTCCGGTATTATGCTTTGCGCAATACCGGAACAAATGGAGTGTGAAAAATATCATTTTTCACGCTATCCTTCTTCCTTTCTATTGACAGAAAACGTTTCCGATTATTCCCGCGATAAAAAATTTTTCAACTGTTTATCATGCAGTTTAGCCTGCTGATATCCCTGTTCGTAAAGCTCCTCCAGCTTCTCACGCGAATTGTCAAACCGTCCCAGTGTGACTTCCTGCGCCGGTGCAATGATCAATGCAGTTTGAGACTGTTCCAGCTCCCGTAAATAGGATAAAGTCTGATTATATACTTCATGGCGGTGATCCAGCGCCGCAATCATATTAGGATATTCTTTTAGCATACGCCGATATATTGACCGCATTTTTTCGGGAGATTTCAGATAATTCCGATCTCGGGTCAGGACAACAATCACCTTGTCGCAGCCATCCGCCAGTGCCTTTCTGACCGGAATCGGATC
>CAUHFD010000113.1 GCA_959605275.1 uncultured Eubacteriales bacterium | reverse complement strand
ATGAGCTGAAAGCAAAAGATGCGGAACTGGCAGCTCTGAATGCAGAAATTGCAGATATGAAGATGAATATTTTGGAAGATTCTACCGTCGACATTAACGGCGTGCGGGTCGTTTCCGCTTCCTTTAACTCAGTGAAACCGGATGCTCTTCGGATCATGGGAGATAAGATCAAGGAAAAGGCTCCGAAAATGGTAGCGGTTATTGCAAGCATTGCCGACGGCAAAGGTACGATGATCGCAGTCTGCGGAAAAGAAGCGATCGAAAAGGGCGCACATGCCGGCATGATTATTAAAGAAATTGCGGCGTTAGCCGGCGGTAAAGGCGGAGGACGTCCTGATAGCGCTATGGCAGGTGTATCGGAGATTTTCAAAATAGATGAGGCTTTAGCACAGCTTCCGTCCGTCGTACAAAAATTGACCGAGCAGTAATTCCGGCGTGTTTCATGCAATATTGCTTTAGGAAAGAAAGGAATGATGATTTATATGGATTGTTTGTTTTGTAAAATCATTGCCGGTGAAATTCCCAGCAAAATACTATATGAAGATGACAAGATATTCGCTTTTTATGATATCCAGCCGCAAGCTCCGATCCATTTTTTGGTAATACCGAAAATGCATCTGGACGGAGCAGATCAAATTGATGAAACCAACGCAGAAATTGTCAGCTACATTTTTTCCAAAATACCGACACTTGCTGCAATGGCTGGCATCAAAAACGGATTCCGCGTGGTCACAAACGTGCTGGAGAACGGCGGACAGAGTGTACGCCATCTGCACTTTCACGTGCTGGGCGGCGGCAAGCTGAATGTAAATTTCGGATAAAAGGAGAGTACTGTTATGAATGACGTTTATACCATGAAAATTGCCGGGCTGGAACGACATCTTCCGCTTTGTCCGGTCAATAAAAATCTTGACATTGCCGCATTTGTTATGTTTTCGGATGTAGAGCTTACCATTGCCTGCGCGTCGGAACTCATCAAAAAAACGCCGGCGGCAGATGTCATTGTCACTGCCGAGTCTAAGGGCATTCCGCTTGCTTACGAAATGGCGAGACAGCTCGGAATCAAATATATCGTCGCACGGAAATCCACCAAACTTTACATGAAAAATCCGATTGCGGTAAACGTAAAATCTATTACTACTGCTAATTTGCAAACACTGTATCTGGACAGCACCGAGGCAGAATACTTAAGCGGCAAAAGAGTTCTGATTGTGGATGATGTGATCAGTACGGGAGAATCTTTAAATGCTTTGGATAAATTGGTATCCGAATCCGGCGGCAATCTGGTCGGACAATGCGCTGTCCTGGCAGAAGGCGATGCAGCTCAGCGGGATGATATTATCTTTTTAGAGCCGCTTCCTGTATTTCCGAAAGCATAATTCTGTAAACGAAATGGCAACAATTCTTTGGGGATTGTTGTCATTCCCCTTTTCAGGGGAAACATCTGTCGGTTTTAATAATGGAAAAGGAGAGCCAAAATGGGTCGAAAAGGTTTTGTTCGTCCGATTGCAGTAATCGGTATTACATTTTTGTTTACACTGCTGACCGCATCTGCTCTTCCTTTGCCATTCAATATCGGCATTGCGGCATTTTGCATGACTGCGGCGCTTTTAATATCACTAATTAAACCACTACGCACTCCAAAGCTTGCGTTAGTCCTGATAACAGCCGCTATTGCTTTGGGTACGTTTTCTGTCCATACTTATTTTAATTATCTTCCTGCTGCCAAGCTGGATAAACAACACAAGACGGTCGCCGGCACCGTTACCGACCTTTCTGTTTCTGGAAAAGGAAAACAAGTCCTTACAGTTCGTCTGGATAATGAAATCATTCAGACTTTCCGTCCTGTCAAAATACGGCTCTACCTGGAAAACAGTATTTCAATAAGGGTTGCCGACAGGATATCTGCAAATACATATTGTTATCTTCCATCTGAACAATACGGGCTGTATTCTCCTCAGGATTCTGCAAAAGCGGACGGTGTTTATCTTTACGGCTATGTCCGAGAGGGTAACCTCACTGTTACCCCGGATGACGGCTTCCATCTGTCCCGCTTGCTGTATCAATTTCGTGACAGTCTGAATCAAAAGGCCGAGTCATTATTTACCCCCGAGGAAGCAGGCTTTATAAAGGCAGTGCTCTTGGGAGAGAAAACCGATCTTTCCGATGCATACTATCGCAATTTTACTCATACCGGAGTGGTACATCTGCTGACGGTATCCGGGCTCCATTTTGTCATTCTAAGCCAGTTTGTAATCCGTACGCTGAAAGCATTTCGTTTGAAGCGAAAGCCGAGATATGCCATCGGAATGGCAATTATTGTTTTGTTTATGGGGATTGCAGGATTCCAGCCTGCCGTCTGCCGCGCAGGTTTTACCCTGCTGCTGTTCTACAGTGCCAAGCTGTTTAACCGAGATTCAGACGCTTTGACTTCTCTGGGGCTTGTCGGGTTGGTCTTTGCGCTTGTAAATCCTTATCTGGTGCTGAGTCTCAGCTTTCAGCTTACCTATTTGTCTACTATGGGTATTCTACTGTTCGCATCCAAAATACAAAGCTTCTTTGTACAAAAATGGAAACGAAAGCATCCGTTTTGGATATGGGTATCGGATTTGCTGTCCGTGACGCTTTCTGCCACAATTGCCACTCTGCCCGTCACCGCGTACGCTTTTCAGGGAATGGCAATCCTGGCACCTTTGTGGAATATTTTACTTTCACCGTTATTTACCGTTGTACTGGTTGTCGGACTGCTTACCCTTGTTTTAGCATTTTTGCCCTACCTTTTGATGATAGCGGAGGTACTTGCGGCATTTCTGACCCTCTGTATCAAGGCAATTGACGGAATCACCGCCTTGGGAACGAAAATTCCTTACAGTTATCTCCCGCTTGGATATCGTTTTGTATATTTCTGGATACTGGCGACCATAATTTTATTATTCTTTACCTTTCGATATTGCAATTTTCGATTTAAATATTCTCTTACCGCTCTGCTGTCTGCTGTCCTCCTTGCCGGCGGAATCATTACCCATGCTGTGGTTTACCGCGACGTTCTGAACATTGCGGTCTGCACCGTCGGTACAGATACTGCCGTTTTAATGGACTGTCGGGAACAAAGTATTTTGTTTCGCTGCAACAGCTTGATTTCGAGACTATCCGACTCCAACGGCATACAAACTTTTCCTGTTGTAGCAGAAAGCGGAAGCGTCACGACCTTGCAGGAGCTCAGTCAGTACGCCGCCATCGGAACTGTCATTACCGAGGATGCCATTCCGCCTGACAGTATATCCTGTCAGAAAATCATCAAGCCGGATAACTATGATATCCGGTCCGGTGAAGAACTGCAAATAAAAGTGCGAACGCAAAACGAAAAGGTTTACTATATCATAGAATACGGAGAAACAAACATTATCATCGGCGAATATAACGAACAGTTTGCATCCTACCATCAAACCGGCAAAGAAAATATTTACATTTTGGTTAAGGATTGCAATATGGTATTTGAAAAACCGGTCGATTATGTTATAATGTTAGGCGGTATCAATGATGAGATGATTGCAAATCATCCGGATATTCAAATTGTAGACGGAACTGTGCAAGGCATTACTCCGGTATTGGTGCACAAGAACGGTTCCGTAAAAATCAAAGGAGCTGGCAAATGGCTGTATTAAGCGATGCTGAACTTGCAAAATCTATCCGTCAGGGTGAGCTTTCACCGGTATATCTGCTATATGGAAAAGAAACGTATCAGCTGCAAAAACATCTTTCTGCTCTAATCAGGAAAACGGTCGGAAAGCAAAGTTCCTGTTTTAATTTGCAGCAATTTGACGGCAGCCGTGTGACCGTTGCTGAAATTATTGATGCTGCCGAGGCTTACCCGGTAATGGCAGAAAAAAAGTGTGTTACCGTCAGCAGTCTTGACTTAGAGAAGCTATCGGAAAAGGATTTAAATGCCCTAAAGGAGTTAGTCAAAGATCCGCCGCCGGACACTGTACTTATCTTTCATTATGCCGGAAACGAAATTGACTTAAAAAAATCAAGCAGGCAAAAGTCCTTTCTGGGATTGATAGAAAAAAGCGGCACTGTGACCGAATTTAAGTTTCTTTCCCAATCGCAGCTTGAAAAAGTTTTGCTGGATACCGCCGCAAAATCCGGCTGTAAGCTTTCTCCTTATCTTGCCTGCTATCTGATCGACCGATGCGGAGACAGCCTTAGTGTTCTGCTGACCGAAATGGAAAAACTATGCTGTTTTGTAGGCAACGGTGAAATCACCAAAGAAAACGTGGACATGCTGACCGCCAAAACCGTAGAATCCTCTGCTTTTGATCTGGCAAAGGCAATCCTCAAACGGGAATATGAGCGTTCCTTTCATATTCTTTCCGAGCTTTTATATCAGAGACTGGAACCGCTTGCCATTATGGGGGCGCTGAACATGTCTTTTTCGGACCTGTACAAAGCCGCAATTGCCAAAGCAGGACAAATTCCTGTTTCCGCCGTGATACAAGACTTTAATTATAAGGGGCGGGATTTTCGTATTAAAAACGCGTTTCGGGATGTGTCTGCGGTTTCGGTAGGTCAGTTACGACAGTGCATTGCCATCCTTTCGGAAGCGGATTTAAAATTAAAATCTTCCCGCACTGATGACCGTACAATCATGGAACTGGTTATCACGAAAATGATTACGGTAAAGGAATCCCGCTTCCGATAGCCTTCTACACCGAAAGAGGTCTGAAAGAATGATCAAGCTGACACAATGTGTGATTGTTGAGGGAAAATATGACAAGCAAAAGCTCAGCCGCATCTTGGACGCAACAATTTTAGCTACCAACGGCTTTCGCATTTTCAAAGACAGAGAAATGCGCCGATTAATTAAAGCACTCGCTGAACAAAACGGTATTATCATTCTGACCGATTCGGACAGCGCCGGCTTTAAAATCCGAAATCACATTAAAAGCTTTGTCCCCGCCGGGCAGATCACCAACGTCTATATTCCCGAAATAGCGGGAAAGGAAAAGCGAAAAAGGAAAATTTCCAAAGAAGGACTGCTCGGAGTAGAAGGAATTCCGGATGAAATCATTCTCAAAGCGCTGATGCAAGCCGGCATCACACCGGAACAAAAAACAACATCCGGTGATAAAATCACCAAGCTTGATTTATATGAGGATGGATTCAGCGGCGGATCGGACAGTGCCGCATATCGGAAACTTTTACTGCAATATCTGAACCTTCCGCATTATATGACCACTAATTCTATTTTGGAAATGATCAATGCAACTATGACTGCGGATGAGTATCGTCTGATGGTCAAGAAGATCAAAGAGCAAGACATCTCGACAACGTGTATCGTTACCCCTCAAAAAGATCCGAAAACATAACAGTATGAAAACAAAACAGGAGGAAATTTTTCATTGCCAAATGAAAAATAATATGAAATATGGTATTTTCCAGTCTGACTTTTTTATATGTATTTTTACCCGTTGTTTTAATTGCTTACTATTTAGTCCCGTCCAAATGGAAAAATATTGTTATTTTCATTTCCGGTATTATTTTCTTTGCATGGGGAGAGCCGGTATACGTCCTGCTAATGTTGTTTACCACTGTTGTAGATTACACCGCCGGACGATTGATGGATAAATATGACGACCGTCCCAAACTTCGGACTGTATTTTTGCTGATGTCTGTTATCATAGACCTCAGCCTGTTGGCAACCTTTAAATACAGTTCGTTCCTGATTCAGAATTTTAATGATTTATTCGGCACGCAAATTACCGATCCGAAACTGCCTCTCCCGATTGGCATTTCTTTCTACACCTTCCAAAGTATGTCTTATAGTATTGATATGTACATGCGCAATATCAAGGTACAAAAAAGTCTGATTAACTATATTTCTTATGTTTCCCTGTTTCCCCAGATCGTTGCGGGACCAATCGTCCGTTATCAGGATGTTGCCAATGAAATTGATCATCGTACCATTACCACTTCAAAGGTATCCCAAGGTATCGGTATTTTTCTGCTGGGACTCGGCAAAAAAGTATTGATTGCCAACAATATCGGCGCCCTTTGGACAACCATCAAAGCCACCGATATTTCTCAGCTTTCTACCCTGACGGCATGGCTTGGAATACTGGCATTTACTTTCCAGATTTATTTTGATTTTTCCGGCTATTCCGATATGGCAGTGGGATTGGGAAAAATGTTGGGTTTTGAATTCCCACAAAACTTTAATTATCCTTATCTATCCCGAAGCATCAGCGAATTTTGGCGCAGATGGCATATTACACTCGGCACCTGGTTTCGATGTTATGTCTACATTCCGCTGGGAGGCAACCGAAACGGCAAGCTTGCCACACTGCGAAATTTACTGATCGTCTGGTTTTTAACCGGTTTATGGCACGGGGCAAGCTGGAACTTCATTGTTTGGGGATTATATTTCGGTATTCTGATTATTTTGGAGCGGTTATTCCTGGGAAAATTACTGGAAAAGCTGCCCGCTTTTCTCAGCACCGCTTATTGCTTTTTACTGGTCGTTATCGGATGGGTCATCTTTGAAATCGACAGTATTCCTAAAATTCTCTCTTATCTGAAAGTCATGTTCTTTGGCTCTTCAGTGGGAATTATTGATTCAAAAAGTATCTATTATCTGGCTTCCTATGCAATCATCTTTCTGATTTGCATCATCGGCAGCACCGATTATCCGAAGAAGCTGGCAGCAAAATTGCAGGAAAGCCATCCGGTACTGATTTCCGGTGTTTATCCGATATATCAGACAGCATTAATGGTGGCGTCTACCGCATATCTTGTGTTCGCCACTTACAATCCGTTTTTGTATTTCAGATTTTAAGGAGGAGTGGTGATTGATATGAAATCAAATAAGTTAACCGCTAATATTGTAATATTTACCGTTCTCCTGATTCTTTTACCGGCATTGACTCTTTTCCTGCCGAAAAAGACCTTTTCTGAAAACGAAAACCGTTATCTTCAGGAATTCCCGGTTCCAACGCTGAAGACAATTGAAGACAAAAGTTTTATGTCCGCTTTTGAAAAGTTTTTTGCTGACCATTTTGTGTTACGGGAAAAATGGATTCAGCTGAAAAACCAAATGGAGATCATAACCAACAAGAGAGAAATTAACGGCGTATATCTGACAGAAAAACGCCTGATTGAACATCAAGAACTCAACGAAGACATTATCAAGCAAAACACCGAAGCGATCAACTCCTTTGCGGAAAAATATAAAAAGCCGACCTTTTTAATGATCGTACCTACTGCCGAAAGTATTTATACCGACCAGTTGCCGCTTATGGCACCGTATTTTGATCAAAAAAAGGTGATTGACAGCATCTATACTGCTTCCAATAAAAATCTGACTTGTATTGATGTGTTTACCCCTCTGTTGTCCGCAAAGAATCAATACATTTATTATAATACCGACCATCATTGGACCAGTTTAGGTGCCTATCTCGGATATTTTTCTTCTGCCAAACCGCTTGGTTTTGCTCATAATGAGATAGATAAATTTAATGTGGAACATGCAAGCCATGATTTCAAAGGAACGTTGTATTCCAAAACATTATATGAAAAATGTACGCCTGATACAATTGACCTTTATCATCTGTCTACCGGAGAACCTCAGGTAACTGTTACGGTCAATTCAGGACAAAAGTCATCAGAGCACCAAAGTATCTTTTTCAGAAATTATCTGGATAAAAAAGATAAATATAATACTTTTCTCGGTCAGAACGAGCCTTGTGTATCGGTAAAAACCAATGTAGCGAATCAGAAAAAGCTGTTGATTATCAAAGATTCTTATGCGCACTCTATGGTACAGTTTTATATGTATCATTACAGCGAGATCACTCTTGTAGATCTTAGATATGTGAATAAATTAAGCAATTATGTTTCGGTTGATGATTACGATCAAATCATGTTTGTTTATAATTTTGCCAGTGTAAATACCGACACCAGTATCGGCAAAAAATTACCGTTGTTTTAAAAAAAGTTTGTCTGTCATGCGAATCCTTTGCGAAAAATTACATTTGTTTTCTAAGGATTCGCATCCATGAATATCATTTAGAAGAAACGCTCCCGCGCTCCTTCCAAGCAAGCGGCTGCTTTTGAAAGCCGCAGAAAGGAATGGTTCATCCATATGAAAAAGAAACTCAGCATGCTTGTCGCGGCTGTGCTGCTTGTTATGTCTGCTGCAGGCTGCGGCGAAAACCCGGTTCCCTCCGGAACAAACAGCAACACCGCAAACAATTCTTCTGTAACAGAAGACACTCCCTCTGAAACACCGGTAAAAAAAGATGAAAATCTCAATCCGCTTACCGGAGAATATAATTTAAAGGATCGCGCTGTCGGAAAACGACCGGTATCTGTTATGGTAAATAATATCAAGAAGGCGTGGCCGCAATACGGGCTTTCTTCTGCGGATATCTGCTATGAAATCGTAGTGGAGGGCGGTATTACCCGAATTATGGCAGTATTCGCCGACTATCAGTCTGTGCCGAAAATAGGCTCTGTGCGCTCTGTCAGACATTATTTCCTGGACTGCAGCGCGCCGCTTAATACCATTTTCGTTCATTGGGGCGGAAGCACACCCGGTTATGATGCCGTGAAATCCAGGGGCATCAACAATATAGACGGTATGTCCATGTCAAAGGTTTCTTTTTTACGTGATAACCAGCTGAAAAAAGAAAAGGGACAGGAGTTTAGCAATTTCACCAATGCGGAATTGATTCAAAAAGGAATAGAAAAGAAAAAATACAATACGAGCGGAACGCCGAATCCCGGATTTCAATTTGATCCTACCGGTCAAGTAACCGGCAGCGTAGCCGCAACTGATATATCCGTAAAATTCTCCGGCTATG